>NZ_JBFRDA010000011.1:0-133815 GCF_052113345.1 Pseudarthrobacter sp. YAF2 | reverse complement strand
CTCGAACGCCTTCGGCGGGATGGACAGGTAGAACGCGTGGTTCCCCCGGGTACCCCGGACGTCGTCGAGCTCCTTGATCGTCTCGCCAAGACGCTCAAACGCCGCATCGTCGTCGAACTCACCCTGCACAAACCGGATACCCTCGGACAACTGGTTCCACACCGCCTCATCAAACGGGGTACGCGCATGCTCCTGCACGGAGGCCTTCACCTCGGCGGCGAAATCCTCCTTGTCCCACTCACGCCGGGCGAAACCGACCAACGCAAAGCTCGGCGGCAACAACCCACGATTCGCCAAGTCATACACCGCCGGCATCAACTTCTTCCGGGCCAAATCACCCGTCACCCCAAACAACACAAGCGACGACGGACCCGCAATCCGGTTCAAACGGCGGTCACGCGGATCCCGCAACGGATTACGCCCGCGCTTTTTCGAACGGAGGCCTATCAACAACGCTGTCGCAGTCACCGGTACGTCCTTGTCTAATTTGTCGGCGAATCTAATTTGTCGGCGAAATATCCCTGAATGGGCTCACTGAGGGCATGACACAGCGGCGGCCCCACCCCCGTCCAGGTGGAGCCGCCGCTGTCCCCCGGGCGTTAGTTGATGGCGGCCCGGAGTTCCTTGGCGGCCAGGGCCGGATCTGCAGCACCGTAAATGGCGCCACCGGCCACCGCGACTTCGGCTCCTGCGGCCTGGACGGCTGCGATGGTGCTGACGTTCACGCCGCCTGCCACCGAGAAGGGCACCTGCGATTCTTCGCCCGCGCGGAGGAGTCCGTTCAGGTCGAAGCCGGGCTTTGCCTGCTCATCCAGGCCCGCGTGCATCTCGACGAACTTCGCACCCAGGGCGCGCACCTCCCTGGCGCGGGTGGCCTTGTCCGCAACGCCGATCAGGTCAACGACCACACCCTTGCTGTGTGCCTTGGCGGCCTCGACGGCGCCCGCGATGGTGGAGTCATCGGCGGAGCCGAGCACGGTGACCAGGTCGGCACCCGCCTTGAAGGCGATGTCGGCTTCGAGTTCGCCGGCGTCCATGGTCTTCATGTCGGCGAAAACCAGCTTGTCCGGGTGGGCTTCCTTGATGGCCGTGACGGCGGAGAGGCCCGCAGCCTTGATCAGGGGCGTGCCCAGTTCGATGATGTCCACGTATTCGGCCACCTTGCCGGCCAGCTCGAGGGCGTCCTCGACGGTGAGGAGGTCAATGGCTACCTGAAGTTTCATTGCTTCTTCTTTCTGTTGGGGTTTGTCCAAAGGACTGGAAAGTGGGGACAGATCTATTCGAGGTTGGCGTGGCGCAGCCACAACTGCTCGGCGGGGATGTCGGCGTTGTCCCAGAGTGTTTGGAACACCGCCTCCGTTGCCACGAAGAGCACCTGTTCAAAGAGGCTCCCGGAGTACTGGCGGGACACGCCGGAGCCGTGGTCGGTCTTTTGCTGGGCGGGCAGCAGCACGACGGCGTCAGCCAGTCCCGCGAGCGCGGAACCGGGGTTGGCGGTGAAGGCGACGATCCGCGCCCCTGCCTTGGCGGCGGTCTCGGCGGCCTTCACGATCCCCGAAGTGCTGCCGGAGCCGGACGCCACGAGCAGAAGGTCGCCCTTCCGGATGGCGGGGGTGGTGGTGTCCCCGGCCACGTGGACCACAAGGCCGAGGTGCATCAGCCGCATCGCTGCCATCCGCAACACCAGGCCGCTGCGGCCTGCCCCTGCCACAAAGACGCGGTCGGCGTTCTCCAGCATCGACGCAGCCTGGCGCAGCCGGTCCGGGCTGATGCGGGCCGCGGTGTTCGTGATCTCCCCTAAAACCAGGGAGATATTGCCCGTAATGGCCCCGCCGGCTGCTTCCACTGCGGGATCGGTGAGAACAGTTGAGTCCATATCTCCTCCTTTGTCGTGTGCCTGGTATCCATCGTGCCGACACGGGAGGGTAGGCGAAACGCCAATTCGGGATGATTTCCACCACCCATTCGGGTAGGTGAACGCCGCATTCTTCGCGTAATCTGTCTGAATGAATGAGAGCGCCCCGCCCGTTCGGCTGGTTACGGACTTACCCGGACCCGCCCTGCCCTGGCCCCTGCTCCGCGCTGTCGCCCGGATCGCGGATGCGCCCCTCTCCGCCATTGCCGAACGGCTGCGCGAAGCTGTCCGCCCCTACACCGGCGGGGACGCCCTGGTGATCTTCACGGAGGAATGCACCGGGCGCCCGCAGAAGAAGGCGGGCGAGGAGGAGGTAGTGGCCCGGGTATCGATCGGTGAACTCCAGCAGCTGCGCGACCAGGTGGCCGGTGAGGGGCCTTGGACAGGACCGGCACAGATCGCAGGCAGGCAACGGCAGGCCTTCGCACTGAGGTACGCTCCGAGCAACGCTTTGCTGGTCATTAGCTATAGCGGGACGCCCGGGGGCCGGCAGCAGGCCGGGGACATGGAGCGCATGGACCTAACCCTGGTGTCATATCTCTGGGAAATGGCAGCACGCCGGATCCAGGAGAAGGTGAAGGATGCGCCGCCGTCCTATCTGCTGGAGTCAAGGGCAGCATCGGCGGAACGCATCAGGGTCACCAGCGAGCTGGTGGACCTTCATTCCACAACCTTGGAAACCATCTTGGCCGCCGCACGGTCAGGCTCCCTGGATGACGCAACGGCACGGGCCACCGTCAGTGACGCCGCGGCCAAGGCGCTGGTGGAACTGCGCACGCACAACGACCAGACGGCAGAACTGGTGAAGGAACCGGTGGCCACCGCTTTCAAACGGCTTCGTGAGGACCTGCGTCCGCTGACCCGGTTCAGTGGGATCGACGTGCAATTCATCGAACCCCCCTTGAACGGCAGGGCGCTGCCCGGGGAGGTAGCCATCGCGGCGCGGGCCATAGTGCGCGGCCTGCTGTTGGCCATGATGGAGCAGCCGGAGGTCCGCCGGGTGCGGACCCAGTGGGACTGCGACGGCGAAAACCTGCTGATCAACGTCCGGGACGACGGGCGGGGCGGACTCTCGGCTGACGCCCCGAACATGGAACGGCTGCACCGCAGGGTCCAGGCACTCGACGGCCGCATGGAAGTCGATCTCATGCCGGGCTGGGGCGCGGACATTTCCGTAACGCTGCCCCTGGATGCGCCAGCTTCTCCGGCAGACGTCTCGGGCTGGAACCTCGCGGCCCGGGAACTCGAGGTCCTCCAACTACTGGCTGCGGGGCAGCGCAACCGAAGCATAGCCGCCGCGCTGAACATCAGCGAGAACACGGTCAAGTTCCACGTGCGGAACCTGTTCAGGAAGCTGGGCGTGGCCTCGCGGACCGAAGCCATTGCGCTGGCCCACAGCCATGGACTGCGGTAGGACCGGCAGCACGGAGGGCGCCAGGGATGGTCACACCCAGATCTGGTAGCCCGATGACTTATCGAAGATCCGCCGGGTGCTGATGCCCTCAGCGGCTATCCAGAGCACCGAGCCGTCCTCCGCAGCCTGGTCCACCACGCCACTGGCCACGAGCTCCCCCAGCAGCCACACTTCAACACTGCGGCCGGGCAGGCGCGCCCAGTCTGCCCGGAGGCCGAGGGGCTTCTTCGACATGCCGCCGTCCTGCCTGCCTTGTTCGAGGTCGAGGCCGGAGGCACGAAATGGGGCTTCAAGGGTTGCCTGGGAATTCACTGGTCACTCCGTTCACCGGCGCCATCGCCGCTCATAAGAATCCAACACTGATATTTGATTGATATATCAATGTGAACTCAGAGTATGGTGCAGGTCACATCCAATGTCAACAGACGGGGTGGAGCAGCGGATCTAGGCGTTGAAGAGTGCCTCGCGTACCGCGTGTTCGAACCCGCTCACGTGGACCTTTGCAAGCTCGGAAGCCCGCTCCTCGTCGCCGTCGATGACGGCGCGGAGCAGATCGAGGTGTTCGCGCACATGGTGGGACAGGTCCGGCAGGCGGTCGATCACCATGCACCAGATCCGCGTTGCCAGGTTGTCGTACCGGATCAGGATGTCCTCCAGATGCGGGTTGGCAGCGGCGGCATAGATGCCCTGGTGTACGCGGGCATCCAGCTGCAGCGTCTCGGTCACGGTTGCCGCGGCAACATCAAATGCCTCGACCTTCTCGAGCGTGGCCCGCAGCCCGGCCCGAACCGCAGGGGAGGCAACCCGGGCGGCCCGAGCAGCGGCAAGGGGCTCGAGCTGGGCCCGGATCTCCGAAATGAAGGAAAGGTCAGTCACGTCCACCCGGGTGGCAAACGTGCCCCGCCGCGGGTAGGTCTTCACCAGCCGGTCCAGCTCCAGCCGCTTCAGGGCTTCGCGCACTGGAGTCCGCCCCATACCCAGGTTCCTGGCAAGGAGCTCGTCGTTCAGCAGCTCGCCGGGCTTGATTTCCAAGGTAAGCAACCAGTCGCGGATGCTCTCATAGGCAACGTCTGCCAGCGACTTCCTGCCGGTGTCGTCCGCCACCGCCAAAGATTCGATTGCCATGCTGAGCCCCTTCTTCGCAAACTGGAAAAAACTATTGACCTCGCCTATGGACCAGTATACGCTGACATCCAATCTAATATATCAGTCCGCAACTTTTGAATATATCTAGAAGGAGGAGGGACATGACCCTCATTGAAACAGCTTCAGCACCCGCTGTCCTGCCGGCGCTCAAGGAAGAGCAGGCGCAGAAGTTCGTGTTGACCCTGTCCTGCCGCGAGCAGGCCGGAATTGTGCAGGCCGTGACCACGTTCCTCTTCGAGCGTGGCTTCAACATCGACGAACACCAGCAGTTCGATGACAGCCTGCGCGAGACGCTCCACCTGCGCACAGCGTTCTCCGGCTCGCACGACTACACGTCAGCGATGCTCGAAGAAGAGTTCGCCGGCATCGCCAGCCGCTTCGACATGAAGTTCAGCTTCCACGACCAAACCCCCAAGCGGGTCCTGGTAATGGTTTCCAAGTTCGGCCACTGCCTGAACGACCTCATCTTCCGGTGGCGCGGCGGCAGCCTGGGTGCAGAGCTGGTGGCGGTGGTTTCCAACCACGAGACCCACCGCGCGATGGCGGACGCCGCAGGGCTGCCCTTCATCTACGTCCCCGTCACCCCGGACACTAAGGCCGACGCTGAGCGCCGGCTCCTGGAGCTGGTGGATGAGTACAACGCCGACCTCGTGGTCCTGGCCCGCTACATGCAGGTGCTCTCGAACGATCTCTGCCGGGCACTGGAGGGACGGGCTATCAACATCCACCATTCGTTCCTCCCCGGGTTCAAGGGCGCACGCCCCTACCACCAGGCCTACGACCGCGGCGTCAAGCTGGTGGGCGCCACGGCCCACTACGTCACGGCGGACCTGGACGAGGGCCCGATCATCGAGCAGGAAGTCATCCGCGTGGACCACACCTACGGTCCGGCGCAACTGTCCACCGTGGGCCAGGACGCCGAGGCACTGGCCCTCTCCCGCGCCGTCCGCTGGCACTGCCAGCACCGGGTGCTGCTGGACCAGACCAGCACCGTGGTGTTCCGGTGAGCACCGGCGCGTACGCAGACACAACCCATAAAGCAGCAGGAGAGACCCCCTTGGAATCGTCGCCACGCATTGTCATTATCGGAGCCGGCATCGTCGGCACCAACCTCGCGGATGAACTCGTCACGCGGGGCTGGAACAACATCACCGTCCTCGACCAGGGACCCCTCAACATGCCCGGTGGCTCCACCTCGCACGCCCCGGGACTGGTCTTCCAGACCAACCCTTCCAAGTCCATGGCCCTGTTCGCCAAGTACACCGTGGAAAAACTGCTGTCCCTGACCGAGGAAGGGACCAGCTGCTTCAACCAGGTTGGCGGCCTGGAAGTGGCCACCACCGAAACCCGCCTCACGGACCTGAAGCGGAAGCTCGGCTACGCCGCCGCCTGGGGCATCGACGGCAGGATCCTCTCCCCCGCGGAGTGCAAGGAGCTGTACCCCCTTATCAACGAAGAGGACATCCTGGGCGGCCTGCACGTCCCGAGCGACGGCCTTGCCAGCGCGGCGCGGGCCGTGCAGCTGCTGATCAAGCGCACCGAGGCTGCCGGCGTGAAGTACCAGGGCAACACCACCGTCACCGGCATCGAACAGTCCGGCCGCCGCGTCACTGGCGTCCAGACCCCCGACGGCGTGATCCCGGCAGACATCGTGGTCTCCTGCGCCGGATTCTGGGGTGCGAAGATCGGCGAAATGATTGGCATGTCCGTCCCGCTGCTCCCGCTGGCCCACCAGTACGTCAAGACCACCCCGGTCCCGGACCAGCAGGGCAAAAACGAGCTGCCCAACGGCGCATCGCTGCCCATCCTGCGTCACCAGGACCAGGACCTCTACTACCGCGAGCACGGCGACCGGTACGGAATTGGTTCCTACGCCCACAAGCCCATGCCCGTTGACCTGGACGAACTCGGCACCTTCAAGCCGAACGAGATCAGCGAGCACAATATGCCGTCCCGGCTGGACTTCACGATGGAGGACTTCCTCCCCGCCTGGGAGGCCACC
The DNA here is from genome assembly GCF_052113345.1 of Pseudarthrobacter sp. YAF2. NCBI lineage: Bacteria > Bacillati > Actinomycetota > Actinomycetes > Micrococcales > Micrococcaceae > Pseudarthrobacter > Pseudarthrobacter sp. YAF2. The sequence continues at coordinate 127,338 of NZ_JBFRDA010000011.1, read as the reverse complement.
AAGCGGCTGCTCCCCGCCCTGCGCGAAAGCGAAATCGAGGACGGCTTCAACGGCATCTTCTCCTTCACCCCCGACGGCGGCTCCCTCGTTGGCGAGTCCAGGGAAGTCGACGGTTTCTTCGTCGCCGAAGCCGTCTGGGTCACCCACTCCGCCGGCATCGCGCGCGCTGTTGCCGAACTCCTGGTGGACGGCAAGTCCTCCATCGACCTGGGCGACTGCGACATCCACCGCTTCGAGGACGTTCAGCTGACGCCCGGATATGTCAGCGAAACCTCGCAGCAGAACTTCGTGGAGATCTACGACGTCCTGCATCCGCTGCAGCCCAAGCTCTCCCCGCGCAACCTGCGCGTGTCCCCCTTCCACGCCCGGCACAAGGAACTCGGCGGCTACTTCCTCGAAGGCGCCGGCTGGGAACGGCCCTACTGGTTCGAGGCGAACGCCGAACTGCTCAAGGAAATGCCCGCCGACTGGCAGCCCCCGGCCCGCGATGCCTGGTCCGGCATGTTCAGCTCCCCCATCGCCGCGGCCGAGGCGTGGAAGACGCGCACCGCCGTCGCCATGTACGACATGACGCCCCTGAAGCGCCTCGAAATCTCCGGCCCCGGCGCCCTGAAGCTGCTGCAGGAACTCACCACCGCCGACCTGAACAAGAAGCCCGGCGCGGTCACTTACACGCTGCTGCTTGACCATGCCGGCGGGATCCGCAGCGACATCACCGTGGCCCGCCTCTCTGAGGACACCTTCCAGCTGGGCGCCAACGGCAACATCGACACCGCCTACTTCGAACGCGCCGCACGGCACCAGACCGAAAGCGGCGGCGCGGGCGACTGGGTCCAGGTCCGCGACACTACCGGCGGCACCTGCTGCATCGGCCTCTGGGGCCCGCTCGCCCGTGAGGTCGTCGGCGCGGCCAGCCGCGACGACTTCTCCAATGACGGACTGAAATACTTCCGCTCCAAGAAAGTCGTCATCGGCGGCGTCCCCGTCACCGCCATGCGCCTGTCCTACGTCGGTGAACTCGGCTGGGAACTCTACACCACCGCGGACAACGGCCAGCGCCTCTGGGATGCGCTGTGGAAGGCCGGCCAGCCGTTCGGCGTCATCGCGGCCGGACGGGCCGCGTTCAGCTCCCTGCGCCTGGAGAAGGGCTACCGCTCGTGGGGCACGGACATGACCACCGAGCATGATCCCTTCGAAGCCGGCCTGGGCTTCGCGGTAAAGATGGCCAAGGACAACTTCGTCGGAAAGGCGGCTCTGGAAGGCCGTACCGAGGAGAACTCCGCCCGGCGCCTGCGCTGCCTCACGGTCGACGACGGCCGCAGCCTGGTGCTCGGCAAGGAACCGGTGTTCTACAAGGACCAGGCAGTTGGCTACGTGACCAGCGCCGCCTACGGCTACTCCGTCAGGAAGCCGATCGCCTACTCCTACCTGCCCGCCGAAGTTTCGATCGGCGACTCCGTGGAGATCGAGTACTTCGGGCGCCGGATCGTCGCCACGGTCACCCAGGACCCGCTGTACGACCCCACCATGACCCGGCTCCGCGGGTAAGGCCATGATCAGCTCAGAGACAATCAGCAGCTACCTCACCCGGCTGGCCGCCAAGCAGCCGACGCCGGGGGGCGGTGCTGCCGCGGCGCTGCACGCGGCCCAGGGTGCAGCGTTGGTGGCCATGGTGGCGCGGTACACCACCGGCGCCAAGTACGAACAGCACGCACCCCTGGTGCAGCGCATCACCGCGGCAGCCGACGGTCTCATCGGTGAGGCACTGCGCCTGGCCGACGCGGACGAAGAGGCCTTCCAGGGAGTCATCGACTCCTACAAACTCCCGTCCGACACAGATGAGCTCAAGGCCGCCCGCGCGGCCGGGATCCAGTCCGCACTCATCCGGGCGGCACAAACACCCGCCCGGCTCGTCAAGTTGTCGGGCGACATCGTGGACCTTGCCACCGAGCTGTTCGACGTCGCCAACGCCAACGTCATCAGCGACGTGGCAGCGGCCGCCGATGCCGCCCGGGCAGCTGCGGCCACGGCGCGCGTCAACATCGACATCAACGTCGTGGCGGTCAAGGACCCGGAAGCACGGGCCCTGCTTGCCCGGCAGACGGACGGTATTGAGGAAAAGGTGGTCCTGGCGGCAGATGCCCTCTCGGCCCGCGTCCGGGAAAGGATCCTTGGGTGAATACAGCAGTACTTTCCGGAAAGCCCCTGGCAGCCCGGTTCCAACAGGAGGTTCAGGAACAGGTCCGGTCGCTTGAACTCGACGGCGTTCGACCGGTCGTGGCGGTGGTCATGGCTACCGCCGACGAGTCGACGCACTGGTACGTCCGCTCCATCGAGCGGGCAGCGGAGCGCGCCGGAGTCGGCTGCCGGATCATTGACCTGGGCCACGATGCAACGGAGCCGGTGCTGGCCAACGTCCTGCGGGACCTGAGCGCCGAACCGTCAGTGAACGGCATCATCCTGCAAACCCCGCTGCCGCCCGGTGTCCGGACCGACAACCTGGTGGGCCTCATCGCCCCGGGAAAGGACATTGACGGCGCGAATCCGCTGAGCCTGGGACGGCTTGCCGTCGGGCAGCCGGCCTTTGCGCCCGCTACCGCGCGCTCCGTCGTCGAAATCCTGGAGCATTACCAAATTCCCCTGGCGGGAAAGGGCGTGGTGGTGGTGGGCCGGTCCGCCGTAGTGGGCAAACCGCTGTCCCTCCTGCTGCTGGCACGCGATGCCGCCGTGACGGTCTGCCATTCCAGGTCGGGCCCGCTGGAGCGTTACACGAAGGACGCCGATGTCGTGGTGGTCGCAGCCGGGCGCGCCGGGCTGCTGGGAGGCAGCGATGTCTCCTCCCGGACAATAGTGGTCGACGTCGGCACGAACGTCCTTCCCGACGGCTCGCTGGTGGGTGACGTGGACGAAGCCAGCGTCACCGGGACGGCAGCCGCGCTCACCCCGGTTCCAGGGGGCGTGGGCTCAGTGACCACGGCATTGCTGCTCCTTCACACCGTGGAGGCCGCACGCAGGCAAGTGTCTTCCATGCCGCTGGCGGCCGGGGCCCTGGAGTCCCAGGTCCTGGAAGCCGCGGGCTAGGAAAGGCACAGCGTTAGCAACGGGTGTCCCGTTTTCCGTGAAAGGTGCTTCGATGGGCCTAGGACCTGGGGAGGTATTCCTCATCGAAGCACCGTTTTCGGAAAACGAGGCCCCGCAACCGGCATGGTGCCGGTGACTTAATAAGGAGGGGGCCCGGATGCCTGCCAATGCACTGACAGCCACCGTTTCCGGCAGCACGGCTGCGCCGGGTCCCGTCCCGGAACGCGGGTGCATACCGTGGTCCGAAGCACGCCATGTAGCCTTCGGCGCCGCCGGTCGGCTCCCGCCCGTGGCCGTCCCGCTTACGGAGGCCATTGGGCGGATCCTGAGCCGTGATGTCAGCGCGCTTCAGGACCTGCCGCACTACGCCTCGTCCGCCATGGACGGCTGGGCCGTGAACGGGCCCGGTCCATGGCTGCTGGCCGGATCCGGCCACTACGCCTCCCTACCCCACACAGACAACAGGTTCCTGCCCGCAAACAGTGCCACGGTGATAGCCACCGGCGGTCTGGTGCCGGACGGCGCCGACGCCGTGCTGCGGAAGGAGAGCGGCCTGGCTGTCCGTGACCCCAACGGCAACCAGGTCCTGACACTGCGTGCCGACGCGAAGGCCGGTGAGCCGCGCAGCGGCCAACACATCCGCCCCGCCGGGCAGGAAGCCCGGTCAGGGGACGTCCTCATACCTGCCGGTACTGTCCTTAATCCAGCGCATGTGGCCCTGGCTGCGGCGGCAGGGCACGACACCGTGCCGGTCCGCGCCCGGCCCGCCGCCGCCGTCGTACTCACCGGGGCTGAAGTGGTGACGCAGGGCGTTCCGGCGCCTGGACAGGTCCGCGACACCTTTGGCCCGCAGCTTGGAGCCGTGGTTTCCCTCCTGGGTGGCAGTGCCGGCAGCCCGCAGAGAATCGGTGACTCCTTTGGCAGCTGGCTGGCTGCCTTGGACAGCCCCGTCCTGCCCGCTGGCGGGAACGCAGATGTCATCATCACCACCGGCGGCACCGGAAAATCCGGGACAGACCATTTCCGTACCGCCATCGACGCCCTGGGCGGACAGCTGCTGGTGGACGGCATCGCGATGCGTCCCGGCCATCCGGCCGTGCTCGCCAGGCTTCCCGACGGGCGGTTCGTAATCGGCCTGCCGGGCAATCCCCTGGCGGCCGTGATGGCCCTCCTCACCCTGGGCGCACCCCTGATCGCCTCGCTTGGGGGCGCGCCGCTGCCGCCGATGCAGCTCGTGATGTCCGGCTGTGACGTCGAGGGCGATCCAGGAAGGACACGCCTGATCCCCTGCCGGTTCCTGTCCGGCCTTGCGTTCCCGGTCGAGCACACCGGCCCCGGCATGATGCGGGGGCTTGCCTGGGCCGACGCGGTCATGGCCGTTCCTCCCGAGGGCGTTGACTCGGGGGGACCCGTTCCCGTGCTCCCGCTTCCGTGGGAAGCACAACCAGAAACCGCAAGCCCGCCCGGGGCGCAAGGACGGAACACCGCATGGCACGCATGACCCAACGCCGGAGGACCCAGCACTTCGGTCCATCCCGGGATCCCGTCCGGAGCACGAAGCAAGAACGCTTACATACTTCGTCTTACACAGGTCACGCTCTTGACATTGAGTGTGAGCTAGCGCACGATTTTGTTGCATAGAGCGAATGTTGTTGATCATCACGGAACGAAGCTCACCCGGAAATGCTCCCGTCCCCGGCTCCACCCGTGATGGCCCTGGAAACAGACGAACGAATTCTTGATGGCCGATCCGAAGGGGAGCCCTGGCTCGCGGACCGGCCGCACAACGTTGTCAGCATCCATGCGGCAGCGCTACATCACCAAAGGAAACTGTTTATGACTATCAAAGGTGGCAGCACCATCGATCAAAGCAGTGTAGAGCGCCGGAACCTGGGGACGACGCCGAAGTCATCCCGCGAGTCCTGCGCGGCCATGTCGGCCGGCATCGAACCAGTCGGCCTCGTCCACCGGTCGCTGAGGGCTGCGGCTGTCCGTGCATCCAGGAAACGGCGCTCTGGTGCCGTCAGCGGTTTGCGCTGAAGCCAGAAGGGAACAAATCTCAATGATCAATCCGACCAGCACGACGGCCTCCGTCGACACCCCCCTATCAAAAGAGACCAGCTCCAAGTTCAAACGCCGCTTCATGGTGCGGCTTGTCGCCGTCTTCATCGGCGGCATGTTCCTCGACGGTTACATCCTCGGAATCATCGGCCCCGTCGCCGGATCCATGCGGTCAGATCTCCAGCTCGACGCGCTGTCTCTGGGCATGATCGCTGCAGGCCCGCTCGTTGGTATCTTCGTCGGCTCCCCCCTGGCCGGCTGGGCTACTGACAAGTTCGGACGCAAACCCATGTTCCTCGTGGACATGGGCCTGTTCCTGGTCGCCTCAACGGCCCAGTTCTTCATAACCTCCGGAGAGGGGGCCGTGATCCAGCTGGCCGCCATCCGGTTCCTCATGGGCGTCGCGATCGGCGGCGAGTACTCCATCGGTGGGCCATTGCTCTCAGAGTTCTCCCCTCCAAAGCTCCGCGGGCGATTGCTCGGGCTGACTCTGATCGCCTGGTACGTCGGTTTCATGGCGGCATTCATCGTCGGCACGCTCCTGCACGACGCCGGCGCCCCATGGCGCCTCGTACTCGGCACCTGCGCGATACTCGCACTCGTCCTGTTCCTCGCCCGCCTGGGCCTCCCCGAATCGCCGAGCTGGCTCATTACGAAGGGCCGGCGTGAGGAAGCACTCGCGATCGCACACCGATATGTCGAATCGCCCCAGATGCACGAAAGCATCACCGGAGAGATCGATCTGAGGATGATCCAGGAGGCCCAAGCCGCCAAGAGTGGGACCAAAATCAAGAACGCCTCCTTCGGATTGCTGTTCTCAAGGCAGTATTGGCGCACCACCCTCTTCACTGCAGGTTTTTGGTTCTGCGCGGTCACTCCGTACTTCGCGATCGCGACCTTCGCCGACGAGGTGCTCACCCAATTCGGCTTCGGCGGCGGCTGGGCCGGTGGAGTCGGCCTGTCCGCACTTGCGGTCGCGGGTGTTGTCACCAGCGTACTTCTGATTGACAAGCTCGGCCGGCGAATCCTCACCGTGCCCGGGCAGTGGCTCTGCGCGGGTATCCTGCTGGTCATCGGAGTCTGGGGGAGCGCACCAGCGATCCTCGTGCTCGTCCTGTTTCTCGCCTTCTCCTACTTCAATGCCGGCTACACCACGATGACCCAGGTCTACCCGGCCGAGGTATTCCCCGGCAACCTGCGCGGCGTCGGCATGGGCTTCGCCGCGGCCTTCAGCCGCATCGGAGCCGCACTCGGCACCTTCGCCCTGCCATGGGCGATCGCCAACATCGGCATGGGTGCAACCATGGTCATAGCCGCCGCCGTCGCATTACTCGGCGCAGTCCTCTCGCAGTGGCTCGCGCCTGAAACGAAGGGGCGCACCCTCGCCGAGATCTCGGCAAATTTCTCCCACTGACACCACGCCGCCGGGCAACCGGTAATCGGGCCCAACATAAAGAGGCCTTCGCCGCAACAGCGGCGGAGGCCTCTTTTCCGCCTCCAGCACGCGCGCGCCGAATCCAGCCCGAACGTGCTGAAACAGTAACGGCGTCTGGCGCAACAATGCAGGAAACCCTTGACAATCCATGTGAGCTGCGCCACCGTGTTGCATATAGTGATGCGCGTTGCTCATAGCGAAGCAAATTCCATCACCCGGTCAGGCGGATTCCAGCACCAACCAGGAGAACCACGAAATTATGAGCGCATCACCCCGCGTCGTCATCATCGGAGCCGGCATCGTCGGCACCAACCTCGCCGACGAGCTGGCAAGCCGCGGCTGGAACGACATCACCGTCGTCGAGCAGGGCCCGCTGGAGCTGGCAGGCGGCTCCACCTCGCATGCTCCGGGCCTCGTGTTCCAGAACAACCCGTCCAGGACCATGACGGAATTCGCAACGTACACCGTCAACAAGCTGCTCGCCCTGAGCAAGGACGGCCAGTCCTGCTTCAACCAAGTGGGCGGCCTGGAACTGGCAACCACTCCGGAGCGCCTGGCCGACCTCAAGCGCAAGATGGGCGTAATGACCTCCTGGGGTGTCGACAGCCGGATCGTGGACGCCGACGAATGCGAAAAGATCTACCCCCTGCTGAACACGGGCAAGCTTTCCGGCGGCCGCGAGGTCCTGGGCGGCTTGCTCATCCCCACCGACGGCCTGGCCCTGGCCGCCCGTGCGGTGCAGCTGCTGATCGAGCGCTCCAGCGAAGCCGGCGTGACGTACCAGGGCAACACCACCGTCACCGGCATCGCCCAGGAGGGCGGCAAAGTGACGGGCGTGGAAACGTCCGAGGGTTTGATCCCGGCAGACATCGTGATCTCCTGTGCAGGCTTCTGGGGCCGTGAGCTCGGCAGGATGGTGGGCCTGGAGGTGCCCCTGCTGCCGCTTGCCCACCAATATGTGGTCACCACGCCCCTTGCCGAACTAGAGGGCGTTAACGAGCTGCCGAAGGGTGCCAGCAAGCCCATCCTGCGCTACCAGGACAAGGACCTGTACTACCGCGAGTGGGGCGACCGCATCGGCATCGGCAGCTACGCGCACCGACCGATGCCCGTGGACATGTCTGCACTGCCGAAGGTCCCGGCCGGGGAGATGTCCGACCACCGCATGCCCTCCCGCCTGGACTTCACCCTTGAAGACTTCGTACCCGCGTGGGAGGACAGCCAGGACCTGCTGCCGGCACTGCGCAGCACCGGAATCCAGGATGGCTTCAACGGCATTTTCTCCTTCACCCCCGACGGCGGCCCGCTGATGGGCGAGGCGCCTGACCTCGAGGGCTTCTTCGTGGCCGAAGCCGTTTGGGTCACGCACTCGGCCGGCGTTGCCAAGGCCATGGCAGAGCTGATCATCGATGGCCAGCCGGAGACCGACCTGCACGGCTGCGAGCTGACCCGTTTCGAGAAGGTGCAGACCTCCGACGCCTACGTCAGCGAAACCTCCCAGCAGAACTTCGTGGAGATCTACGATGTCATGCACCCGCTGCAGCCGCGTGAATCCCCGCGGGACCTGCGCGTCAGCCCATTCAACGTCCGCCAGAAGGAACTCGGTGCCTTCTTCCTTGAGTCCGCCGCTTGGGAACGCCCGCACTGGTTCGAAGCCAACCGCGGGCTTCTCGAGGAACTTCCCGCCGAATGGCGGACCCCGGAACGCGACGACTGGTCTGCCATGTTCCACTCCCCCATTTCCGCCGCCGAAGCGTGGAAGACGCGCACCGCCGTCGGACTTTTCGATATGACGCCGCTGAAGCGCCTCTCCGTCGCGGGCCCCGGCGCCCAGGCACTGCTGCACCGGCTCAGCACCGGCAACATCGCCAAAAAGCCGGGCGCGGTGACCTACTGCCTGCTGCTGGAGCACGACGGCGGCATCCGCAGTGACGTGACCGTCGCACGGCTGGCGGAGGAAGACTTCCAGCTGGGCGTCAACAGCAACGTGGACTTCGATTACCTGCGGGTGGAGGCGCGGAAGCAGTCCGCCGCCGATCCCTCCCAGTGGGTGCATGTTTCGGACATCACCGGCAGCACTTGCTGCATCGGCCTGTGGGGTCCGCTGGCCCGTGAGGTCATCGGCAAGGTGAGCTCCGACGACCTCACCAACGACGGCCTGAAGTACTTCCGCACCAAGGAAATCTCCGTAGGCGGCATCCCGGTGACGGCCATGCGCCTCTCCTACGTGGGCGAACTCGGCTGGGAGCTCTACACCACCGCCGAGTACGGGCTGAAGCTGTGGGACCTGCTGTTCGAGGCCGGCCAGGAGCACGGCATCATTGCGGCCGGTCGCGGCGCCTTCAACAGCATGCGCCTTGAGAAGGGCTACCGGCTGTGGGGCACGGACATGACGTCGGAGCACCACCCCTACCAGGCCGGGCTGGGCTTCTCCGTGGCCAAGGACAAGACTGGATTCGTGGGTGCCGAGGCGCTGGCGTCGCTCCGCGAGCAGCCGGCGGCGGCGAAGATCCTGCGCTGCCTGACGGTGGACGACGGCACGTCCGTGGTGCTGGGCAAGGAACCGGTGTACGTGGGCGGGGAAGCCGCTGGTTACGTCACGAGCGCGGCGTACGGCTTCACCATCGGCAAGCCCATCGCCTACGCCTGGCTGCCCTCGTCGGTGTCCGAAGGGGACGCCGTGGCGATCGAGTACTTCGGCCGGCGCGTAGCCGCCACCGTCAGCGCCGAGCCGCTCTTTGACCCGGGCATGGAGCGCCTCCGCGGCTGATCTGCCCCAATCACACCAGGTGGTTGGGCCTGCTTGAGACCGGCAGGCCCAACCACCTTTTTGTTGCCGCGGACCGCGGCACCGTTTTCACCCCGGCATGACAACGGCGGCACCCTGCCTGAGCAGGGTGCCGCCGCTTGACCTTACCGCTCTTTACGAACGGGAACCAGGCATCAGTTGTTGAGGTAGCCGTTCGGGTCCAGGACGTACTTTGTTGCCGCGCCGACATCGAATTCGGCGTACCCCCGAGGCGCATCCTCCAGCGAAATGGCCTTGGCGTTGACCGCCTTGGCGATCTGGATCCTGTCATGGAGGATGGCCATCATCAGCTGGCGGTTGTACTTCATGACCGGGCACTGGCCCGTGGTGAAGGAGAGGGACTTCGCCCAACCGGTGCCCAGGGACAGGGACAGGCTGCCCTTTCGTGCGGCCTCGTCCGCGGCTCCCGGGTCCCCCGTGACGTAGAGGCCGGGAATACCCACGGAGCCGCCCGCGGTGGTGAGGTCCATCAGTGAGTTCAGCACGGTGGCCGGTGCCTCCTGGGCGCCGTGGCCGTGTCCGCGGGCCTCAAAGCCGACGGCGTCGATGCCGGAGTCGACCTCCCGGACGCCGAGGATCTGCTCGATCTGGTCTGCGGGGTCGCCGTTGGCCACATTGACGGTTTCGCAGCCAAAGGACCGGGCCTGGGCCAGGCGGTCTTCGTTAAGGTCGCCCACGATGACCACCGCGGCACCCAGCAGTTGGGCGCTGGCGGCCGCGGCAAGCCCGACAGGGCCGGCCCCGGCAACGTAGACGGTGGACCCCACGCCGACGCCTGCCGTGACTGCGCCGTGGAAGCCGGTGGGGAGGATGTCGGAGAGCATCGTCAGGTCCATGATCTTCTCCAGGGCCTGGTCCCGGTCGGGGAACCGCAGCAAGTTCCAGTCCGCGTAGGGGACCAGCACGTACTCGGCCTGGCCGCCTACCCAGCCGCCCATGTCCACATAGCCGTAGGCGGATCCGGGGCGATCCGGGTTGACGTTCAGGCAGATGCCGGTCTTGCGCTCCTTGCAGTTCCGGCAGCGTCCGCAGGAGATGTTGAACGGGACGGAGACGATGTCCCCGACCTTGATGAATTCGACGTCGGGTCCGGTCTCAATGACTTCCCCGGTGATCTCGTGGCCCAGGACCAGGCCGGCCGGGGCCGTGGTCCGGCCGCGGACCATGTGCTGGTCGGACCCGCAGATGTTGGTGCTCACGGTGCGCACGATGACCCCATGCGGGACCTTCCGGCCAACATTAGCGGGATTGACGCCGGGGCCGGCTTTCAGTTCAAACGAGGGATACGGGGTGTCGATGACCTCGACGACCCCGGGCTCCTTGTACGCAACGGCTTTGTTACCTGACATGGGCATGGCTCCTTTGGTTGGCGTTCAATTGCCACGGAAGGCCTGACGCTGGCTGCATCAGACCCTTCCGTGTGGTTCTAACTTGCGGTGAATCTTGGGACAGGGCGCGGCGCCCACGGCTCCGGGGAGCGGCTAGGCGTCGATCACCATGTCGGTGCGCGCGGTGGAGCAGCAGGGAAGGAACTTGCCCGCATCGATTTCCCGTTTGCGGATTCCGCCCTGGTGGTTCATATCGATCTCCCCGGACAGCTTGACCACCTTGCAGGAGCCGCACATGCCCTCCTTGCAGTTGGCGCCGATCCTGACACCAGCACGCTGTGCCACCTCAAGGATGTGTTCCTCCGGGTCGATCCGCACATTGATTCCGGTGCGCATAAAGGACAGGGTGAGGCTTCCAGTTCCCACGGTGTCGAAGCTGGAAGCATCCGGGGTTGCGGCTTCCGTCGCGGATCCGGCGGCTTCCGCCGAGGCCGGGGCGACAGCTTCCAGCGGCAGCCCCGTGGCCTGCAGGGTTCCGTCCTCGTCGTAGCCGGGCTCATAGATCCCGAACGCTGCCGGCTGGCTCTCGAAGTAGTCCTCGGCGGACTCGGCGATCTCATCGGCGATTTCCTCGGCGATGTCCGCTGCCAGGGCGAGCTCGGCCTGGTATTCGAGGAGGGTCTGCCGGTCGCCGGAGAAGAACTCCATGTAGATGGAGGTGTCGTCGACGCCCACGTTCTTGAGCAGCTCAGTGGCGGTGTTCAGGTACCCCTCGGGTCCGCAGCTGTAGACCTGCCGGCCGTTGGCGTCGGGCGCCACCTCGTCAATCATGGCCGCCGTCAGCCTTCCGGTGAAGCCTTCCCAGTCCTCGGGCCTGCCGCGGTCACCAAGGGCGTAGAAGACCTTGATGCGCGAGTCCACCGAAGCGATGTAGGCCAGCTCCCGGTGGAACGCGAAGCCGCCGGCTTCAGCGCCGTGGTAGAGCACCACGACGTCGGCGGTTCCGGGCAGGGAGTGGATGGTCCGCAGCATCGACATGATGGGAGTGATGCCTGCGCCGGCAGCCAGGAAGAGGTACCGGGCGCGCCGGTCGGCGTCAGGCAGGTGGAATGCCCCAACAGGTCCCAGCATGTCCAGGACGGTGCCGGGCCTGACGTTCTCATGCACCCAAGGGGAAACGAGTCCGCCCGGGTCGCGCTTGACGGTGACGCTGAAGGTCCACGGTTCCGTGGGCGAGCTGGACAGCGAGTAGCTGCGGTCCACCGGTTCCAAGTCCTCGCCGTTCACGGGGAAGGCGATGTTCACGTACTGGCCCGCGCGGAACGCCAGGGGCGCGCCGTCGCAGCGGCGGAAGACGAAGGTCATCATGCCGCCCGCTTCGGGAATGGTTTCGACGCATTCGGCCATGAACTCCTGCGGATGCCACGGGCCAAGAGCCTTGGCTGCGCTGGCCGGTCCTTCGATGCTGCCCATTACCCGGTTCCACGGCATTTCAAGGCCGCGGATGCGCTGTGGTTCCTGGACCGGCGTCTCAGTGAGGACGTCAATCATGCCAAATGCTCCTGCACCCGCTTGACGTACCAGTTGATGAAGGCCTCCACCTGGTATTCGCTCTTCATGTACGGGCCGGGCTCGTACGCCGGGCTGGCAGCACCCTGCTGGCACAGTTCAACGAACGCCTTGTCCTGCAGGTTGGTCTGCTTCCAGGTGTAGGTGAGCTTTTCGAGGTCATAGTCAACGCCTTCCTCGGCGTCGTCAGCCACCAGCCAGGTGGTGCGCACCAGGGACTGGTGCTCGTTGATGGGGAAGACTCCGAACGTGATGACGTGGTCACCCAGGAAGTGGAACCAGCTGTTGGGCTGCAAGTGCATCGAGCAGCGGCCCAGGCGGAAGTCCCGAAGGTCGCCGAGCAGCTTCTTGGAGAGCCTGCGACCGTCGGCGGAGAACGATTCGCCTTCGCCGTCCAGGGATTCGCGCGAGATGCGGATACCGGCAATGCGGGTATCGAGTTCCTCAACCACCTCATAGGGCAGTCCATAGCGGCGGCACCGCTCCTCGAGGGAGGACTGGGCTTCCTTGTTGCGGTCCCAGACCTCTTCAAGGTGGGCCGGGACCAGTCCCTCGGTCAGGCCCCACGTGGGGAAGAGTGAGCAGGCGAGTTCCGGGTGTCCGTCGCAGTGGTAGCACTCACGGTTGTTCTCCATGACGAGCTTCCAGTTGCCCTCTTCGATGATGTTCTGCTGGTAGGCAATCTTCGTCTTGGACAGGTCGTGGGGTGCGAGGTAGGGCTCGAAAATCTTGGCGGTCTCGTCGAAGTCAGCGGGCGGAACGTCTGCGATGCAGACGAAGATGAGCCCGGCAACCTCGCGGCTGTGGGCGCGCTTGAGGGCAAAGCAGTTCTTGTCGAACTTGGCTTCGCCGGGGGCGGATGCGTGGATCAGGTTGCCCTCAGGGGAGTAAGTCCAGGAGTGGTAACCGCAGACCAGGTTTCCGGTGGAACCGGCAGCTTCGGTCAGAACGCGTGCACCGCGGTGGCGGCAGACGTTGTGCAGGACATTGACGTCGCCCTCGTCGGTGCGGAGCACGATCAGGGAGTAGGGTCCGTAGTCGACCGTGATGTAGTCGCCCGGCTCCGGCAGCTCGGCAACGCTGCCGGCAAAGATCCAGTGCTGGCCGAAGATGGCCTCCATGTCGAGCTTGAAGATTGTCGGGTCCGTGTAGAACGGGGCATCGAGGGAGTAGCCGGTGCGCCGCAAAGCGAACAACTCGGTAATTTCAGCCAGCTGCTCGGCAGGCAATGCTGAGGCGAGCTTTCCGCGTGCGCTGAGGGGCGCGTTCACTGAGGTAGTCATGTGTTTCCTCCCGATAGGGCTGGGTAGTAAGCGATTTGCGGTGATTAAGGAGCAGGTGGGGCAACAGAGGATGTCCAAGACGTTCTGTTCATGAATGTGGGGAGGTCCATCAGCAACAGAAGTGATGACTCCGGAATAAAGCTGGAAGCACCTAACGCAACACCGATCACCATATGCAACAGTGTGACTCCAGCCACGCCGACTGTCAATCAATTTCGGATATGACGAAAAAGCACGAGGTATGCCGTCCGGTGAGTTGCGTCCCCAGGCCCTGTCGCGTCCGCCCCAGCGTCGAAACAAACCGCTTCCCCCGCTTCGGGACTCACCGGGATTTGTTCCGCATCTTCCGCCGGACTAGCGGCAGGGAGAGCCCGTCCAGCAACGGCCAGCCTCCAGCCTTCTTCAAGGTGGGTTACAGGGGCCGCAACATCTGCGAACGGTATGACTGTGCCGCGCGGTTGACGGCGGGTTCACCCGTGATGATTTCACCGTTGATGAGGCCACCGGCACGGCGGTCTGTCCGCACGGACTTACCCGGAATGCCTCTGCACCCGATTCCCGCCACCGGGCTCACGCCCCACGACAGCGGCACGTTGGACCAAGGCGGGAAGAAACGACGCCATTGTCACCGCGTCAGGGTGCTGACCAATACACGCCGCTCAACAGCCGCTGATGGCGTTCCGCCCGCCGCCTACCACTTTGTTTAGGGGTCTCCTAGGCGTTGACGCCTTCCAACTCCCCGGCCGGTTCCAGCTCTCCGGCAGCTACCTCAGCGGCGCTTTCCGCGGCGTGTGGCGTGAAGCGGACGAACATGGCTTTGAAGCCGGGGGTGTTGGATTCCCGGGCGACGTTTTCTTTGTGGACCAGGGCGTTGGCTTCGGGGAAGTAGGCGGCGGCGCAGCCCTTGGCGGTGGGGTAGGCCACCAGGCGGAACTTGTCTGCCCTGCGGTCCACGCCCTGGAAGGTACTCACCACGTCCACCAGTTCGCGGTCTTTGAAGCCGGATTCGGCGAGGTCCTCGGGGTGGATCAGGATCACGCGGCGGCCACCGGAGATGCCGCGGTAGCGGTCATCCAGGCCGTAGAACGTGGTGTTGTACTGGTCGTGGCTGCGGATGGTCTGCAGGACCAGGTGCCCGGGCGGCGGGGTGAGGTATTCCAGGGGGCTGACGGTGAACCGGCCGCGGCCGATGTCTGTGGCGAAGGACCGGGTGTCCCGTGGCGGGTTGGGCAGCACGAATCCGTTTTTGGTCCGGACCCTGGCATTGAAGTCCTCGAATCCGGGCAGGACGCGGGCGATGTGGTCGCGGATCACGTCGTAGTCCTCGGCCATGCCCCTCCAGTCCACGGGGTGGTCCGGTCCGAAGGTGGCCTCCGCCATCCGGGCCACGATGACGGGCTCGGCCAGCAGGTGCTCCGAAACTGGCGTGAGACGCCCCTGGGTGGAGTGGACCACGGACATGGAGTCTTCCACTGAGAGGAACTGGGCGCCCTTGGGGTGCTTGTCGTCCTTGTCGGTCCGGCCCAGGGCGGGCAGGATCAGCGAGGTGCGGCCGTGCACGATGTGCGAGCGGTTGGGTTTGGTGGAGATGTGCACGGTCAGCCCGATCCGCTGCATCCCGGCTTCCAGGGCTTCGGTGTCGGAGCAGGCCAGCGAGAAGTTCCCGCCCATGGACACGAACACGTCCACGTCGTCGCGTTCGAACGCCTCCATGGACTCCACGGCGTCGTAGCCGTGGTGCCGCGGGGACGTGATCCCGAACTCCGTATCCAGCGCTGCGAGGAGCCATTCCTTGGGTTTTTCCCAGATACCCATGGTCCGGTCGCCCTGGACGTTGGAGTGCCCGCGCACGGGGCAGGCCCCGGCGCCGGGCTTGCCGAAGTTGCCCTGCAGCAGCAGCACGTTCACCATCTCCTTGATGGTGTCCACCGAGTGCGGCTGCTGCGTCACGCCCAGCGCCCAACAGAAAATCGAAGCCTTGGATTTGATGAGCATCCCGGCCACGGTCTCGATCTGCGCGCGGGCCAGGCCGGTGGCCTTCCCGGTTTCATCCCAGTCCAGCGTGGCGCGGGCGTCGCGGTAGGCGTCGAACCCGTCCGTCTGGGCGGCAATGAAGGAATGGTCGACGACGGTCCCCGGGTTTTTCTCCTCGGCCTCCAGGAGCAGGTGGCCCAGCGCCTGGAACAATGCCAGGTCACCGCCCACCTTGATCTGCAGGTACTCGTCGGCCAAGGGCGTACCGCCCCCGACGACGCCGGAAACGGTCTGCGGGTCCTTGAAGTTGAACAGCCCGGCCTCGGGCAGCGGGTTCACTGCCACCACCTTGCCGCCCTTGTCCTTGCATTCCTTCAACGCCGACAACATCCGCGGGTGGTTGGTGCCTGGGTTCTGGCCGACGACGAAGATCAGTTCGGCGTCGTGGATGTCATCCAGGGAAACCGTGCCCTTGCCGATGCCGATGGTCGGGTTCAGCGCCGAGCCGGAGGACTCGTGGCACATGTTGGAGCAGTCGGGCAGGTTGTTGGTGCCCAGGGCCCGGGCAAACAACTGATACAGGAACGCCGTCTCGTTGGCGGTGCGGCCGGAGGTGTAGAAAACGCACCGGTCCGGGGTGCTGGCCCGGACATGCTCGCCAATGAGTTCGAACGCGTCCGCCCAGGAGATCGGCGAATAGTGTGTTTCGCCTTCGCGGATCACCACCGGCTCGGACAGCCGGCCCTGGTTGCCCAGCCAGTACTCGGTCTTCTCCGACAGCTCCTTGATGGAATGCTTCGCCCAGAACTCCGCGCCAACGGTGCGCAAGGTGTTCTCCTCCGCCACCGCCTTGGCGCCGTTCTCACAGAACTCAGCAGCCTTGCGCTTCTTGTCCGACTCCGGCCACGCGCAGCCGGGGCAATCGAACCCACCCCGCTGGTTCAACCGCAGCAACGACTGCGCCGTCCGGGCCACACCCGCCTGCGCCACCGCACGCTCCAGCGCAACCATAACGGCCTTGACCCCGGCCGCCTCCGTTTTGGGCTTATGGACAGAAAGATCATCCTCATTGATGTCCGCAACGGGCGCGGGCTGCTTACCGAACTTCATCGTTCCAACTTCCTTACCGGCTTGTGCTGTTCGAGCGCCGGCAAGGGCGCGCCAGGCTCTCCGGGCGCGCCCTTCGCGGGCATATTTCGTGGACGTCCGCTGGCTACTGCGGAACCTTCGCCAGCGTTTCCTGTTCCGCCGCGATGGTGGTGTTATCGCCGTGGCCGGTGCGGACCACCGTGTCAGGCGGCAGCGTCAGCAGCCGTTCTCGGATGGACGCCAGGATGGTGGGGTAGTCGCTGTAGGACCGGCCGGTGGCACCCGGGCCGCCGTTGAACAGGGTGTCCCCGGTGAACACGGTCCCCTCGCTCTCCAGGTAGAAGCAGGTGGACCCTGGCGAGTGGCCGGGCGTGTGGATCGCCTTCAGCGCTGCACCACCCACCTCAAACACGTCACCGTCAGCGTGGTGGCGGTCCGGCTTGGCGTCGGGGTAGACCTGCTCCCACAACACCAGGTCCTCCTGGTTCAGGTAGATCGGCGCACCCAGGGCATCCGCCACTTCGCGTGCGGCGCCAATGTGGTCGTTGTGTGCGTGCGTGAGCAGGATGGCCTTCACCTTCCGGCTGCGGACCTGGTTGATGATCGCTGCGGCATCGTGGGGCGCGTCGATGATGATGCATTCCTCGTCATTGCCCACGATCCAGACGTTGTTGTCCACGTCCCAGGTGCCGCCGTCGAGCGAAAATGTGCCCGAGGTGACCAGGTTCTCGATGGTGACGCTCATGCGGACGGTCCAGCCGGCTGGACTTCGACGACGGAGCGCAGGACCTTGCCCTCGTGCATCCGTTCGAAGGCCTCCTCCACCTGGTCGATCGAAATCCGTTCGGACACGAACGCGTCCAGGTCCAGGCTGCCCTGCTTGTAATGCGAGACAAGCATGGGGAAGTCGCGGGATGGGAGGCAGTCGCCGTACCAGGAGGACTTCAGCGAACCGCCGCGGCCAAAGACATCCAGCAGCGGCAGTTCAAGGGTCATCTCCGGCGTCGGGACGCCCACCAGCACCACACGGCCGGCAAGGTCGCGGGCATAGAAGGCCTGCTTGTACGTTTCAGGGCGGCCGACGGCGTCAATCACCACATCCGCTCCGTTGCCTCCGGTGAGGGCACGGATGGCTTCCACGGCGTCCTCCTGCTTGGAGTTCACCCCATGGGTGGCGCCGAGGGACTTGGCCATTCCGATCTTGTTGTCGTCGATGTCCACGGCGATGATCGTGGTCGCCCCCGCGAGCCTGGCACCGGCGATCGCGGCAATACCCACGCCGCCGCAACCGATCACGGCCACGGACTCGCCCCGCTTGACCTCACCGGTGTTGATGGCGGCCCCGATGCCTGCCATCACGCCGCAGCCCAGCAGGCCAACCGCTGCAGCGTCAACCTCCGGGTCCACCTTGGTGCACTGCCCCGCAGCCACCAGGGTCTTTTCCGCGAACGCGCCGATTCCCAGGGCAGGCGAAAGCTCGGTCCCGTCCTCGAGGGTCATCTTCTGCGTGGCGTTGTGGGTGTTGAAGCAGTACTGCGGCTGGCCCTTGGCGCACGCCCGGCACTCCCCGCATACAGCCCGCCAGTTCAGGATCACCCGGTCACCCGGCGCCACCTGGGTCACATCAGGGCCAACGGCGCTGACCACACCAGTGGCCTCGTGGCCCAGCAGGTACGGGAACTCATCACCAATGCCACCCTGCTTGTAATGCAGATCGGTGTGGCAAACACCGCAGGTCAGGATGTCCACCAAGGCCTCCCCCGGTCCCGGATCCGGGACCAGGATGGTCTCCAAGGAGACAGGAGCGTTCTTCTCCCGGACAACGACTGCTTGTACTTTGTGGACCATGGTTCTTGTGTTCCTTTCCTGGATCCAGCCGGATCCGTGAGTCGGCACCAAGTGCCAATCTAGCTGACATGCCATGCCCGGGGACCACACCGACTCGTTTCGTGAAGTGCGCTGAGTTGCGTAATAAACAACAGGGTGCACATGACGCTCATAGCAAAATATGACAGCGCCCACACTTGATGTCAATAGATATATCAGCCTTCGCCTAGTCGGCTGCCAGTGCGTCCCTCCATGTTTCGCCGGCATCGGGAACATCTGGAGCCGCCACCACGCCGTTACGTGGACCCAAACAGTGGGCATTAGGCTGGATGGCATGTCTTTTGAAGAAACCCCTGCCGAGCGCCGCGAAGTTACGGTCCGCCGGGCACCCAAATACGTTCCCTTCCTGGTGGTCGGAGCGCTGCTGGGTGTTGTCGCAGCCGCAGTGGTGGCATATGGGGTGCCGGGCGACACCACCTTCGACCCCGGGGCCGTGTTCGGCTTCTTCCTGGTGATGTTCGCCGCCGCAGGCGCCATCCTGGGCGCCGGACTGGCACTGTTGCTGGACCGCCGCAGCGTAAAGCGCCAACAGCGGGCAGTAGTGGAAGCCGTCCCGGATTCTGAACCTGACACTGACCCCCAGGCCTAGCAGGTCACAAACGGGCAGCCGGAAAAGTCATACCCCATATCGTGCGATAATCGATCAGTGGCACGCGGCGATGGAAAACTTTCCCATGATCTACTTCCCGGCGAAAAAGGCCCGCAGGACGCTTGCGGCGTCTTCGGAGTCTGGGCACCAGGCGAAGAGGTAGCAAAACTTACCTATTACGGGCTGTATGCACTGCAGCACCGTGGTCAGGAGTCGGCTGGCATAGCCACCAGCGACGGCAAGCGAATCAACGTCTACAAGGACATGGGACTCGTCTCCCAGGTCTTCGACGAGACCACCCTGAACACCCTGACCGGGCACCTGGCCGTGGGCCACTGCCGCTACTCCACCACCGGCGCCAGCCACTGGGCCAACGCCCAGCCCACCCTCGGCGCCACCTCCACGGGCACGGTTGCCCTGGCGCACAACGGCAACCTGACCAACACCGCCGAGCTCAACGCCATGATCAACGAGCGCAACGGCGGGCAGCTCACCGGCGAAATGAAGCAGGGCAACACCTCCGACACCGCCCTGGTCACCGCACTGCTTGAAGGCGAGCCGGGCAAGACCCTCGAGGAAACGGCTACCGAACTCCTGCCCAAGATCAAGGGCGGCTTCTGCTTCGTCTTCATGGATGAAGGCACCCTGTACGCCGCACGCGACACCTTTGGCATCCGCCCGCTGGTGCTCGGCCGGCTGGAACGCGGCTGGGTGGTGGCCTCCGAGCAGTCCGCGCTGGCCACCGTGGGTGCCAGCTTCATCCGCGAAATCGAGCCTGGCGAGTTCATCGCCATCGACGAGGACGGCGTACGGTCCAAGCGGTTCGCGGAGCCGACGCCGGCCGGTTGCGTCTTCGAATACGTCTACCTCGCCCGCCCGGACGCTGCCATAGCCGGCCGCTCCGTCTACGAGTCCCGCGTGGAGATGGGCCGCCAGCTGGCCCGCGAAAACACGCAGGCGGCAGACATCGTCATCCCTGTCCCGGAATCCGGCACCCCCGCCGCCGTCGGCTACGCCGAAGAGTCCGGTATCCCCTTTGCCCACGGGTTCGTCAAGAACTCCTACGTGGGCCGCACATTCATCCAGCCCTCGCAGACTCTGCGCCAGCTGGGCATCCGGCTCAAGCTCAACGCCCTTGAATCCGTGATCCGCGGCAAGCGTGTTGTGGTGGTGGATGATTCGATCGTCCGCGGCAACACCCAGCGCGCCATTGTGCGGATGCTCCGGGAAGCCGGCGCCGCAGCCGTCCACGTGAAGATTTCCTCCCCGCCGGTGCAGTGGCCCTGCTTCTACGGCATCGACTTCGCCTCCCGCGCGGAACTCATCGCCAACGGCGCCACCATCGAGGAGATCTCCCAGGCAATCGGCGCGGACTCGCTGGCCTACATCTCCGAGGACGGCATGATCGGGGCCACGCGGCAGCCGCGTGAACGGCTCTGCACCGCCTGCTTCACCGGCAAGTACCCCATCAAGCTCCCGGACGCCGACAAGCTGGGCAAGAACCTGCTTGAGCGCACCGACCTAGGCGGCATCAAGCCGTCCCCGTCCGCGCTTCCCGGTGAAACGGCCGCCCTGGCCGTTGACGCCACGGAGGACCCGGCGGAGAAAGCCGGCGCCACCGGTTGCGATCCCGGGCCGGACTCCGAATTCGAAAACCTGCTGACCGAAGCCGACCTCGTGCCCGACGTACACGCCGCCACCAGCGCCGACAAGAAGGACTCCGTATGACTTCCGCCAACACCGCCGCAGAGAACTCCGGCATCACCTACGCCTCCGCGGGCGTGGACGTTGAAGCCGGGGACCGCGCCGTCGAGCTCATGAAGGACGCCGTCAAGGCGACCCACAACTCCTCGGTGATCGGCGGGGTGGGCGGCTTCGCCGGCCTCTACGACGTTTCCAGGCTCCTGACGTACAAGAAGCCGCTGCTGGCCACCTCCACGGACGGCGTGGGCACCAAGGTCGCCATCGCCCAGGCCATGGACATCCACGACACGATCGGGTTCGACCTGGTGGGCATGGTGGTGGACGACATCGTGGTGGTAGGTGCCGAGCCGCTGTACATGACCGACTACATCGCCTGCGGCAAAGTGGTCCCCGAGCGCATCGCGGACATCGTCCGCGGCATCGCCGCAGCCTGCTCCGTGGCCGGCACCGCCCTGGTGGGCGGCGAGACCGCAGAGCACCCGGGCCTGCTGGGCGAGCACGAATACGACGTCGCCGGCGCAGCCACCGGCGTTGTGGAAGCCGACTCCCTGCTCGGCCCGGACCGCGTCCGCGCCGGCGATGTGGTGATCGGCATGGCCTCCTCCGGCCTGCACTCCAACGGCTACTCGCTTGTCCGCCGCGTCATCAACCACGCCGGCTGGGCACTGGACCGCCAGGTATCCGAACTGGGACGCACGCTGGGCGAGGAACTCCTGGAACCCACCCGCGTCTACGCAGCCGATTGCCTGGACCTGGCCCGCACCTTCCCGGTCAGCGCCGGTGCCGCCGTCCACGGCTTCAGCCACGTCACCGGCGGCGGCCTGGCCGCCAACCTGGCCCGGGTCCTCCCGCAGGGGCTGGTAGCCACGGTGGACCGCGCCACCTGGGAACTGCCCGCGATCTTCAAGCTGGTGTCCGAACTTGGCAACGTCCCGCTGCCCGACCTCGAACGCACCCTCAACCTCGGCGTTGGCATGGTGGCCATCGTGTCCCCCGACGCCGCCGACGCCGCGGTCGCGCGCCTGAACGACCGCGGCCTGCCGTCCTGGGTCATGGGCACGGTCACGGAGAATTCGGATTCCATTTCCAAATCCGGCCCCGACTACGTCCAGGGCGCCAAGGGCGTGGACGGCGGCGCAGTCCGCATGGTCAACGCCTACGCGTAAAGCCGCAAAACATTTGGGGTCCCGCACCGCACGGTGGGGGACCCCAATGTTGTTAATTGACCTGGATCAGGCTGAGGATGCCGCCCTGCGGGTCCTTGATGGTGATCAGTGAACCGTCAGCAGGATGCTCGTCCGGCTCCACGATGACCTCTCCCCGGGCCTGCACCGCAACCTCCGCTGCGTTCCGAATACCAGCCGCGCCAAAGTAGACCTGCCAGGACGCTTCCTCGCCTTCTTCGGCAGGAACGACGCCGGCCACCTCGCCACCGTCGATGAGCAGCGTACTGTAACTGCCGCCGTCGTCCTGCGGATATTCGGTGACCTCGTGCCCGAACAGGTGCTGGAAGAAGCCGACGGCGGCCTGCGGCTCGGGCGTGGACAGTTCCGCCCAGACCAGCGCACCTGGCTCGTTGAAGAGGTGGCTGCCGAAGTGAGTACCGGCCTGCCAGATGCCCGCGGTCCCGCCACCAGGCGGGGCGAGGAAGGCCAAGACGCCGGTGCCGCCTACCTCTTCAGGCCCGAACTGGACGTTGCCGCCCGCATGGGTGGCATCGTCAAGCAGCGCTGCGGCGTCTGCGGCCGCGAAGTAGATATTCCATTGCGCCGGGGTGCCCGGCGGCTGCAAAGGGCCCTGCGGCGCAATGGTGGCAACCAGCTGGCCGTTCATGAAGGCCTGTGCGTAGCTGCGGCCGTCCGGGGTGGGAAAGTCCTGGTAGGTCCAGCCGAAAACACTGGCGTAAAAGTCTTTGGCGGCGGCGACATCGGGGGTCTGCAGATCCGCCCAGCAGGGCTCACCATTGGCGTAGTTGGTCCGAACAGTCATCCGGTCAGGTTACCAACGCCGGAAAGCCCGCTGCCACCGGATGTCCGGGAAGGCAGCGGGCTTCCTCATGTCAGCAGTCACCCGAAAGCGGGTACTGGAAAGGAGGTCCTGTGCCATCCCTAAGCTGCGGGGACAGCACCTGCGGAGTCTGTTAGCGCTTAGCTGCGCCGCGAACGGGAAAGCCCGGGGCCACGGCGGCCTTACGACAGCTAGCCGATGCGACGGTTGTCAACCTCGTCGTCATCGTCATCCAAATCATCCGCGTACTTATCCACATAGGCCGAATAGTCCGGCTCGACCGGTTCATTCGAGTAATGGCTCGTTGAACGACTGCCTGGGCCCGTCAGCTCACGCTGAAGTGCCGAGTAGTCAGTGTTCGGGGAGTAGTACTTGATGTCCCGAGCCTGCTTGGTAGCTTTTGCCTTTTGACGGCCGCGCCCCATGGCGTGACCCCCTTTTGTACTTGGACCGGAGGTGGTCACCTTGGCGATCGGTGAGGCCCCGGAATGTTTGGTCAATTTGTCGTACACCTAGATTACATGCTTTCGGCTGCCCCTGCTTGCCGCTAACGGCCCCGAGCCGGGGCGTGGGGTACCATGACTCACTTCGACCCGCAGGATCACGGCATTTTTCTTCGGTAGAGTCACTTAAGAACTGCCGATTTTGGCCGGCCGTTGGCGAGCCGCGGAACAAAACCCAGGAGGATGCGCACCCGTGAACCACCAGGACATCCCGCCGAAGCCTGCCTCGCCGCCGCACACCGGCAGCCTGCCAAGGGTCCCAAGCGGGGGCAACGGTTCAGCGCCCGCCCCGGAATCTGTCACGTGGTCCCAGCCCGTCCCGGAACCCCCAACCCGCCGCGCACCCAACAGGGTGACCTTCTGGAAGGTGTTCCTCGTCGTCGTGATCGTGGCCGTTGCCGGCTCGCTCGTGTGGCTTGCCGTGTGGTTGAACTCATCCTCCGGTGCCGACAAGTCCGCGGCCGACGCGCCGGGTGTGCTGCAGACCACCGCCACTGCCCCGGCCACTCCCCAGCCACTTCCACGCGACGGGGTGGCACCTGCCGCCTACGCGGTGGGCGACTGCTTCAAGGACTTCGATCCGGAAGCCCTGGCGTCCACGGTGGTGTCCTGCGATACCGGGCATTCGGCGCAACTGGTGGCAACGTACCGCTACCCTGCCGCAGCCGCCTACCCGGGGGCTGACCCGTTGAAAGCCAAGGCGCTGGAGGCATGCCAGGCGGCCACGCTCGGCCCGGCGGCCAACCAGTTCCACCTCAACTACCAGCGCAGCTTCCCCAGCAGTACCAGCTGGGACTCGGGCGACCGCCGGGTGGATTGCTACGTCACAGCCGATACCGGCAATGTAATTACCGCCAGCGTGCTGCCCTGACGGGTGATCCGCCCGGGCAGCACGCCGGTGCATGAGCCTGCCGGCTAGTCTTTCCGCCGAACGGACAAGCCCGAACTGGGAGCGCCCGTCAGCGTGTCCACGTTGCCGTCGGTGAGTTCGCCGGGATCCGCCGCTGTATCAACCAGGACCGTGTCACCGTCACTGATGTCCCCGGCCAGGATGGCCTTGGCCAGCCGGTCGCCGATCTCACGCTGCACCAGGCGGCGCAGCGGACGGGCACCGTACGCAGGATCGTAACCGGACAAGGCCAGCCAAGCTTTCGCGCCGTCGGTGACCTCAAGGGTGAGCCGGCGCTCGTGGAGCCGGCGGCCCAACTCCGCCACATGCAGCTCCACGATGTGCGCCAGCTCCTCCACCGTCAGGGCATCGAACAGGACCACTTCATCGAGCCGGTTGAGGAACTCGGGCTTGAAGGACGCGTTGACGGTGGCCATGACGGCGTTGCGCTTGGCGGCGGCATCCAGGGTCTGGTCCACCAGGAACTGGCTGCCGAGGTTGGATGTCAGCACCAGGATGACGTTGCGGAAGTCCACGGTCCGGCCCTGGCCGTCGGTGAGCCGGCCGTCGTCGAGCACCTGGAGGAGAATGTCGAAGACTTCGGGGTGCGCCTTCTCCACCTCGTCCAGCAGCACCACAGAGTAGGGGCGGCGGCGGACGGCCTCGGTCAGCTGGCCGCCTTCCTCGTAGCCGACGTATCCGGGAGGGGCCCCGACCAGCCGGGCCACGGAGTGCTTCTCGCCGTACTCGGACATGTCGATGCGCACCATGGCGCGTTCGTCGTCGAACAGGAAATCCGCCAGGGCCTTGGCAAGCTCGGTCTTGCCCACCCCCGTCGGGCCAAGGAACAGGAAGGAACCGGTGGGGCGGTTGGGGTCGCTGATCCCGGCACGGGCGCGGCGGACGGCGTCGGACACCGCGGTGACGGCCTTGGACTGGCCAATGAGCCGCCTGCCCAGTTCCTCCTCCATGTGCAGCAGCTTCTGGCTCTCGCCCTGCAGCATGCGGCCGGCCGGAATTCCGGTCCACGCGGAGATGACCTCGGCGATGTCGTCTGCGGTCACCTGCTCGGCCACCATCTGCGCGGACTTGTCCGTGACGGCGGCTTCAGCCTCGGCAGCGGCGTTCAGTTCGCGTTCGAGTGCCGGAATCTCGCCGTACAACACGCGCGACGCCGTTTCCAGGTCGCCTTCGCGGGCCGCCTTCTCGTAGGCGCTGCGGAGTTCGTCCAGCTTTGCCTTGAGGTCGCCCACCCGGTTGAGCCCGGCCTTCTCGGCCTCCCAGCGCGCCTTGAGGCCGTTGAGTTCCTCTTTTTTGTCGGCTTTGTCGGCCCGGAGTGCGTCCAGGCGCTCCATGGAGGCGGCGTCCTTTTCGTCCTGCAGCGCCAGTTCTTCCATGGTGAGCCGGTCCACCAGCCGCTGGAGCTGGTCAATTTCCTCAGGCGCGGAGTCGATCTCCATGCGCAGCCGTGACGCGGCCTCATCCACCAGGTCGATGGCTTTGTCCGGCAGCTGGCGCCCCGAGATGTAGCGGTTGGACAGCGTGGCGGCAGCTACCAGCGCGGAGTCTGCGATGGCCACCTTGTGGTGCGCCTCGTAACGCTCCTTCAGGCCGCGGAGGATCCCGATGGTGTCCTCAACGCTGGGCTCACCCACATAGACCTGCTGGAAGCGGCGCTCCAGCGCCGGATCCTTTTCGATGTTTTCCCTGTATTCGTCCAGCGTGGTGGCACCGATCAGGCGCAGTTCGCCGCGGGCCAGCATGGGCTTGAGCATGTTGCCGGCGTCCATGGAGGAATCACCGGTAGCGCCGGCACCCACCACAGTGTGGATCTCGTCGATGAAGGTAACGATCTGGCCCTCGGAGTTCTTGATCTCCTCCAGGACAGCCTTGAGCCGCTCCTCGAACTCGCCGCGGTACTTGGCTCCGGCCACCATGGATGCGAGGTCCAGGGCGATCAGGGTCTTGCCACGAAGGCTTTCCGGCACGTCTCCGGCCACGATGCGCTGGGCCAGCCCTTCGACGACGGCCGTCTTGCCGACGCCGGGCTCGCCGATGATCACGGGGTTGTTCTTGGTGCGGCGGCTCAGGACCTGGACGATGCGGCGGATTTCGGTATCGCGGCCAATAACGGGGTCCAGTTTGCCGGCGCGGGCCATGGCAGTGAGGTCAGTGCCGAATTTTTCGAGCGACTGGAAGGTGTTTTCCGGGTCAGGGCTGGTGACTTTCCGGTCGCCGCGGACCCCCGGCAAGGCGGCGAGCAGCGCCTCATGGGAGGCCCCGGCGTCGCGCAGCAACCGTCCGGTGGCATCGCTGGCGGAGGAGAGGCCCAGCAGGAGGACTTCGGTGGACACGAACGTATCACCCAGCCGCTCCGCTTCGTCCTTGGCATTCTGGATGGCCTGCAGGGCGGGGCGGCTGAGCTGGGCCTGCTGGCTGGATCCGCCCGACGTGGCGGGCAAGGCCTTGATGGCGCTGCTGGCCTGGACGCTGACGGCGTCGGGGTCGGCACCGGTGGCGCGGAGCAGCGCGACGGCCACGCCCTCCCGCTGGTCCATCAGCGCCTTGAGGAGGTGGGCCGGTTCAACCTGCGGGTTGCCGGCGGTTGAGGCATTCATTGCCGCAGCGGAAAGAGCCTCCTGGCTCTTGGTGGTGAATTTGACGTCCAAAGAGGGCTCCTTTCGGGGGCTTGATAACTAAGTTGAGTGTACTACGCTCAACTTTGCAGGACGAGGTTCACTAGCCATGTTTGCCCACGGCGAAACCGCTGTCCAGAGCCGGAGGTCCTCCTAGGTCCCGTACACGGAAACGGCGGCCGCTTTGACCACGAAATGAACGGTCATCCCCGGCACCAGGCCGAGGTCCGCCGATGCCGCCGGCGTGATGTCGGCAGCCAGGCGGCCGGCCCGGACACGGATCTGGTCGCCGTGCGGCTCGAGGTCCGTGATGGTTACCGGGAACGAATTGCGCGGGCTGCCGTGCGCGTCGGTGAGAAACACGGAAACGGCCGACGGCGGGAACACGGCCACCCCGGGACTTCCTGGCCCGGGCACCGGTGCGGCTCCGCCGGACCCGCCCGGATGCCCGGGCATCGCCGCAGGCCCGGAAGTTGCCCCGGGCCCGGATTGAGCCTGCTGCCCGGAAAGCACTTGCTCGTCGGCGTGGCCGGCGATCCGCAGGCCATCTTGGGTACGCACCGCCGCCCCGTCCAGGGTTCCGGGGACGAAGTTCAGCCCGGCCAGGCCGGCGGCAAAGGAACTGCGTGGACGTTCCAGCACTTCCCGGGTTGGGCCTTCCTCTGCAATCCTGCCGTTCTCCAGGATGACCACCCTGTCCGCGAGGATCAGCGCGTCAAGGACATCGTGGGTGACGATGATGGCCTGCCGACCCGCGAGGACGCGCTTGAACAGGCGGCGCAGCAGCGGGGCGGAGTGGATGTCGAGGGCGGCCAGGGGCTCGTCAAGCAGGAGCAGCGCGGGGTCCGCGGCGAGTGCACGTGCCACGGCAACCCGCTGGGCCTGGCCGCCGGAGAGTTCGGCGGGACGGCGCCCGGCCAGGCCTTCCGCTTCGACGTCAGCCAGCCAGCGCAGGGCCTGCTGCTTGGCGTCCCGCTTGGGGACGCCGGCGCTGCGGGGCCCGAAGGAGACATTGTCCACCGCGCTCAGGTGCGGAAAGAGCAGGGGCTCCTGGGCAAGGAACGCGGTCCCTCGCTGGTGCGGCGGCACCCAGGTGCGGTTGCCGCTGTCGAGGTCGAACAGGGTCTTTCCGTCGAGTTTTGCCACGCCGGTGTCCGGCCGCAACAATCCCGCGATGCTGGACAGCAGGGTAGACTTCCCGGCGCCGTTGGGGCCCATCACGGCTACGGTTTCGCCGGGCCCCACTGTGAGAGACACGTCGAATCCCCGCCCGGCCACGGCTGCCTGGAAGGACAACGTCACTTGCTGTTCCCTCCTGCCGGTGCCGCCGCCGTCGTCCGTTTTCCTGTTCCGCTGACAGCCGCCGGCCGGCTGTAGGCGAGCGCCACCACCGCTACGGCGACGGCCACCAGCACCAGCGACAGGGCGACGGCGGCGTCCGGATCGGTTTCCCGCTGCAGGTAGATTTCCAGCGGCAAGGTCCGGGTGACCCCCTGCAGGCTGCCCGCGAACGTCAGCGTGGCGCCGAACTCGCCCAGGCTGCGGGCGAAGGACAGAACGGCACCGGACGCCAGTCCGGGCAGGACCAGCGGGAGCGTGACCCGCCGGAAGACGGTGCCCGGGCGTGCGCCCAGGGTTGCGGCCACGGCCTCGTAGCGGGAGCCCGAGGTGCGCAGGGCACCTTCCAGGCTGACCACCAGGAAGGGCAGCGCCACGAACGTCTGCGCCAGGACCACCGCAGTGGTGGAGAAGGCAATCTGCAGGCCAAGCAAATCGAGGGTCTGCCCCAGCAGGCCCTGGCGGCCGAAGGTGTAGAGAAGGGCGATGCCGCCCACCACGGGGGGAAGAACAAGCGGCAGGAGCACCAGCGAACGCAGCAGCCCCTGCAGCCGAAACCTATCCCGGGCGAGGACCAGCGCCAAGGGGACCCCCAGCACTATGCACAGCACGGTGCTCGCCGCGGAGGTCCGCAGGCTCAGCCCCAGCGCCGTCAGCGACGACTCCGAGGTCACGAGGGGAATGAACTGCGCCCAGTCCACCCGCAGCACCATGGCAAGCAACGGGAGCACCACCACGACGGCGGCAACAACCGCCAGTGCGCGCACCCAGCCGGGAACACCGGAATAGCCCTGCTGACCCAACTGCTACCTCTCGTGCTTCACTGGCTCAGCGGTTCCCGGCATTACTGCCCACCGGGTCCGAAGCCAGCCGCGGCGAGGATCTTTTGCCCCTCCGCGCCGGTCACCAGGCCGATGAAGGCCTGGGCTGTCGCCTTGTTCCGCCCACTGGCCACGCCCGCGATGGGGTAGGTATTGACCGCGCCCTGCGACTCCGGAAATTCAATCCCGTCCACCTTGGCGCCGGCTGCCTTGACGTCCGTGCCGTACACCAGGCCGGCGTCGGCCTCCCCCGATGTGACCTTGCCCAACACATCAGTGACAGCGTTTTCCTCGCTGACGGGCGCCAGCGCAATCCCGGCCGCGCCTGCCACCTTCGCCGCAGCT
Organism: Pseudarthrobacter sp. YAF2; assembly: GCF_052113345.1. Lineage (NCBI taxonomy): Bacteria > Bacillati > Actinomycetota > Actinomycetes > Micrococcales > Micrococcaceae > Pseudarthrobacter > Pseudarthrobacter sp. YAF2. The sequence continues at coordinate 97,990 of NZ_JBFRDA010000011.1, read as the reverse complement.
GCCCCACAGGGGACCTGTTTGGCGCAAACGACCAGCTTGACGCCCGGCCGCGCCAGGTCCTTCAGCGCCGAAATACCGGCCGGATTGCCCGGCGGAACGGCAATGGCCAGGGTGTTGGTGGCGAAGTTCCGGGGTGCGCCGTCAGCGAGGCCGGCGTCCTGCAGTTTCTTCATGTTGGCCGTATCCGCCGAGGCAAAAACGTCCGCAGGCGCGCCCTGGCTGATCTGGCTGGCAAGGTCCGAGGAACCCGCGAAGCTCAACGTGACCGTGGTTCCCGGGTTTTCCGTTTCGAAGGTGCGTGCCAGTTCAGCGAAGGTGGCCTTGAGCGAGGCTGCCGCGAAGACCGTGATGGTGCCTGCCGGCTTGGCCTTGGAGCCGGCGTCAGGGCCGGCACTTGTCCCCGCAGCCGGGCCCCCTGCCGCTGCGCAGCCGGACAGGACGGCCAGCAGCAGCACCGCCAGTGGCAGGACTGCGGCTCGAACGGTGGACGCCGGGGAGCGCACGGGCTGCCGGCTCATGCGGTGGCCCTGCCTTTCGGGGATTCGATGATGACCGTGGTTGCCTTGACCACCGCAGTGGCGACGACACCTGGCTCCAACCCCAGGTCGCGTACCGCCTCGCTGCTCATGAGGGATACCACCCGGAAGGGCCCGCACTGCAGTTCCACCTGGGCCATCACTTTGTCGGCGATGACGTTGGTGACGAGGCCGACGAACCGGTTGCGGGCCGAGCTGCCGCCGCGTTGCGGATCATCCGGGAGCTGGGCCAGCTTCCGTGCGTGCGTGGCAAGTTCCAGGCCGTCGACGGCGAGCCGGCCTGCGTCGTCCCGGAACGGCGTGAGTGTTCCGTGGTCCGTCCAGCGGCGAACGGTATCGTCGCTTACGCCCAGGAAGCGGGCGGCTTCGGAAACGCGGATTAGGGCCATGCGGCAATACTAATCCGCAAATGCAGTTCCAAGAGCGTTATCACAACGCAAATGAGGATTTGCTTCTGGCTCGCCATACCACGGTGCCCGGCGATCGGCAGCACTAGACTCCTTCCATGGCCATCTACATCGACCCGCCATTGTGGCCTGCACACGGAACGCACTTCTCGCACCTGGTGTCCGATACTTCCCTTGATGAGCTGCACGCTTTCGCTGCTGCCGCGGGAATCCCCGAGCGGGCGTTCGACGGCGACCACTACGACGTGCCGGAGCGCCGGTTCGGTGAGCTGGTGGAGGCCGGGGCGGTTTCGGTGGAAGCCCGGCTCCTGGTCCGCAAGCTGATCGCCAGCGGACTGCGGATACCTGCACGCCGGCGAAACAAGTCGCTAAAAATTCCGCTGCTGAACCGCTGGGAAGCCATCATGCCCGGCCACGACGCCCTCTTCCTGGACCTGCTGGACCGCTGGAGCGAACCCCACCGCCACTACCACGGCTGCACCCACCTGCTTTCCGTCCTGGAGGCGCTGGACCTGCTCACCGAACCGGCTGAGGCTCCGCGGACCGTGCTGCTGGCGGCCTGGTTCCACGACGCCGTGTACCGGGGCACGGCAGGCCAGGATGAAGAAGAATCCGCCCGGCTGGCCGAGGACCGGCTCACCGCGGCAGGCTTGCCGGAGGCAGACGTGGCAGAGGTGGCCCGGCTGGTCCTGCTGACATCCGACCACCAGCCCGAACCGGGTGACGACGACGGCGCCCTCCTCTGCGACGCGGACCTGTCCATCCTCGGCGGGGAACCGGAGGAGTACGCCCGTTATGCTGCGGCCGTCCGGAAAGACTACGCGCACATCGGCGACGCCGACTTCGCTGCCGGCCGGGCCGCCGTCGTACGCCAACTGCTGGAACTGGACCCGCTCTTCCACCACCAACGCGCCAGGGAACTGTGGCGGGACGCTGCGCACCGCAACCTGAAAGGGGAACTGGCATGAACGCTCCCCGTTCCACGCCGCGGCACACGCACTCCGCAAACGCCGCACACCGGCAGCTCCCTTTCGAGGTGCGGTTCGACTGGGGACTGAACGGTGCCAGGACCGTGGCCCCCGGAGCGGATATCGCGGTGGTGGTGGACGTCCTGTCCTTCAGCACCTGCGTCAGCGTGGCACTGGACCGGAACGCGGAGGTCTTCCCCTTCCCGTGGCGGGACACCAGGGCCGAAGACTTCGCCGCCCACCACCACGCCCAGCTGGCGGGCCCCCGCGACGGCGGCGGGCTGAGCCTCTCCCCCGCGAGCCTCCGCAGCGCCGAATCCCTGGAACGGATCGTCCTGCCCTCCCCCAACGGCTCTGAACTGTGCCATGGGCTGGCAGGCGACGTTCCGTTGGTGGCCGCGGTGTGCCTCCGGAACGCCGCGGCGACGGCGGACTGGGTTGCCGCCAACCTTCCTGGCGACGCCGTGGTGGCGGTGGTTGCGGCCGGTGAACGCTGGCAGGACGGCACCCTCCGGGCCGCCGTGGAAGACCAGATCGGCGCCGGGGCTTTCATCGCAGGGCTGGCGGCCGCCGGAAAGGGCGGTTATGAAGCCGGCGACGGCAGGCACGGCTACGCGCCGGAGGCCGTGGCGGCCATGGCCGTGTTCGAAGCCGCCGAGCCGCGCCTGCGCGAGGTGCTGTTGCGGTGTTCCAGCGGCCGCGAGTTGACCGGTGCCGGCTACGCGGAGGACGTGGACATCGCGGCCGAACTGGACGACAGCGGGTCCGTGGCCCTCCTGCGGGACGGGGCCTTCCGGCCGCTGCAGCCCTCGAGCTGACCCTTAGCGGTAGTTGCTGGCAAAGGGCCTGCTGGTGGGCACGATCTGCTTGCCCAGCGGCATCAGGGACACCGGGATCAGCTTGAGGTTGGCGATCGCCAGCGGGATGCCGACAATGGTTACCGCCATGGCGAACGCCGTCAGCACGTGGCCAATGGCAATCCAGATGCCGGCCACGAGCAACCAGATCACGTTGCCCAGCAGCGAGAAGACACCGTTGCCGCCGGGCCGGTCAACCACCATCCGGCCAAAGGGCCACAGCGTGTAGGCAGCGATCCGGAAGGAGGCGATGCCCCAGGGGATGGTGACGATCAGCAGGCAGCAGACCACGCCCGCAAGAAAATAGCCAAGGGCAAGCCAGAAGCCGCCGAAAACAAGCCAGATGATGTTCAGAAGTGTCTTCATGAACCCATTCTGCCCCCGCACTTCCAGTAAGAAGGTAGGGGACTCCCCTGATCTTGCCCTGAGCCTGATTTTGCCCTGAGCCCGGCGCCTACACCGCTGCGGTTGCCTTGGCGGCCTGCACGAAGGCGCGGATCTTTGCCAGGTCCTTCACGCCGCGGGAGGCCTCGACACCCGAGGAGACGTCCACGCCCCAGGCCTGGGCAGCGGCGGATGCCCGGCCAACGTTAGCCGCGTCCAGCCCACCGGCAAGCAGCCAGTCCCGTCCCTGCAGCACCGGCAGCGCCGCCACCGAGGCGTAGTCCCAGGACTCGCCGGAGCCCGGCACCGCCGCATCAATCAGGAGCAGGTCCTCACCCCAGTCTTCGAACTCATCCTCGCCCGCGCCCATGGTGATGGCCCGGACCAGCTTCATGCCGGCGTTGTGCACCGTTGCCACGTCCGCCCGCGACCGGTGCCCGTGCAGCTGGATCCACTCAAGGCCGGCCGCCCGGGCGATTGCGACGGCGTCGACCACGGGTTCGTCGCGGAACACTCCAATCGGGCGCACACCGGCGGGAACCTCCGACAACAGGGAGGCGGCCTGGGAGGGTGAGACCACCCGGGGGCTGGCAGTCAGGACGAACCCTACGGCGTCGGCCCCCGCGTCCACCGCCTCGCGGATCGATTCGGGCGTACTGAGACCACACACTTTGACGAACATTCCCGGCTCCTTCAGGCTGTTTTCGTGTTGACCCCCCGCAGGAGATTAGCAGGGACGGGGCGCAACCTGCGACGCCGGACCACGCCGGGGCCGGGGCGGGGAACTAGGCTGGGCTGATGCAGATCATCCGCTTCGCAGAGCTCAAGGCCGAACCGTGGCGCAACGGCGGCGGGGTGACCAGGGAAATCGCCCGCCAGGGCTCGGCCGTGGGCGGCTGGGATTGGCGCGTGAGCATCGCGGACGTCACCAAGGCAGGTGACTTTTCCGAGTTCCCCGGCATGGAACGGGTCCTGACGGTCATCGAGGGGGACCTGTTGCTCCTCACCGTGGACGGCGCAGAGCAACCCGTGGAGAAATACCGGCCTTTCAGGTTCGACGGCGGCGCGGCCACAACGGGGACGCTCCCCACCGGAGACATCCGGGACCTGAATGTCATCACCCGCGCCGCGGCGTACAAGGGATACACCTCCATCATCGAGCTGTCCAAAAAGCGCGCCCACCCGGTCTTCGAAGGCCAGCTGGCGGTACTGCTGCAGGGGCAGGCCATGGTTAGTGAAGGCGGCAGCGACCAGTCGGACTGTGAGCCGGTGGAACTGGGCCGCTACGACGCCGTGGCCGGCGCGGACGCTAACAGCCCGGAGATCCTGGGCCGCGGCTTCCTGGCAGTGGTGTCGATCGACCCGCTGGAGCCCACCGGGTAATGGGCCCTTGGTGAGGTTCGGCACCATCGGTGGCCGCCCGCCGTCGGGCGTTGCTAGGCTGGAATCCAAGGCTCCGCACCTGAGCCTCCGGACGACGGTTCAGTACCCGGCACGCGACAAGACTGGCCAAAGGATCTGGTCATGTCGTGGATAATCCTTCTTCTCTCCGGCGCGCTGGAGGCCGTCTGGGCAGCCGCCTTGCACCGGTCCGCCCAGGTTTCCGGCCGCCGCCGCCTCGCCCCCGCGGCCTTGTTCCTGGTGGCCGTCGCGGCGAGCACCGGCGGCCTGGCCATCGCGATGCAGTCCATCCCCACCGGAACCGCCTACGCCGTATGGGTGGGGGTTGGCGTCGTCCTGACCTCCGCCTACGCCATGGCCACCAAGGTTGAACGTCCGACGGCGGCCCGGCTGATGCTGCTGTCCGGCATCGCCGCGTGCGTGGTTGGCCTGAAGGTGGTGGCGTAACGGTGAAACGTTCAGTTCCCTGGTTGGTGCTCCTTGCCTCCGCGGTCCTGGAAGCGGTCTGGGCCACCGCTCTGGGCCTGTCCGATGGCTTCAGCAAGCCGCTCCCCACCGTTGTTTTCGCCGTCACGGCAGCCCTGAGCATGCTGGGCCTGGGCATGGCCATCCGAAGCATTCCGCTGGGCACCGCGTACGCGATCTGGGTGGGCATCGGTGCTTCGTTGACGGTCGGCTGGGCGATGGCCACCGGCGTGGAACCTTTCAGCGTCCTGAAGCTGTTGTTCATTGCCGGCATCGTGGGCTGCGCCGCAGGCCTGAAAGCGCTGCCCGCCGGGAAGGACCATGCGGCCGCAGGCAAGCCGGCCGGCGCTGTCCGCCGCTGACTTTCTCCACCTTTGAGGGCAGCCGACGGCGTGTCCCGGCAACCCGCCGTCGTACGCCGTCCTGTTGGGCCGAAAAGTGGGGAGATTCGGCGGCCGGTCCGCGGCCGATAGCCGTAGGCTTTTGCCATGGACTCCCCCGAGATCACCCAGGCCCTCGAGGCGCTCCGACGCAGGCTTGCCCCCGGGACGCGCACCATCCTGGGCATCGCCGGCGCGCCGGGATCCGGAAAGTCCACCTTCGCCGTGTGGCTGCGGGAGCAGTTCAGCCCGGGGACGGCCGTGGTGGTCCCGATGGACGGCTTCCACCTGGGCAACGCGATCATCGAGGGGACGCCGCCGCGGGAGCGTAAAGGCGCCATTGATACGTTCGACGGCGGCGGCTACCTTTCGCTGCTCCGCCGCCTGGCGCGCCGGGACGAAGCCGTGGTGTACGCACCGGAATTCCGCCGCACCCTGGACGAGCCGGTGGCCGCCTCGATCGCGGTGCCCGCGGATGTCCCGCTGGTCATCACGGAGGGCAATTACCTGCTGGCGGAACAGGAACCGTGGAAGGAAGTGCGGGCGCAGCTGGACGAGGTGTGGTTCCTCGAAACTCCGCCCGCCCTCCGCCTGCAGCGGCTGGTGGACCGGCACGTGTCATTCGGCATGGACCGTGCAGCCGCCGCGGCCTGGGCCACCGGTCCCGATGAAGCAAATGCGCGCCTGATCCAGGCCGGACGGTCGGAGGCAGACCGGATCATCCCCTGGCTGTAAACGAACCTCTCCACACTGCAGGACCGAACAGGAGCACCCATGGCAAACACCCGCACTGACCACGGCAACACCAGGCCCGCCGCCACTGTCCAGCTCGGCGACGGCCTGGCCGTCAGCCCCCTGGGCTTCGGCGGCATGGCCCTCACCCCGGTCTACGGCGACGTTGATCCCGCCGAGGCGCTCCGGACCCTGCACCATGCCGTCGATGCCGGCGTCAGCTTCATCGACACCGCGGACATTTACGGCGGAGGCAGCAACGAGGAACTGATTTCCCAGCTGCTCAAGGAGCGCCGGGACGAGATCCAGTTGGCCACCAAGTTTGCGCTGGTGGGCAACCCCGCGGACGGCTACACGGACATCCGGGGCGATGCGGCCTACGTGCGCCAGGCGGTGGACCGCAGCCTGCAGCGGCTGGGCACCGACGTGATCGATCTCTACTACATGCACCGCCGCGATGTCCGGGTCCCCATCGAGGAAACCGTGGGCGCCATGGCGGAGCTGGTGAAGCAGGGCAAGGTCAAGCACCTGGGCCTGTCCGAGGTGACAGCACAGGAACTCCGTGACGCCGCAGCGGTGCACCCAATCTCCGCGGTCCAGAGCGAGTGGTCCATCTGGAGCCGGGATGTGGAGCGCAACGTGGCTCCCGCCGCAGCAGAGCTTGGTGTTGGCTTCGTCCCCTACTCCCCGCTGGGCCGCGGCTTCCTCACCGGCACCGTGGACACATCAAGCCTGGGCGAGAAGGACTTCAGGCGGAACATTCCCCGCTTTGCCCCCGACGCTGCGAGCGCCAACCAGGCGGTGGTGGACGCCGTCCGGTCCGTCGCAGCGGAGCTCGCCGCGACGCCGGCCCAGGTTGCCCTGGCATGGCTCTTCGCCCAGGGCAAGCGGCTCGGCCTGCCCGTCGTCCCCATCCCCGGCACCCGCAAGGCCGCGCGCGTCGACGAGAACCTTGGCGCCCTGGCCCTGGACCTCACCCCGGCGCACTTGGAGGTCCTCGGTGCGGCCTCGGACGCCGTCGTCGGATCCCGCTCGGCAAACCCCGCCTGGGTGTCCGAAGGCCGCGAATAAGGGATGCTGTTTCCAACCAAACCGTGCATTTGACAGCAATTTCAAGGAGCCCCATGCCTGCCATCGTCCACTTCGAAGTCCGGTTCGATCCCGCCCACCGGGAGGACGCCGCCAAGTACCTGTCCGAGACGCTTGCTGCCACCCGTGCCTGGCCGGGCAACCAGGGCATCGAAGCGCTGGTGGACGACGCGGATCCCTGCCACATCCTGGTGGTGGAAACCTGGGCAACCACGCAGGACCATGACGACTACGCCTCGTGGCGGAAAACGCCGGAGGGCAAAAGCGCGCTGCACGAGGTACTGGCCGGACCGCCGTCCAAGCAGGTCTACTCCAGTACCTTGCCGCTGGACCTGTAGCCGGTCCCTAGACTGAAGCGCATGGACTCACTTCTCTACGACCTGCCGGCCATCACCATCCGCAGCATCTCCGTCAGCGGGATGGATAACAACGTGTACCTGTTGACCGCGAAGGACAGCGGCGCGCAGTTGCTGATTGACGCCGCGGATGATTTTCCGGCCATCCAACAGCTGCTTGCGGACGGCGCCGGGGACACCGCTGCCGAGCCGCGGCTGGCCCTGATCGCCACCACGCACCAGCATTGGGACCACGTGCGGGCGCTGAAGGAGCTGGTTGACGCCACCGGGGCCCGGACAGCGGCGGGAGCGGACGACGCCGATGCGTTGCCGGTTCCCGTGGACGTGCGGCTCAGCCATGGTGACGCCGGGAATTTCGACGGCTTCGACGTGACCGCAGTGCACCTGCGGGGCCACACGCCCGGCTCGATCGCGTTTGTGTACCAGGACCCGGAAGGGCCGGCGCACATCTTCTCCGGTGACTCGCTGTTCCCGGGCGGGGTGGGCAACACGCAGAAGGATCCGGAACGGTTCGCCCAGCTCCTCTCCGATGTTACGGAGCGGTTGTTCGACGCCTACCCGGACACCGCCGTCGTCCATCCCGGGCATGGCAAGCCCACCACGCTGGGTGCCGAACGGCCGCACCTCGAAGAGTGGCGCGCCCGCGGCTGGTAGCCGTTAAACGCATCGAGTGCTCCGTACCTGTCGTTATGACGCGTCTAAACGACAGGTACGGAGCACTCGATGTAGGGAGCCGGTGGGGATTAGCGGCCGCGGCGCTCGTTCGACGCCGGTGCCGAAGCGCGGCGGGGGCCGCTGCGGGCGGGACGGCCGGAGCCGCCGTTGCCACCACTGCCGGCACCGAAGGAGCCGCCGGACGTTCCACCAGTGTTGGAGGACCAGACGGCCTTGTTGCCGCCGGCACCTGAGGAGCGCTGGCCGGACGCACCTGCTGCTGCACGCTGGCCTGTTGCCGGGCGTCCGCTGCGCTGGCCACCGCCGGACGCCGGGCGTCCGCCTGAGGCCGGGCGGCCGGAGCCACCGCGGGGGGCGTCGCTGCGGGTGATCCTGGCATCGCCCCGGCCTTCTGCTGCACGGCCGTCTGAACCGCGGCCGGCCGATGAGCGGCCACCTGCCGCGGGGACGTCGTTGCGGTGGGTCGAGGCGGTGCCGCGGCCACGGGCGTTGCGGCGGGCCGCCGCAGCTGCAACAGCGCGGTCCTCATTCTGCTCGGCGTTGCGGTCAAAGGCGGCGCGGGCTTCAGTGCGGCCTTCGAAGGCTGCTGCGCGGCGCTCTGCACGGGGGGCATCGCTGCGGGCTGGCTCGGCCGAAACCTTGCCGCGTCCGCCACGCCCGCCACGGCCCCCGGCACTCGGAGCAGCCTGGCGGCGTGCACGCTTGCGCTCGGCATTGGCACCGGCGGAGGTGCCGGCGCCCTGCTTGGGTCCCTTGGCTGCCAGCAGTGCGGCGCGGGTACGGGGGTCGACCTTCTCGGCGATGTCGCCGACGAGCTCGGCCACGATCGGCGAGCTGGCCGTGACGCGTTCGAAGTTGACGTCCACGCCGGCGGCCTTCATGAGCTTCTTCACGTCGGACTGCTGCTCCGGCAGGGTCAGCGTGACCACGGTGCCGTCGGAGCCGGCACGCGCGGTGCGGCCGGAACGGTGCAGGTAGGCCTTGTGCTCGGTGGGCGGATCCACGTGGATAACCAGTTCGACGTCGTCAACGTGCACACCGCGGGCGGCGACGTCGGTGGCCACCAGGACGCGGACATCGCCGTTGGAGAACTCGGCGAGGTTGCGGTCACGGGCGTTCTGCGAGAGGTTGCCGTGCAGGTCCACGGCAGGGATCCCGGCGTCGGTGAGGGTCTTGGCCAGCTTGCGGGCGTGGTGCTTGGTCCGCATGAAGAGGACGCGGCGGCCGGCGCCGGAGGCGAGCTCCACGATCAGCTGCTTCTTGACGGTCTGGTCGTTGACCACCAGCACGTGGTGCTCCATGGTGGTCACCGCCGCCTGGGGGTCGTCCACGGAGTGGGTCAGCGGGTTGGACAGGTAGCGCTGGACGATCTTGTCCACGCCGTTATCCAGGGTGGCGGAGAAGAGCAGGCGCTGGCCCTGGCTGGGGGTCATGTCCATGAGCTTCTTCACCACGGGCAGGAAGCCGAGGTCGGCCATGTGGTCTGCCTCGTCCAGGACGGTGATCTCCACGCCCTCGAGGGTGAGGATGCGCTGGCGGATCAGGTCCTCCAGGCGGCCGGGGCAGGCGATGACGATGTCGACGCCGGCACGCAGCGCCTTCTCCTGCCGGGCCTGGGAGATGCCGCCGTAGATCACGGTGGTGTTCAGGCCGGCGGCCTTGGCCAGCGGCTCGATGGTGGCGTTGATCTGGGTTGCCAGTTCACGGGTAGGTGCCAGGACCAGGCCCATGGGGCGGCCGGGCTTGCGGAAGTGCTTGGCTTCCCGCTCAGCGAGTCTTGCTACAAGCGGGATAGCGAAAGCAATGGTTTTACCGGAACCGGTCCGGCCGCGGCCAAGGACGTCACGGCCGGACAGGGTATCCGGGAGGGTCTTCACCTGGATGGGGAACGGTTCAACGATTCCCTGCGCAGTGAGTGTGTCTGCAAGGGCCTTGGGAGTACCGAGGGCAGCAAAAGTAGTCATGTAGTTTTTTACGGTCTTTCTGGCGGTATCCGGGCGGATATCGGCCCCCGATGCCGGTTGGACCAGGGGTTTCGCCGAAGAAAAGTCAGGTGATCAACCGGGCGCTGTAAATAGGGACAGCCGGCCGGGACCAAATGGAACGCGTTCATCGACGCAGGATGTGCCTCTCACATGAAGAAAGCCCACTCCCCGGAAAGGATCTCCAGATTAGGAGCAGGCGGCATCACTGCACATCAAGTTCCTCCAGTCTAGCATCCCGCCGGCCGGTACCCGTCCGCGGCGTTGCCATCGGCGGCATGGCGGGGCAGTGTTGGAGCATGAGCGAACACCCGGGGCAGGGCCAGGACACGCACCAGCATGAAGCGCACCAGCACCACGCGCACGACGCCGGCGGGGCGCCGGAAGCGGCTGGCGGCGGCGTCGACCCCGGAACGGTTTGGGACGAACGCTACCGGACCAAAGCCCGGCTCTGGAGCGGGAAGCCGAACCCGCAGCTGGTCCGTGAGGCCGGCGGCCTGCGCCCCGGCAAGGCACTGGAGCTGGGGTGCGGCGAAGGCGCCGACGCCATCTGGCTCGCCCGGCAAGGCTGGTCCGTGACCGCCGTCGACGTTTCCGCCGTTGCCCTGGAACGGGCCCACTCCCACGAACTGGCCGAACTGGCACGCGAAAGCGTGAACGCATCCAACGGGGACATCCGCAGCCGGATCACCTGGCAGCAGGCGGACCTGACGCAGTGGCAGCCCGAGGGTCCCTACGACCTGGTGACCTCGCAGTTCCTGCATTCCCAGGAGCTCGACTGGCGGGTCCCGCTGCGCACCGCCGCCTCAGCCGTCAAGCCGGGCGGAACCCTGCTGCTGGTGGGGCACCACCCGGACCGGCTGCCGCCCTGGGGCAACGACCACCACCAGCACCTGGACATGTTCTACACCGGAGACCAACTGGTCCGTGAACTTGCGCTCGACGGCCCCGGATGGCAGCTGGAGGTCCTGACCAACCGGGAGCGCCTGGCCACCGGGCCCGATGGGCAGGAGGCGACCATTGCCGACGTCGTCCTGCGCGCCACGCGTCTGGCTTAGCTGTCCTGGCCCTTCCTGCCGGTGACCCGCGGCGCCACCAGCACTGCGGCCATCCCGAGGGCCGCAGTGAAGGCGAAGACGCCCGCAAAGGACTGGACCGTCGTCGTAAATGCTGCGAAGACAATCCCGGTGGCGGCCAGCGAAAGCGCCCCGCCGAGGGAGTCCGCGATGGACATCGCGGAGCTGTTGAAGCCCTCGTTTTCCTTGCTGGACAGTGCCAGCGTCATCACGCTCAACCGGGGGTAAAGCAGGCCCATTCCGCCGCCGGCCAGCACCCAACCGGCGATGGCGACGGCGGCCGGCAAGTGCAGCCCCGCGGTGGCCAGCGCCAGGAGGATGGCAACGAGCACCATCAGCGAGCCCACCCGCACAGCTCTCCGGTGCGGCAGCCGTGGGCCCATCCGGCCCTGGACCGCGGCGGCACCGGCCCAGGCCAGTGCGCCGCCGGTGAGGGTAACGCCCGCCAAGGTGGGCGGGAAGCCGTACTGGTCGATCAGCAGGTAGGGAAGGTAGACCTCGGCCCCGAAGAAGGACGCCGAGGCGAGGCCGCGGGCCAGGATCACGCTGGGCAGGCCGCGCCGTGCCCGAAGGGTCCCGGCAGGCACCAGTGGGCGGACCGCTGCCAGGGCGAGGACGACGGCGGCAACGGCCAGGAGTGCATTGGCCGGCGGGAAGGCGGGGATGCTGACGTCGGCGGAGAGGTTGAGCCCCAGTACGGCCAGAGCGGCCAGCGCCGCCCACCCGAGCCGGCCCGGAGCCCACGGCGGGACCGTCTCTTCCGGCCCATCGGTTGACCCGGGTGCGTCCAGTCCGCGCAGGACCGGCACGATCATCGCGAGCGCCGGAATCACCAACCCCACGACGCCCAGGAACACCCAGTGCCAGCTGAAGACCTGAGCCACCACACCGGCCGCGAAGGGCCCCACCAGTGAGGGCACCACCCAGGCGGCGGAAAACGCGGCGAAGATCCTGGGATGCAGGGTGCCCGGATAGAACCTTGCCACCAGGACGTAGAGGGCCACGGTGAGGGCGCCCCCGCCAAAGCCCTGGACCAGGCGGCCGGTGACCAGCATGGGCATGGAAACCGAGGTGCCGGCGACCAGCAGGCCGGCCACGAACAACGCTACGGAGGCATACAGCGGCAGGGCAGGCCCGCGCCGGTCTGACCAGTTGCCGGCCCCCACCATGCCGATGACACCGGTGGCCAGCGGCCCCGCGAAGGCCAGCGCGTAGAGGCTGCCGCCGTTCAGTTCCCGGCTGACCAGCGGCATGATGGTGGTCACGGCAAGGGATTCGAACGCGGCCAGGAACACCAGGGCGCAGGTACCCACCGTCACCCAGAAATACGGCGGCCGGAAGATCCCGGTGGCGTGGTGGACAGCTGGAAGTGTGGGGTCTTGCATTACGGTTCCTCGCCCACGTACCGGTTCCGGCCGGAGCGGTAGCCGAAGACGGCCGCGAGGAGGCCGACCACAGTGAACAGGATGCCGGCGGGAATAAAGGACCCTGTTGCCTGGTGCAGTTGCCCCACCAGAAGCGTTCCGGTCGAGCCAACCCCGTAGCCAACGCCCTGCATCATGCCTGAAAGGTGCGCTGCGGTGTGCCCATCGCGGGTGCGGAGCATGATCAGGGTCAGCGCGCAGGCGGTGAGGCTTCCCTGCCCCAGGCCCAGCAGCCCTGCCCATACCCAGATCAGGTCCAGCGGGCCCAGGATGCTCAGCACGAAGCCGCCGCCGGTCATCAGCGCGACCATAGTGTTGATGGCCCGCTGGTCGCGGAACTTCGCGGCCAGGGCGGGGGCAAACAAGGAGCCAAGCATCTGCAGCACGATGCACACGGCCACGATCAACCCTGCCGTGGCACCGTCCACGCCCCTTTCGCGGAGGATGGGCGAAAGCCAGGCGAAACCGCTGAAGGACATCATGGCCTGCAGCACCATGAAGATGGTCACCTGCCAGGCCACCGGCGACCTCCACACGTTGACCCCGTCCCTGACCGTTTGGTGCCGGACCGTTCCCTGCCGCACGGCAACTGGCAGGAACAGGAGGAGCACGACGGCGGCGGGCACCGCCCAGACCCACAGCGCCTTGGTCCACTCCCCCGTCGCCGTGTAGACCGGGTAGGTAAACCCGGCCCCGAGTGCGGCGGACGCGCAGATGGCGGTGGTGTACAGGCCGCCCATGAGTCCGAGTCGGTGCGGGAAGTCCCGCTTCACCAGGCCGGGCAGAAGGACGTTGCACAGGGCGATCGCCGCGCCGCAGGCGGCCGTGCCGGCCAGCAGGGCAGGCAGGTGGCCGGCACCCCCCAAGGTTGCCCCGGCATCCACAGGCCGCAGCAGCAGTCCCGCGGTCAGCAAGGCCATGGCCCCCAGCAGTACCCGTTCGGCACCGAACCGGCGGGCGAGAACCGGGGCAAGCGGGGCAAAGACACCCAGCAAGGTCACGGGAACCGTGGTCAGCACCACCACGGACCAGCCGGGCAGGGCGGCCTGGGCGGTCACCTCCGGCAGGACAGCGGACAGGCTGGAAAAGACGCTGCGCAGGTTCAAGCCGATCAGCACCAGGCACACACCCAGGTAGGCCAGGGCGCGCCGGCCGCCCACGCGGGTGGGTCCGGGCGCGGGGAGCTCGTCAATCTCGGCGTCCACCAGGGTGCTCAGGTCCACCAGGCTGCTGCCCGTCCTGGACCGCCCCCGGGCATCTTCGGAGACAGCCCTTCGCCGTTGCTTCCTTGCCCCGGCATTCGTTGCGTCCGTCATCCGCCCATTCTTGCAGGACGGCGCTCCCGCGCGAGTTATCCACATACGGGGTGACACGTCTTCCGGCACCGCAACTGCCTCCGTAGTGTGGGAGCACCGCGGCCGCCCGATGGCCGTACAGACCAATGGGAGCACGATGGAAAATGCATCATCTCGGGAATCCTGGCCTGCGCCCCGGAAGGGCGCGCTGCCCGCCGGGGTCAGCCCGCCGGACGGACAGGGGGGCGCTCCCGTTGGTCCCGTCCAACGCCGCCCCGGGCACGGCAATAGAGGAGCAAACAGCCTGGTCCTGGCGCTCCTTGCTCCTGCAAGCATGTTCCTTACGGGACCGGTCGCCATGTTCGCCATGTTGCTGACTTACCCGGATGAAGGCCCCTCACCGAGGCCTTGGGTGACCCCGCTGGTGTTTTTCAGCCTCCCCTTGCTCTTCGCCTCGCTTGCGCTCCGACTGGCACTTCCCGTGCTGAAGAGCGCGCCACAGCCGTCAAAAGACCGGACCACGGCGGCAGTCGCCCTGTGCATCGCCGGCTTGATGTTCGCCCTGGCCCTGGGTCCGGCGCTCGATGCGATCGGGCTGTTCGGATGATGGGCTGACCGGTGTTCTCTGCGCGGCGCTATTCTGGAAGGGATGAGCGAATCCCCTGAAAACCCCCAGCAGCCGCATGTCCCCAGGCCCGTCACGCCCGGAACCCAAGCCTCCTTCGGTACCTACGGCGGCCGTCCGGTCAGCTTCGTGCGCCGCGGCACCCGGCTGCAGGGCCGGCGGCAGGCCGCCTGGGCCGAGCATGCGGAGCGGTGGGCTGTGGATGTTCCCCGGCACGTGGCCAACACCTCGGTCCACCCCGACTACACCTTCGACGCGGCAGCCGAATTTGGCCGCGACGCTCCGCTGGTCGTCGAGATCGGGTCCGGCCTGGGCGATGCCATCTGCCACGCGGCAGAGCAGAACCCGGGCACTAACTTCCTGGCCGTGGAGGTCTACACGCCCGGGCTCGCCAACACCATCATCAAGATCAACAGCCGGGGCCTGACCAACGTCCGCGTGGTGGAGGCCAACGCCCCGGAGGTACTGGCCACCATGCTTCCCGCCGGCTCCGTCAGCGAACTGTGGGTCTTCTTCCCGGATCCGTGGCACAAGTCGCGGCACCACAAGCGCCGCCTCATCCAGCCCGAGTTCGCCGGCCTCGCCGCAAAGGCGTTGAAACCGGGCGGCCTGTTCCGGATCGCCACCGACTGGTCCAACTACGCCATCCACGTCCGGGACGTCATGGCGGGCTCAGCAGACTTCGAAAACCTGCACACCGGCGAGCGCCGCGGACCCGAAAGCCCGCTGACCCAGGTGTGGCAGTCCGGCGTCGAATCGCTGGTGGGCGGTGCACCGGTCCGGGAGGGACGGGCACCCGTGAGCACCGGGCACACCGGTCCCAACGAAGGCGTGGACGAAACCGGCGGCTGGGCGCCCCGGTTCGAAGGCAGGATCCGGACCAGCTTCGAGGCGAAGGCCCACGAAGCCGGCCGGCTGATCTTCGACCTCTGCTACCGCCGACGCTGACCGGCAGACGCTGACCTGCTGACCTGCTGACCTGCTGAACAGCAGGCGTGACCGACTGGTGCGGCGTGGGCGCTATCCGACGTTGATGGCGGCCACGATCTCCTTGAGCATGTCCAGCCTGGGCTCGGCCTCGGGGTTCAGGTACGGCCAGATCACCACGACGCCGATGAACCGGCCGTGTTCCCACACGCCAACCGTGGCTGCTACCTTCGCCGACCCGCCGGCGTCGTCATAACCCACCACCACGCCGTACGCGGACTTACCGGGCAGGTTCAGCTCGCCTTCGGCCAGCAGGGTGCCGCCGCGCTCCTCGCGGTAGAAATCCGACATCAGGTGTGCCCAGCCGTTGGCCTGCGGCGCATCCTGCACGGAAGTGTCGTCCTTGATCACGGTGACCACGATGCCACCCAGCAGTCCGTACTGCTCGCTGTTGGGGCCGGCGGTGGAGTCGTCCAGGACCTGGGTGTGCTCGGGGAAGTCTGCGGTGAAGCCCAGCGGGGATTCGATGTGCACTGACATGGTTTCAGAGCCTCTCGAGCTTGGTGTCGTTGGGGACTTTATAGTACGTGGATACGTTGGTGGTGGCCTGGTTCTCGGTCTTCACTTCCACCTCACCCAGCTTCACGTCGAACCCGGCCTCGTTGGTGGCGGTGACCACCGAGTTCACCTGGACGGTGGCGGAGCCGGCCTCGTACAGCCTGGCGGCGTCCCGGGCGGCGCCGGCCTCATTGCCGAGGGCAACGTTGCGCAGGTAGCTGTCGATGACGGGCCGGTTTTCCGGGGAGTAATCCACGTTGATCTTGACCGTGCCCTGGGTACCCGCGGTCACGGTGGTGTCGAACTTGGCGGCCTTCCCATCCACGCCTTCGGTGACGCCCTGGGCCACGGTCCCGTCCATGGACACGGACACCGAATCGATGTTGTTGCCCTTGTCCATGTTGACCTGCAGGCCGCCTTTGCCGGAGGCCTCGAAGACACGGCCGTCCAGGTTGAGCTTGCCCTGCGCCGAGACCTCGCCGCTGGCCGTTGACGTCCCGTCCGTCAGGTTGCGCTCGTACGCAAGGTCGAGCTTGGCCGAGCCGGACGCCGTGCCGGATTCGCCCGAGGCTTCCAGTGAGAAGGTTCCCTTGGCCTTGTCCGTCTGGCCGGTGGAGCCGTTGTCGTGGGCGGCGTCGTTGATGGTGTCCAGGATGTAGCCGGGCGGGTTGCCTGCCACGTCCTTGATGTCGCCGATGCTGTCCGGGGGCAGGTCCTTGTACATCTGCTCACGGGCCGCCATGGCCTCCTCCACGCTGGCGAACGTGTATTCACGGGAGACTTCCCCGGTCAGGGTGGCGCCCGCCGTGCCGGTGGTGTCGTTGACGCCCAGGCCCATGTTTCCGTACACCTTCATGGTGGCGGAGCCGTCGGCGTTCTCCACCACTTCCGTGCCCACTTCAGCGCCGCCGTGGACCCAGGCCACCCTGGCCTCGATGGAGGCCTTGCCCGTCTCCGAATAGATCGGGATGTCCGCCTTGGCAAGCTCCTGCAGGTGCTGCTTGGCCAGTTGCTGTGCGGCGGCGGGAATGCCGCCGTCCATGCGCATCAGGTCCTCGGCGAAGGGCCCATCGCTGCCTTCGCCCTCAATCAGGTATTTGCGGTCCGCCGCTGACAGGCTGTCCCACCACTTGGCCTGCTCTTCCGGGCTGGCATTGACCAGGCGTTCGAGCCCGGCTTCAAGTTCCTTACGGTGTTCGGCTGCCGCCCTGGCCGCCTCCGCCTTCTCTTTCAGCCACTCCCGGGCCTGCGCGGCCAGCGAGGTGAGCCGGTCCCAGGTACTGGTCCCGGATCCACCCGAACCGGCGGTGGAGGCCTTCTCCTGCTCGTCGGCCTGCCGCATCAGGATCTTGGAGTTCTCCCGCAGGCTCGCAACCACCTTGTCCAGGCTGGGCCGGTGGCTTCCACTCCACTCCTGGCGGAAAAGTTCACCGTCCCGCCCCTTCCACGGAGCGGACTGGATCTGGCTGTGCAGGGTACCGGCCCGGCTGCTCAAGAGGGACGCCGCCTGGTCCGCTGCCTTGGCCAGAGCCCGCAACTGGCTGACGTCAGCGCCGTAAAGAGTCATGGTTTCCCCCGGAAAAGTATGCGGTGCGTGTGGATCGTTGGTCCTTATGGTTGCACAGGGGGCCGGACCCGGCGATGGGGATCCCTCCCCATCGCCCTATCCCGAACCCGGGGCCCGCACCGGCGGCAGCACCTGCACCGGCCACCGCTTGGCGGCAGGCAGCCCGCGCCGGCCGCTGCGGGCCGGCTGTTCCGGACCGGGCCCTCGTGGCACGATTGCCATATAAGAAGGGCACGCACACCAGCGCTCTACTGCGCTTGTCCAAAGGAACGACGATCAAAAAAGAATTGCAGCAGGCCGTTGACAAGGCCGAAGACGTCACGAATTCGCGTGTCCTGGAGATTCTTGCCCGGCTGGGTTTTGCGGTCAGCGGCATCCTGCACCTGCTGGTAGGTGCGATCGCCATCCGGCTCGCCGTGGGGGGCGCCGGCAGCGCCGATTTCAGCGGCGCGGTGGCCGAACTGGCCACAATGCCTGTTGGCCCTTTCCTGCTGTGGGGCAGCTTCGCCGCTTGCGCCGCCTTGTCGCTGTGGCAGACAAGCGATGCAATCTTCGATTTCAACCATCAGCCCACCAAGAAAAAAGCCAAGAACAAGGCCAAGGCCGCCCTGCAAGCCGTCGTCTACGCCGTGCTTGCCCTGACGCTGTGGCACTTCGTCACGGGCACCGGCACCGGCGGCGACAACCGCAAGGCCACCAGTGACTTCACCGTTTCCATGATGTTGGCGCCCGGCGGTGTGGCGCTGCTGGTGGTGATCGGCCTGGCGGTGGCTGTCGCGGGCGTGGCGTACGGCGTCAGGGGTCCCAAGAAGTCCTTCCAGAAGCAGTTGCGGATGCCCTCTCCCGGCCCGGCGAGGACGGCGGTCACCGCACTGGGTGTGACCGGCTACCTCGCGAAGGGAACGGTACTGCTGCTCGCCGGCCTGCTGATCGTCGTGGCCACGGTGAAGCAGCACCCGGAGGACTCCACCGGCCTGGACGGCGGCCTGCGCGCCCTCCGCGACCAACCCCTCGGGCCCTATCTCCTTGCAGCGGTGGGAGCAGGCTTGATTTGCTACGGCGCGTACATGGTGATGCGCGCCCGGCTGGCCAAAATGAGCAAGTAACCGGCCGTACGGCTGGTTAGGGTTGAGGGATGCCCCAGGTACGCGCCGAGCGCTTTATCCGCATCGATCCGGAGACTGCCTTCGCCTTCTCCCAGACCACCGGCACCTTCCGGCTCAAATGGGACCCCTTCATCTCCGCGCAGGGATTCCTCGACGGCGCCCAGGCTGCGGGGAAGGGCGTCCGCACCCGCACCAGGTCGCGGCTGGGCCTGAACATGGTCAGCCAGTACGTCTCTTACGCGCCACCGCGCAGCGTCGGCATGACCATGGTGTCCGGCCCGTGGTTCTTCGCGAATTTCGGCGGTGGCTGGCGCTTCACCGCGGACGACGACGGCACAAGGGCAGTCTGGAAGTACACGTTTTCGTGCCGGCCGGCCGTGCTCCGGGCCGCGATGGAGCGGATCGGCAGCCGGCTGCTGGGGTACGAGATCGAACGGCGGATCGAAGCTTTCGCCCGCGCCTGCGAGGACCAGGCCCTGGTGGCCGAATTCCGGGCACTGCATACCAAGCCGGCAGGTCCTACGGAACCGTAATCACCGCCACCGCGTGCTGGGCGCCGTCGCGCAGTTCCACACTGGAAATGCTTGCCAGCTGGATGGGTGTTGCCCCGGTGACCTTGACTTTCCCGGTGGGGGTGGCCGACCAGGCGCAGGCACGGTCCTCCCCGCCGGCACGGTCGCGGACCCACAGTGAGAGTGTCCCGTCCGAGGGCAGGCTGCTGCCGCTCACCGCGAGTTCGGTGCCCCAGGCTTTGCGTGCCATGTCGATGTGGACCTGCAGCCCGTTCCCGGAGGCCACAGAGTAGGTGGCATCCGGCTGCGGCGGCCTGACCAGCAGCGGCCCCACCGCCAGGCCCACTGCCAGGCACGCGGCCGCAACCGCGCCCGCCAAAGCTACCCACCGCCGTCGCACGGTCCGACGCCGGCGGGACAGTTCGTCGAAAAGGCGGACGGGAACGTTGCTCCCGGCATCTTCGCTGCCGCCGGGTGCGGCGGTGAGCGCCAGGGCGTCCGGGACGGGAAGGGCGTCCAGGAGCATGGGTACCTTTTCCAGCGCGGCCAGTTCCTTGCGGCAGGCAGCGCACTCCTGGAGATGGGATTCGAAGAGGGCGAGGTCCTGGGGATCCAGGCCGCCCAGGACGTAGGCGCCGAGCAGGTGGTGCTGGTTGGTGCTCACCGTTCCACCCCCATCTCGTCCAGGATGGTGCGCAGTGCCCGGAGCCCGTAGTAGGCGCGGGACTTGACCGTGCCGCTGGGAATATTGAGCTGGACTGCTGCCTCGTTGACTGTAAAGCGGCGGTAGTGCAGTGCCACCAGGACCTCGCGGTGTTCCTTGCTCAGCCGCAACAGCGCTTCCTCCATCAAAACCCGGTTAAGCATTTCGTCGACGCGTCCCACCACCTCGACGGGATCTGCGAGGCCACTTCCCAGGGCCTCGGCCGGCCGGCGCCGGCTCCTGCGATAGTTGTCGATCATGACGTTCCTGGCTGTGCGGTACAGGTAACTGCGGAAACTTCCGTTGATGTCCGGGGCGTGCTGCCAGACACGGAGCACGGTTTCCTGGACCACGTCCTCCGCGATCTGCGGATCCCGGGTTGCGCTGAGCACGAAACGGCGCAGGGCGCTGCCGTGCTCGCGGTAGATCGCCTCCACCACTCTGTCATCGAGCGGCATCCCACTCCTCCCGTCACCGGCCCGTCGCCGAAACACTCCGCTTCCTGCTGTTACGACGCCGGCTGGCCGGAAACGGTTCAATAGGAGCGTTCCAGCTCCTCCTGGTCGATGTCCGGCCACTCTTGAGGACCGGGGGCATTCTCCGTTCCGTGCATTCGGCAGGACTGTGAACCATTCTTCACCCGGAAGCGTCGTAGGGGTTAGCGTCCGGTCATCCGACGCCGGGCCATACCAAGAAAAAATCCAGCCAAGGGAGCACACCATGAAGCACCATCCCGGGCCGGGCCTCGCCATCCTGGCCCTCGCCGCAGCCCTCACCGGTTGCGGCAGCAGCTCCGGCACCTCACCCGCCGCCACCAGTCCGGCCACGGGCACCGCGGCTACCTCAGCCGCCACCTCGTCGGCTTCTTCCGCAGCGTCATCCTCGCAGGCGGGTGCCGCCGTCGAGCTTAAGACGGCGTCCTCCTCAACGGCGGGCAGCATTGTGGTGGACGGAAAGGGAATGAGCCTCTATCTCTTCACCAAGGACACAAAGGATTCCGGCACCAGCGCGTGCACGGGCTCTTGCCTGGTCCAATGGCCGCCGCTGACCACCACGTCCGGGACACCCACTGCTGAGGGAATCACCGGGAAGTTGGGGACCATCACCGGCGCGGACGGCAAGAAGCAGGTGACGCTGAACGGCATGCCCCTGTACTACTTCGCCAAGGACACCAAACCCGGTGACACCCTCGGCCAAGGCATCGGCGGCGTGTGGTTCCTGTCCGATCCGTCAGGGGCCATGGCCAAGGCGGCGGGGCAGGCCTACTGACCTCACGTCCGAATGCGGCCAGGGCCTACTTCTGGGGCGCGTCCGTCGCTTTACCGGGGAGCGGGATTTCGGTGGGAACGGGAACCGGCAGTTTGGACGCCTGCTCCAGGCCCTTCCGGACATCCCCGGGGACGTCCGTGGGCAGTGACGGTTCCGCCGGCACCCCGGCCGGCTTCTGGGCCGGTGAAGCGGACGAACCATGGGTGGGGGTGCTGCCCGGCCGCACAGCAGCGGACGGCGACGCCACGCCGCCGGGTGCCGGGGCGGTTGCGGGTGCCGCAGGAACGGCCTCCGGGCTGGCGGCCGCGGGCCGCGTCGCCGCGGGACCGGGCACCGGCGCTTCCCCGCCCTTCTTGCCTGCGGGGGCGGCGGTGGAACCGGTCACGAAGGAGGTGACCGCGTGGTTCAACTGGCTGAACGAGTCACGGAATCCCTGGTCGGAGGCAGCGGCGACGGCGCCGCCGGCCGCGAGGGAGGCGGCAACGGAGAGCGTGGTGAGCGTGATCCGGCGCTTGGCCTTGCGGCGGGCGGCCAGTTCGTCTGCCGGTTTCCCGGTGGGAAGCATCGATGTTTCCGCGGGTGCGGCGGCGGGAAGCACCGTGGTGGCGGGGGCGCCAGTGGACGCCCCGGACATCAAGGCGGCGATGTCGGCTGAAGGTTCCGGGGCCCCGGCTGCCAGCGAACGCAGGTCGAGCAGGGCGTCACGGAGCTGGCCGTCGTCGCCGAGGCCTGCCTCCAGCAGGAGCTGGTCGACCACCCCGTCGTTGCGGGATCCTGCGGTGTCACTCATGATTCGCCTGGTTTCTCTTGAGCGTTTGTGCCTTAAGGTTTTGCAGGGCCCGGCGCTGGAGCTGCTTGATGGCTCCGGCGCTCTTGCCCATAATGGCGGCCACCTGTTCGATGGACAGGTCCGCCACGACGCGAAGGGCCAGGACCTCCTGGTGTTCTTCGCTGAGCCCTTCCAGCATGACGGCGGCCCCGCCGGTTAATTCAACGGCCTGGTCCTCCGCGGACGGGGTTGTCCGGCCGTCATGCTGGGGGTCGTACGGTGTCAGCTGTGGCCGTCGCTCCAGCCGGCGGTAGTGGTCCACCATGCGGGCGTGGGCGATGGAAAAGATCAGCGACTTGGCGCCCTGCAGCCCGCCGGTAAGGTTGCCGATCCTGGGAAAGAACGCCATGAAGACGTCCTGGGTGACGGCTTCGGGATCATCAAGTCCGCGTGCTTTGAGGTAGCCCTGCACCGGGCCGGCGAAAGTTCTGTAGGCAGCAGCGAACAACGCGGCCGGATCCGTTCCGGCTGCGTTGTCGAATATGTCGAACTCTTCTTGGGCCAAAGTGTCTAGCACCAGCGGCTCCTCCATCCCGGGATCCGGCTCTCGCCTTTTTCCCGGTTTCCGGTACGGACTGCCAGTTCCCGTGGTTTTCCGGCTGCCTTGTTGCGGGTTGTTCAGGGGTGCTGTCCCAGGCAAGCGCACCCCGCCCGGCTGCCCGGACTGCGGCCGCAGCCGCAATCCAGACTAGCCAACTGCCTTAGCGGACCGAAACTGAAGGAGCGTGGGCGGTGTTGCCGCCAACGGCGGGAACGGCCGGAACGGCGGGAACGGTGGTGTTGCCGTCGGCGCCCGGAACGGCGGGGACAGCGGGCACGGCAGGTGCGGACGGAACCTGGGGCTTGTCGGCCTCAACCGATGCGGAACCCTTGGCTGCGGCGTCGGCCTTGGCGGCCACGTCGGCCTTGGCTACGACGTCGGCGCAGTAGCTCTTGATGTTCGCGTCACCCCTGGCGGCGATGGACAGGGAGGAGAAGGCCTGCGAGGAAGCGTTCAGTCCGCCATTGGCGAAGGCGGTGCAGAGGCCGAAGGCAGCCGGACCGGCAGCGTCAACAGCGGTCTTGGCTGCTGCCGAGGCGGTGGTGTTGGCGGAAACCTTCTCGTCGCTTGCCGTAGCGGTGCCGGACGCCTTGGCGCTGGCGTCCGCGGAAGCGTCAGCGGTCTTCAGGGCGTCGGAAACAGCGGCGGTGGCGGTCGGCGCCGGGGTGGCCTGGCCGTTGGCTGCGGCGTCGGCGCCGAGCTTGGGGGCCGGTGCGCCGAAGACTTCGTGGGCGGTCTGCTGGGCCTGGGTGGGCAGGACGCCCGAGATGGCGGCGGCGCCGGTTCCTCCAACGGCCAGGGTTCCTGCAGCCAGGACTCCGGCGGCGACTTTGCTGGTGGCGAGCACGGTGAACACAGACATTTAACTTCTCCAAACCTAGACAACACGTCCGATTGGGCCCGGCGGGCGGACCCATCACTGACTACATCGCCGGAGACGGCGCGGAGGTTACGGGTGCCTGGTATTTTCTTTTTCGGCCACATCGCGGGAAGGGGCGGGGCAGCTGATCCGCTGCTGTCCCGCCCCGCCCCGAGTCCGTGCAAAAAGTCCCGCGGGCCGCGCCAATACCGGAGCGGCCGGCCGGGCTGCTAGGCCTCGACCAGGTCTGCGTCCTCGAATTCCACGGCCGCAACGATTTCCTGGGTCTCAGGGTTGATCATGAACGCCTCGTCCTCCTCCTCCACCATGAGGAAGTCGCCGTTGTCAGTACTGAAATGCCACGCCAGCGTCTTTTCGCCGTCGTGAATGTAGTTGGGGTCGCCCATGGTGATCTTCGTGAGCCCGTAGCCGGCAATGTCGCACAGCTCGCGGATGATCACTTCGAAGTCCGGAGCATCCTCGAGTGCTTCGGCTTCAGCCTGGGCACGGCGTTCGGGCAGGTCCGGGATGTGGGCAACGAGGCCCTGGATGTACGGGCCGACTTCCTCGTCATCGAGCACCACGAGGTCTGCCTGGCGCCGCAGCCAGCCGGCGTTGAGGGCCGTGATGTTCTCCTGCTCCAGCAGTTCTTCGAACTCGCCGTCCAGCTCCTCCATCCGGAGGACGCCGTCGGGAACGTCGCCGTCGTCATCGACGCTGCCGTCGAGGTAAAGCTCCGTGTCCTCCTCGGACAGTGCGTCGTAGGATTCGACGGCGCGGTTGAACAGTTCAAGGTGTGCTGTGGCGCCCATGCCCGCCATGCCCTCGCGGATGAGCGTGTCCGTAGCGGCACGGTCAAGGGCCAGGAAGGCGTACTGCGCGAAGCCGCCTTCCAGCGCCTGAGTCAGGTAGAAATCGACGTAGTAGCTGCGGACCGCCACCGGTGACATCTCCTCGGTGTGGAGCAGGGCAGTGTGCATGGCGTCGATGACGGTGACGTTGGCCTGCACCGTCTCCTCATCGCTCGCTTCGATGCTGCTGCTGGTCAGGACGACGGGCTGTGGCGTGGTGATCATGGAAATCCTCGCTGCTGGGATGGTGGTGCTCCGGACGCTTTTCACGCTACGGGGGCCAGTTCACGGCAGCGTCGAGGAGGAAGTGAACGTCAAGCGAAGTTTTCGAGGCGGCCCGGACAGGAGGCGGGACATGGGCCTGCTGCCAGGCGAACTAAGATGGATCAGATAACCACCCACCGGACCCGGCTCCGCCGTGGCCTGCTGAAAGTAGCGCGCACCATGCCATCCCAACCGGACGAAAGTGCGGCACTGGCAATACAGACACCCGCCATCAACGACCGCTCCCTCGCGGCCGGGCTGGCGTATGCCATGGCCAGCAGGGTCTCGGGCATGTCGTTCGACGCCGGCACCGGGCTCATGCTGGGCAAGGTCCGGGGTGGGACGGAAGTTCCGTACTCCACCACCGCCAAGCTGGTCCGCAAGGCAGGCGGCTGGAGCTGCACCGTAGGAGTCTGCAGCTGCCCCGTCCGCAAGGACTGCAAGCATGTGGCGGCCCTGCTTTTCGCGGCGGAGGACAACCCGGCCATTCGCATGCAGCTGCTGACGCCGTCCACGTCCACGCAGGTGTCCCGCGCTCCGTCCGCGGCCCTCTCGGACTGGGAAAAAGCCCTCAGCCCGCTGATTTCCCAGCCCGGCGCCGGCCCTTCCACCAGCGGTGTTCCGCTGGCGCTGCAGTTCGAGGTGGAGGAACCGCCGCCGCACTTCTCCTACACCGGCCGCCGCGACCCGGTGCGCGGCGTGCGTCAGCTCAAGGTCCGGCCCGTCATCATGGGCGCCAAGGGTAAATGGATCCGCGGGGACGTTTCCTGGAACACCCTGAGCTACCTGAGCTTCCGGCGGGAATCGAACCAGGCGCACGTGGAGTGGATGCAGGAGTTCCTGGCCGGGCACTCCACGTCAGCCAGCCGGATGCACAATTCATCCGGCCTGTGGCTGGGCCTGAACTCCTACGCCGGGAAGAACCTGTGGAGCCTGCTCTCCGATGCTCGAAAGATCGGGCTTGCCCTGGTCCACTCGCGCGGCACTGAGCCGGTCCGGGTCGCGGAGGCCCCCGCCGCCGTCGGGCTTTCCCTGAGCAGGTTCGGGGCCCCGGCGGGCGGGCCTCCCGCGGCGGATTCCGCCGGGTCCAATGCGGCTTCCGAACCCGTTGCGTCCGGAACTGGCGGGCCGGGGACAGCAGGTTCCAGCACCGCAGGTTCCAGCACTGCGGTGTCCGACGCCGGGCTGGAGTTGTCTCCCACTATCACCGTGGCGGGGGAAGAGGTTGATCCGGCGGCGGTGGGCACCATCGGCCGGCCCGCGCACGGCCTCTTCTTCACGTCCGGTGAGGCCGCGCTGCCGGGTGTTCCGGATCCGGACGGCGCCATTACGCTGGCGCCGCTGGAGAACGGGCTGAGCGAGGAGCTCCTGGCGTTCGTCACGGCAGGAAGCACGCTCCACATTCCGGCCAAGGACGAGTCCCGGTTCCTCACGGGTTTCTACCCGAAGCTCAAGCAGACCGCCCGGGTCACTGCGCGGGACGAGTCCGTCGAGCTTCCCGAGCTGGCCGTTCCCACCCTGTCCCTGCTGGCCAATTACGGGGCGGACCACCGGGTGCGGCTGCACTGGGAGTGGCATTACCGCACCGGGAAACTGGTCACGGCGCAGCCGCTGTGGCGGCACCCGGGCGATCAGGGCTACCGGGACGACACCGCCGAGTCCCGCATCCTGGAAGGTATCGGCCAGCCCTGGGATACGGTGGCAGCCCTGGGCGAGTCCGCCACGGACGGCTGGGGCACGCCGCGCCTGGCGGCGTCGGTGGAGCTCAAGGGCCTGGATACGCTGGCGTTCACCGAGGAAGTGCTGCCCCGGCTGCGGGAAGCACCGGACGTGGACGTGGAAACCGTGGGTGAGATCGCCGACTACCGCGAAGCCGAGGAAGCACCCGTGGTGTCCATCTCCACCAAGGCCACCGAGCAGCGGGACTGGTTCGACCTGGGCATCCAGATTTCCCTGGAAGGCCAGCCCGTCTCCTTCGCGGCCGTGTTCTCAGCGCTCGCCTCGGGGCAGACCAAGATGCTGCTGCCCAGCGGCGCCTACTTCTCGCTCGACCTGCCGGAACTGCACCAGCTGCGGGCACTGATCGAGGAAGCCCGTTCGCTGCAGGACAACAAGGATGCGCCGTTGCAGATCAGCCGCTTCCAGGCAGGGCTCTGGGACGAGCTGGCGCAGCTGGGCATCGTGGACCAGCAGGCAGCCGCCTGGCGATCGGCCGTGGGCGGACTCCTGGAAGGTGGCGTGGACGGGCTGCCGCTGCCCGCATCCCTGAACGCCGAGCTGCGACCGTACCAGCTGGAGGGCTACAACTGGCTCAGCTTCCTCTACAAACACGGCCTGGGAGGCGTGCTGGCCGACGATATGGGCCTGGGCAAAACCGTGCAGGCGCTGGCACTGATGTGCGCCGCGAAGGACCATGGGCTTGCGTCCGGGGATCCAGGGCTCCCGTCAGGGAACACCGGTGCCGCGGCGGTCGAAACCAGGCAGGCCGCCGTCGCGCCGTTCCTGGTGGTGGCACCCACCAGCGTGGTGGGCAACTGGGCCCTCGAGGCCGCGCGCTTCGCCCCCGGCCTGACCGTGCGCACGGTCGGCGAGACGTTCGGGAAGAGCGGCCAGGACGTGGCCGAGGCTCTCGGCGCGGCCGACGTCGTCATCACCTCGTACGCTTTGTTCCGGATCGACTACGAGGCCTACGCCTCCCGCACTTGGGCCGGGCTGGTCCTGGATGAGGCGCAGTTCGTGAAGAACCACCAGTCCAAGGCCTACCAGTGTGCGCGGAAGCTGCCGGCAGCATTCAAGCTGGCCATCACCGGCACCCCGTTGGAGAACAACTTGATGGAGTTCTGGGCGCTGACGTCCATTGTGGCTCCCGGCCTGTTCTCCAGCCCCAAGCGCTTCGCCGAGTACTACCAGAAGCCGGTGGAAAAGAACGGCGACAAGGGGCAGCTCGAGAAGCTCCGGCGCAGGGTCCGGCCGCTGATGATGCGGCGCACCAAGGACCAGGTGATCAAGGACCTGCCGCCCAAGCAGGAACAGGTCCTGGAAGTGGTACTCAACCCGCGGCACCAGAAGGTGTACCAGACGCACCTGCAGCGCGAGCGGCAAAAGATCCTGGGACTGATCGAGGACGTCAACAAAAACCGCTTCACCATCTTCCAGTCCTTGACGCTGCTGCGGCAGCTGAGCCTGGACGTAACCCTGGTGGACCCTGCGCTCTCCGCCGTTCGCTCCAGCAAGCTGGATGTGCTGTTCGAGCAGCTGGATGACCTGGTGGCCGAGGGGCACCGGGCCCTGATTTTCAGCCAGTTCACCGGATTCCTGGGGAAGGTCCGGGAAAGGCTGGACGAGGAAGAAATCGAGTACTGCTACCTCGACGGCGGCACCCGGAACCGTGCCGACGTCGTCAGCGAATTCAAGAACGGCAGCGCCCCGGTGTTCCTGATTTCGCTCAAGGCCGGCGGGTTCGGGCTCAACCTCACCGAGGCGGACTACGTCTTCCTGCTCGATCCCTGGTGGAACCCTGCCTCCGAGGCGCAGGCCGTGGACCGGACACACCGGATCGGGCAGGCCCGCAACGTGATGGTGTACCGGCTCGTGGCCAAGGACACGATCGAAGAGAAGGTCATGGCCCTGAAGACCCGGAAGTCCCAGCTGTTCGCGGACGTGATGGAGGGTGACGCCTTGGCCGGCGGAGCCATCACGGCGGAGGACCTGGCGGGGTTGTTCAAGGATTAGCGGCCGCTTTCGACGCGTGTACTGCAGTTTTCGACGGTTGAATTCAGTCTCGCTGCGCGGATTCCCTGGCGCACCCCGCATATCCGGCGCGCCAAGGTATATGCGCAGCGGATCCGAAACGTTAGATAAACGTCCGGCTCGGCGGCAACTACTGGATGATCGTGGATGAATGGCGCGGCCAGGCGGTGTACCGCTCGGTGGACGGCACCGGACACTGGATCCGGCGGAACCCTGGCCTGCACGGAACAGTAGGCACGACGAAGGGCCAAACCCTGGAACTATAAGCCGGCGGCTGCCGGCACCGGTCCAAGGTTTGGCCCTGACTCGTGCGCTGGGACCCGTGACACGGAAGCGTCCACCGGACACCGCCCCCAGCAGGCGGCGCGCCGGCGCGTTGCCGACGTTAGACCCGCTGCGGCGAGCCCAGTTCCACCGGGTCCTCATCCGTCAGGTAGGCAAGCTCGGAGTGCGCCGCGAGGTCGATGCCGCGCAGTTCATCCTCGGGCTTGATGCGCAGGCCGCCCATGGCCTTGTCCAGGATCTTGGCCAGGAGCCAGGTGATGCCGAACGAGTAGGCCAGGACGCTGACGGTGGCGATCGCCTGGACGCCCAGCAGGTCGAAGCCGCCGCCGTAGAACAGGCCGCTGACGCCGTTCGGGGCCTTGTCCGTGGCGAAAAGGCCAATCAGCAGGGTGCCCAGGATGCCGCCGACGAGGTGGACGCCTACGACGTCGAGCGAATCGTCGAAGCCCAGACGGAACTTCCATTCGATAGCCAGCGAGCAGACGGCCCCCGCGATGGCACCGATGGCCAGTGCACCCAGCGGGCTCACCGCGCCACACGCCGGGGTAATGGCCACCAGCGCCGCGATCAGGCCCGACGCGGCGCCCATGCTGGTGGCGGCGCCGTGGCGGACCCGCTCCACGAGGGCCCACGCCAGCAGGCCGGCCGAAGCGGCGACGGCCGTGTTAAGGAAGACCACGGCCGCGGACTGGCCGGCGGCGAGTGCGGAGCCGGCGTTGAAGCCGAACCAGCCCACCCACAGCAGGCCTGCGCCCACCAGGACCAGCGGGCGGCTGTGCGGCTTCGTGTGTTCCATTTTCGGCCACCCGGAGCTCTTGCCCAGGACCAGGGCCAGGGCCAGGGCGGCGGCGCCGGCGTTCATGTGCACAGCGGTGCCGCCCGCGAAGTCGATGGCTTTGATGCCGTTGGCGATCCAGCCGCCCATCGTGCTGCCGTCTGCCGAGTCGAAGGCGAACACCCAGTGGGCGATGGGGAAGTAGACCACAGTGGCCCAGATCCCGGCGAACACCATCCAGGCGCCGAACTTCATGCGCCCGGCGGCAGCCCCCGCAACCAGTGCGGTGGTGACGCAGGCGAAGAACAGCTGGAATGCGGCAAACAGGATGACCGGGATTGACGCCGAATCATCCTTGGCCAGCAGCTGCCCCATGCCGGGGAACTCGGTGACGTCACCGATCAGGCCCAGGCCGCCCACGGAGTTGCCGAAGGCCATGGAGTAACCGAACAGTGCCCAGAGGACGGCCACCAGGCTGGCGCCGCCAAAGCACATCATCATCATGTTGAGAATGCGGCGCGACCCCACCATGCCCCCGTAAAACAGGGCCAGGGCGGGGATCATCATGCACACCAGCGCCGAGCTGGCCAAAATCCAAGCGACATTTCCCGAATCCATGGGGAAACCCCTTTCGTGATGCGAAGAGAGAACGGTTATTTGCCGTCAGAGCCGCTCTGCGGAGGGACGTGGACGGAGAAACCACGTTCAGCGGAGGGGCGGCTGTTGCCGTCTGGTTCCAACTGTATGGCGGCAATTTTTGGGTGGGTTTCCGATGTGTTAAATGATCGTTTCGGTCATCCACAAGCGAGTTTCAGGTGTCCCGCGGCGCGCAGGAGTTACTGCAGGAGCCGTCGGTAGCGGGCGGCGCTATTTGGCGGAAACCGGCAGGAACTGGATAGGTAAGTCCAGCAGTTCCAGCGGACCGTGGGGGCCTTCGCCGTCGAGCAGCAGCGAGTCCCCCGGCTCCATGGCGTACTCGTAGGAGCCATGACGGTGAGGCTGCCCGGGCCGCTCTTGGTGAAGGTGGCGTCCCGGTCGGTGTCGGCGCCGCGGAACAGCGCGGTCACGGGAACCTTCAGCCCGTCCGCCAGCCTCTGCAGCGTGGTCAGCGAGCAGGAGGTGGTGGCCGGTTTCCGCTCGCGAGATCATGGCCTTGGACAGGCCGGTACGGGCGGCAAGTTCAGCTGACGACAGGCCTGCCGACGTGCCTTTTCGGTCATGTCTGCCATCTTAGGCGGGCCGCGGGAGGCACGGAGTACGACGCCGGTCCAAGCCAATCCCGCGTGCCTCGCCCAACAGCCCGGCCAGTGAGTCCGCGAGGGCAAGTGCGCCGGCTTCGGCGTCCCCGTCCTCCACCAGTTCGTCCGGCGAATGCGAGACGCCCGTGGGGTTACGGACGAACAGCATGGCGGTGGGCAGGTGCGCCGCGAGCACCCCGGCGTCGTGCCCGGCGCCGGTGTCCAGCACCGGGGCGGCAGGCAGCAGCTCCTGCAGCCGGTCCCGCAGGCCGCCGTCGAAATGCACTGTGGGGCTCAGCGATTCCATGCCCAGGCTGGCTGTGCAGCCTTCCTCCGCGGCGAGGACCTGGGCGTTCAGCCCGATCGCCTCCACCAGTGCGGCCGTGACGGAGTCCTCCGGGTGGCGGACGTCGATCCACAGGTCCACCCGGGAGGCGATGACATTGGTGCCGCCGGGGACGGGTTGCATCCTCCCCACGGTGGCCCGGGCGTCACGGTATTTGCGGGCGGTATCCCGGATGGAAACCATCACCTGCGCGGCGGCGATCATGGGGTCCTTGCGGTCCTTCATGAGGGTAGTGCCGGCATGGTTCCCCTCCCCCGTGATACTCAGCTTCCAGCGGCCGTGGCCCAGGATGGACGATCCGATGGCCACGGGCTGGTTGAGGTCGATCAGCCCCCTCCCCTGCTCCACGTGGAGCTCAACGAACATTCCGAGCCGCTGCAGGGCCTTGTAGTCTGCGCCGATGAACCGCGGGTCCTGGCCGTTCGCTGCGGCCACGTCGGCATACGTGTTGCCGTCCGGGTCCTTGAGGTTGCGTGCCTTGTCCGGGTCCAGTTCGCCGGTCAGGAGCCGCGAGCCCAGGCAGGCGACGCCGAACCGCGAGCCCTCCTCCTCCGGGAAGACCGTCAGGGCCAGGGGCCGCCGCGGCCGGAAGTTGCGGGCTTTGAGGAGGTCGACGGCGACCAGGGCCGACGCGACCCCGAGCGGCCCGTCGTACTCACCGCCGCCGGGAACGGAATCGAGGTGGCTGCCGGTGGCGACGGCGTCCTTCCGCACTCCCGTTGCCGTGTCCCACCAAGCCCATATGATCCCGTTGGAGTCCGTCTGGACGTCGAGGCCGCGCCGGCCGGCCTGTTCGATGAACCAGGCCCTCAGGTCGGTCTCGGCGGTGGAGAACACCGGGCGTGAGTAGCCCCCGCGGGTGTTGTCGCGGCCCACGCCGGAAATGTCCTTGAGGAGGCCGGCCACCGTGGGGGCGCCGGCAGCTGCACCGGGTACGGCAGCCGGCGCAGGTGCTGTCTGGGAAAGGCTCACAGGTGTCCGTTCTATGTGGTCAGGGCTGGGGAGGTGGCGCTGCGGAACCTGTCCGGAACAGTCCCGGCGCCGGTGGCCAGGTCGGCCGCCCACTGGCCGATCAGCGGCGCGAACTTGGCCCCGTGTCCGGAGCAGGGCGAGACGAGGGTGAGGTTACCCGCCCGGTCGATCAGGAAGTCCTCGGTGGGGGTGTTGGTGAACAGGCAGGTGGTTTCGGCGTACGGCTCAGGGTCCAGGCCGGGAAGGTACCGGCGGACGTAATCCGTCATGCGGGCGCGGTTGGCCGGGTCCACCGTGCCCGTCTGGCCGGCTGCCGACGGGATGCGCGGTCCGCCGTTGTACTCCGCCACTTTCTGCCCGGCAAACCCGGCGTCCCGTCCGCCGGGCAACCCGTAGGCCTGGATGCCGGCTGCCTTGTGGATGAAGGTGGGCCAGGCGCCGGCCGGGAAGTCGGCAGTGTCTTTGTACCGGAAGTGGAATGCCTGCTCCTGCCGCACGGTGAATTCGGGCAGTCCGGCCAGGAAGCCCGCCGGGAGCGGCAGCGATTCCAGCAGCTGTGGCAGCCAGCCGCCTGCGCTGACGACGATGTTGCCGGCGTCGATGGTGCTGCCTGCTGCCGAGTGCACCCGGTAGCCGGCGCCCCGTGTTTCCACGCGGACGACGTTCCAGCCGGTGAGGACCCGGGCCCCGTTCCGGACGGCGAGCTCCACCATCGCGTTCACGGTGGTCTCGGCGTCGATGACTCCAGCTCCGGGATGCCAGAGCACCTCGGTGTCGAAGGCGATCTGCGGCCAGAGGTTCCGGGCTTCGGCGACCGAGAGCAGTTGGTGCTCGATTCCTTCGCCGCCCAGCACCGAGGCAAGGCGCCGTGGATCGCGTTCCGGGCCGTAGTCCACGGCGCCGAACGGGGTGATCAGCTCCGTTCCAGCGTCCAGGGCCAGGCCGTCCCAGAGTGCTTTCGATTCCAGCACGGCGCGGGTGTAGAACGGGTCCGGGTAGGCGTAGCGGAAGATCCGGGCGGACCCGTGGGAGCTGCCGTCATGCGCCGCCGGGACGTCGCGTTCCAAGAGCGTGACCTGGTGGCCGCGGACGGCGAGCTGCCAGGCAGTGGCGGCGCCGGCCAGGCCGGCGCCCACTACCACGTAATCTGACGGGTCAGGCATCAGAAGCTCCCCTGGACTCCGGGGATCCAGCTGGTGCCGGCCAGCGGCACCCGCGCCATGGCGGAGGCCTCGATGGTCAGAGCCACCAGGTCTTCCGGCTCCAGGTTGTGCAGGTGGGACTTTCCGCAGGCCCGGGCGATGGTCTGGGCTTCCATGGTGAGGACGCGGAGGTAGTTGGCCAGGCGTTTGCCTGCGGCTACCGGGTCGAGCCGGGACGAGAGTTCCGGATCCTGGGTGGTGATGCCGGCGGGGTCGCGGCCGTCCTGGAAGTCGTCGTAGAACCCGGCGGCGGAGCCCAGAGCCGAGTATTCCGCGGCGTAGCGGGGATCGTTGTCGCCGAGTGCGATCAGGGCGGCGGTTCCGATGGCGACGGCGTCCGCGCCCAGGGCCATGGCTTTGGCCACGTCGGCGCCCGTGCGGATGCCGCCGGAGACGATGAGTTGGACCTTGCGGTGGACGCCGAGTTCCTGCAGTGCCTGGACGGCCTGCGGGATGGCGGCGAGCGTGGGGATGCCGACGTTTTCGATGAACACCTGCTGCGTGGCGGCGGTTCCGCCCTGCATGCCGTCCACCACCACCACGTCGGCGCCGGACTTCACCGCGAGTGCCGTGTCATAGTACGGGCGGGAGGCGCCGATCTTGACGTAGATGGGGGTCTTCCAGTCGGTGATTTCGCGGAGTTCACCAATCTTGATTTCCAGGTCGTCCGGGCCGGTCCAGTCAGGGTGCCGGCTGGCCGAGCGCTGGTCGATGCCCACGGGCAGGGTGCGCATTCCCGCGACCCGTTCGGTGATTTTCTGGCCCAGGAGCATGCCGCCTCCGCCGGGCTTGGCGCCCTGGCCCAGCACGATCTCGATGGCGTCGGCCTTGCGCAGGTCGTCCGGGTTCATGCCGTACCGGGACGGCAGGTACTGGTACACGAGGTGCTTGGACTGGCCGCGCTCTTCAGGCGTCATGCCGCCGTCGCCCGTGGTGGTGGAGGTTCCCACCTCGGAAGCGCCGCGGCCGAGTGCTTCCTTCGCGTTGGCGGACAGTGCGCCGAAGCTCATGCCGGCGATGGTCACCGGTGTCTGCAGGTGCAGCGGCCGCGTGGCGTGGCGGTCGCCGAGGACGACGTCGGTATCGCACTTTTCGCGGTAACCCTCCAGCGGGTAGCGGGACATGGAGGCGCCCAGGAAGAGCAGGTCGTCAAAATGCGGGACCTTGCGCTTGGCGCCCCAGCCGCGGATGTCGTAGACGCCGGTGTCGGCCGCGCGCTGGATGTCGGCGATGGTGGCACGGTCAAAGGTGGCGGACTCGCGCAGACCCAATTCAGCCAGATCCTGCGCGGGTGCCGCAGTTGGTGCTTCAGCGGGGAGCGGTACTGAGGTGATGGTCATGGGGGCTCCTAGTACGACGTCGAGTTGTCGACGTGGAAGTGGTAAAGGTTCCGGGCTGAGCCGTAGCGCTTGAAGTCGGCCGGGTTGTCGGTGCGACCGGCGGCGGCGAGCAGTTCCGCGAGTTCGGCAAGGTGCTCTTCGCGCAGCGGCTTTTCGATGCAGTCGGCGCCGAGGGAAGCCACGGTGCCCTTGACGTAAAGGCGCGCCTCGTAGATGGAGTCGCCCAGCGCGTCCCCGGCATCGCCGCAGACCACCAGGCGGCCGGCCTGGGCCATGAACGCGGACATGTGGCCGATGTTGCCGCCCACCACGATGTCCACACCCTTCATGGAGATTCCACAGCGTGCCCCGGCGTTCCCGTCGATGACCACCAGGCCGCCGTGGCCGGTGGCCGCCGCGGACTGCGAGGCGTCACCGGTGGCGTGCACCCTGCCGGACATGATGTTCTCGGCCAGTCCGACGCCGGCATTGCCGTTGATGGTCACGTCGCCTTTTTGGTGCATCCCGGCCGCGTAGTACCCGGCGTGGCCTTCGATGGTCACCGTGATGTCGGCGTTGATACCCACGGCCAGGCTGTGCTTGCCGCCGGGGTTGGTGACGGTCCAGGACTGCCGGTCAACGGCGTTGTGGATGGCCTGGTTGAGTTCACGGACGGTGCTGGCGGCCAGGTCAACCGTGGTTTCGTTCAGCGCGTCAACGGTGGGGGCTTCGGGGGCTGTCAGAGTGACCATGTGTAAACCTTTCCGGGTTCCGGTTCAAAGATGCGGGCGTTGTTGATGCCGGGCAGGCCGGCCAGGGCGCGGTATTCGGAGGCCATGGCCACGTAGTCATCCGTCTCGGCGATGATGGCCGGCTTGCAGGCGATGGGGTCGCGGACCACGGCCATGCTGTCCGCCGTGGTGACCACCAGGGTGTAGAAGCCGTCCAGGACCTTGCCCAGGTTCACCAGCGCTTCTTCCAGGGTGTCGCCCTGCTTCAGCCGGGAGGCGACGTAACGGGCGCCCACTTCGGTGTCGTTTTCGGAGTCGAACACCACCCCTTCGCGTTTCAGGTCGCGGCGGACGGTGGCGTGGTTGGAGAAGGAGCCGTTGTGGACCAGGCACAGGTCGTCGGCGACGGAGAAGGGGTGCGAACCGCCCGCGGTGACAGCGGATTCGGTGGCCATCCGGGTGTGGGACAGGCCCTGGCTTCCGGCCATGGCTTCGAGTCCATGCTCGGCGGCGATCTCCATGGGGTGGCCGACGCTCTTCATCACGGCGACGTGCTCGCCGCGTCCGATGATGGTGGCGTCGGGCAGGGTTTCGCTGACTGCTTTCACCAGCAGGTCAGTCCCGACGGCGGCACTCACCAGCGTGGTATCGCCCACCACCCGCGCGGCTGCTGCTGCATCGGAGGGAAGGAGCGCGGCCACGCCTGCGGTGATGGCCGCCGTCGTCATTCCCTGGTCCTTGCCCAGGAGGCTCAGCGTGGACGTCCCGGGGGAAACGAGGCCGGGGGTGTTGTAGACGGCGAGGCCGGCGGAGTCCGGTCCGCGGTCAACGATCTGGCAGAGCATCGAGGACAGCAGGCTGCCCATCTGGGGATGCAGCGAGGGGTTGCGCAGCTGCAGCGCGGCGATTCCGCACATGGTGGTCCTTTGCTGGGTGGGTAGTGGGTCAGATAGGGGCGGCTAGATAGAGGTCAAATAGGTGCGGATTTCCCAGTCGCTGACCTGGTTGTGCCAGCTGAGGAACTCCTCTTCCTTGGCGTCTGCGTAGTAGCTGCCAATGGCGGGGTCGCCGCTGAGGCTGGCCAGGATCACGGGGTCCTTCCGCAGCGCTTCCACGGCGTGGAGCAGGGTGGACGGGAGAAGATGCGCGTCGGGTTTGGACTCCCCCGGCCCGGACGGCTGGCCCGGATCGAGGGACTTCTCCACGCCGTCCAGCCCGGCGGCGATGGCCGTGGCGATGGCGAGGTACGGATTGGCCGAGCCGTCCCCGGAACGGAGCTCGATCCGCTTGTTGTCCGGCACCCGGATCATGTGGGTGCGGTCATTGCCGCCGAAGGATGCCTTGCGGGGCGACCAGGTGGCGCCGGAGGAGCTGGTGGTGGCGCCGGTCCGCTTGTAGGAGTTCACGGTGGGCGCGAGGAAGGCCTGCAGCGCGGGGGCGTGGTCCAGGATGCCGGCGATGAAGGAGTAGGCGAGGCCGGAAAGCCCAAGGCCGCGGCCGCCGTCCGCTCCCTCGGCGGGAAACAGTGCCTCCGCATCCGACCACAGGGACAGGTGGAAGTGCAGGCCGGTGCCGGTGCGGTCAGTGAAGGGCTTGGGCATAAACGTGGCGGTCATGCCGCGCTGCCCGGCCAGGATGTTCAGGATGTAGCGGAGGGACACCACCCGGTCAGCCGTGGTGAGGGCGTCCGCATAGTTGAAGTTCTGCTCGAACTGGCCGGCGGCGTCCTCGTGGTCGTTGGCGTAGTTGCCCCATCCCAGGCTGTTCATGGCATCGGAAATGGAGGTGAGGTGGTCGTACATGCGGGTGACGCCGCGGGCATCGTAGCAGGGGCGGGGCGAATCGTCCTTGTCGTCGGCGGTACTCAGCGTCCCGTCGTCGTTCTTTGTCACCAGGAAATATTCGACCTCGGCACCCACCTTTGCCTGCATGCCCTTCTCCGCCAGGCGGGCGAGGGTGTTCTTCAGGACCACGCGCGGGGCGTAGGGCCAGGGCTTCCCGTCAACATGCGGGTCGCAGTGGATGATGGCCAGGCCCTCCTTGATGAAGGGCACCGGCGTGAAGGACGCGAGATCCGGGATGGCGATCAGGTCCGAGTCCTGCGGCTTCTGGCCCATCAGGCCCGCGGCGTAACCGGCGAAACCCATCGCGCCGTTTTCCAGTTCATCGGCGGCTTCAACCGGGACCAGCTTGGCGCAGGGCTTCCCCGTCATGTCCACGAAGGTGGCCAGCAGGAAGCGGACGCCGTGGGCTTCGGCAATATCCGCCAGGGAAATCCGGCCGGCGTCCGCTGCCACGGGCGCCGTCGCCTGTACTTCAGGGGTTGCGAGACTTGTCATCGAAACTATCCTGTTCGGTTGCTGTTGCTTCTTATGAAACCTTGTTGAACCAGAGTAGTCAAAAGCATGTTTCAAATGATGACCCGGTTTGTTAACTCTGGATGTCGTCTGCAGCGACCGATGGCAACAGCAACTTAACCGCCCGGAAACCCACGCCCGTTCACTGTGGTGAATCATCGTTTCATCCCACTATCAATTGGAGGAACCGTGGAAGCACTGACAGGTACCATCACGAAGGCTGGATCAATCCAGAAAGTAGAAGGCGGTTTCATCGGCCTTCCCTCGATGAATGAACCCGGCGTCGACGCCGCGATTGGCGATTCGTTCTCCAACCCCGGCGGCTCCGCCATAAGCGCCGGCTTCTTCGAACTCAGAGTCTCCGAGCCACTTGTTTACGAGTACACGTATGACGAAATGAAGGTCGTCGTTCAGGGCGAGTTCATCCTCACCGACCAGGCAACCGGCGACGTTGTGCGGGCGAAGGAACGTGACGTTCTGTTCTTTCCCAAGGGCACCACGGTGAAGTTCGAGACCCCGGATTACGCTCTGGGTTTCTACACCGGTCACCGCTCCTTCGCACCGTAGGACGTCAATGAAACCCGCATACGTGAATCCCTCGGCCGTGGCTGGCCCGGTGCACGGCTTCCGCGGCGTCATTTGCGTGTCCTTTGGACAGGCAGAGTCCCTTGCGCCTGAAAACCCGGATGGGCTGCCGCAGCAGGACCTTCACTTCACGTCAGCTGATCACGAAAGCCTCAGGCAATTGAGGTCGGTGCTTGCATCGACGTATGTGGGGATGCGGCTCGTGCTCGCCGGGCCGACAGCCGATATCCAGGCAGCTGCCGCGGTCGCGGCGGAGTGCGGGCTCGTAGAGGAGGAGATGAGGCTGCTGGGCAAGGGAGCGGGGATATCGGTTGTGTTTTGCGGACATTGCCATACAAAGACTCCGTCCCTTCAAGGGCCGGGGTCGGAGGTTCATTGCCAGGGCTGCTCCACCACCCTGGTAATCTCCGGCCACTTTTCGCGGCGAAAAGCGGCATACCTCGGATTCGCAGCCCACGCCGAGGAGTCAGCATGACCACGACGGCGCTTGAAGCCGGTGTCCACCCGGCAGTTCAGCAGGGCCTCCACCTGGAAGTCGCTGCTGTCAGCATTCAAACGGATTCGATCACCAGCATCACTTTCAAAGATCCGGCCGGCGCGCCGCTGCCCCGTTATGTTCCTGGAAGCCACCTTGTGGTCCAGTATGGGGGCGGCGCGAACGCCTACTCACTGACCGGTTCCGGCAGCACACCCTTTGAATACACCATCTCTGTACTCAGGGTTGAGGGCGGTTCAGGCGGCTCTTTGGCGATGCACGGCCTTGCGGTGGGCGACCGGGTCCGCGTTTCCCGGCCGCGCAGCGCCTTTCCGCCCGTGGCGACAGCAACGCACCACCTCCTGATTGCGGCAGGAATCGGTATCACACCCATGCTTTCGCATGCACGGGCCGCAGCCGAAAAAAACGTGGCCGCAACACTGCTCTACGCCTACCGCCCGCGGGCGGGGGCACACGTGGCCGAGGCCCGGGAGCTGCTTGGGCCTGCGCTGAGGGAATGCACTGATCGCCACGTCTTCCGTGAGGAATTACGGGAAAAACTCAGCAACCAGCAGATAGGTACACATCTTTACGTGTGCGGCCCGGCCGCCTTCATGGACACCGTTTTGGAGGCGGCGTTGGAGCAAGGTTGGCCGAAGAGCCGCCTGCACTCGGAACCATTCGGAGGCACAGAACTGGATCCGGGCACACCCTTCACGGTGCGCCTGGCCCGCAGCGGCATCAGCCTGGAGGTCCCGGGGGGAGTTTCGCTGCTGGAGGCACTCGAAAAAACAGGAAAAAACGTGCGCAACATGTGCCGCAAGGGTGTATGTGGCGAGTGCTCCCTTTCGGTGCTGAGAGGCGCACCGGAACACCGGGATCTCTTCCTGACAGAGGCGGAAAAAGCCGCAAATACCACCATCATGTGCTGCGTCTCGCGCAGCTTTGACCAAGAATTGGAGTTGGACCTGTGAGTACCGACGTCATCGAGGCAGATCGTGGGACTGCCGTCCTTCCGGCGCGAATCGCCCGGTTTCCTTTCCCTTTTCCTGCGGACAGCTACAGGTACAGCACCAACGTGGAACCTGCCGCCAACCCGGTGCAGACGGAGGCCGGTACGTGGGGAGCCGGCATCCTGGACATCGACGGACATTACCTGGAGGAACTAAGGGAGCGCGAGGAGGTATTGAACCGGGATCCATCCCGCGCCCACGTGCTGCCCCACATGCGGTTCGCCGTATGGGATGCCATCGCCACCCTGCTCCCGCTCCTGGCCAAGGAACATCCGGAAAGCTTCTCCTTCACAAGGGATGGAAACGCCTGTACTTGGCGGAACATGCTGCAGGACCTTGAACTGGAATTCACTTATGGAGACGACGCAACCTTGCCCAAGGGTCCCCTTCGGTTCCTTGGCAGCCAGGTACAGGACGACATCGTGCTCCTTGACCAGCGGGAGGACGCTCTCTGGCTTGACGCCGGCGTGGTCACCTTCGCTGCAGATTGGTCCCTGGGTTTTGACGTGGGAATGAAATTCCTGGAAGTCCATGGCCCCGTCCCACGCGTTCATGAGGAGCAAATCGTGGCGCGGGCCCAGCAGTTCCTCATGCGTCTCCAGCCCGGAGAGAACTACCGCAGAACCAACTGGACAATGACTGTTGACCGGCGACTGGACACTTCCACCGAAACCTACCCGGAATGGGCCAGCGACCGAAGCACTGTGTCAGCCGACCCCACCATGCCTGAGCGGCTCCACCTTCGTGTGGAAGTCCAACACCTCGTCCGCCTCCCCCACTCCGGGGCGGTTCTATTCCTGGTCCGCACCCACCTCCTGCCCCTATCGGACATAGCCCAAGTGCCGGCTTGGCGTGATCGCCTGGGCCGCGTCCTGGCTGAACTCCCCGAGGACATGGCCGAGTACAAAGGCATCAGCCGCTACCGCAAGGCCGCGTCGGACTGGCTGCTCGGCTGCTGACGCCGCATCCCTTACAAGCCAGCCCGCACTAAATGCTGCCTTCACTGCGGCCGCAATGTGCCTGTTTCCTGGCCGGCAGAACTGCCGCGGTTTTGATCAATCGGCTGGCCTCTTAGCGAGAAACGAATTGGAACAGGACGGATCTGCTCCTGGTCAAGGAGCGCGGCTGACAGCTGCACTTCGACGCGGGCATGAGTTTCAATGACATACACCAACCGGTGCTGCGACTCACCAGCGAAGGCATTACCTCGCGAGCAGAGCAGTTTCTCGTGCGGCTGCCGGCAGATCAGGGACATTTAGCATCCGAACATTTATGGCTTCTCTTGAAGACATATCCGCATGGCGCGACCACTTCGCCCAAGTACTGGTATCCACTCCGCAAGACATCGCAACCTACAAGGGAATAAGCGACTATCGCGCTGCGGCTGCCGCCTGGCTGCTCAGCTGACAAGACGTGCACGTGGACCGTAGGCCCAACGCCAGACCTATGTCTCAACACAACTTTTTTGATCGGAGTTCTTCATGCCACAGGCAGATCTCGCGTGGCTTCTTGCCGCCTTTGCACTTGTAGCGCTCATGTTCCCCGGCCTGGCCCTTTATTATGGTGGGCTGCTCGGGAAAAACAACATTCTCAACATGTTCATGATGGTGCTGAGCACCCTTGCTGTCACCGCGGTCCTATACGTCGTTTACGGGTACGGCATGGTTTCAGGAAATTCCGTTGCCGGCCTGGGCCTTGTCGGCAACCCATTCGAATTTCTTGGTATGACCGGCTTTGAGATTGATGATGAAAGCGGCGGGCCGCAGTCAATCTATTGGGCAGCCTTCTTCGTCTTGTTCGCGGCAATAACCATAGCAATCGTCGCCAGTGGAGCCGCGGGCCGTATGAAATTCGGAGCGTGGATAATCTTCAGTGCCATTTGGCTAACAGTGGTCTACTTTCCCATCGCCCACTGGGTGTTCACCCACTCCGATGAAGAGACTGGCTACGTCGGCGGATGGTTACGCAACGTGGTTCACCTCCACGATTTCGCCGGAGGCACGGCGGTGCACATGACAGCAGGTGTAGGCGCCCTCGCACTTGCCCTCGTCCTGGGGAAAAGCAAAGCCCCGCAGGCAAAACCCCACAACCTTCCCCTCGCCATCCTGGGAGCAGGCATCCTATGGTTCGGATGGTTCGGATTTAACGGCGGGTCTGCCGCAGGGGCCAACTTCCTGTCCCAGTACGTCGTCATGACCACACTCCTGGCCGGCTGCGCCGGCATCATCGGATACCTTGCGATCGAGAGACTTCGGGATGGACGCGCGTCTGCGCTCGGACTCGCCACCGGTGCAATTGCCGGCCTGGTCGGGATCACCCCATCAGCCGATGCCGTAAATCCTCTGGGCGCACTCGCTGTTGGTGCAGCATCTGGCGCGGTTGTGTGTTGGGCCATTACCTGGAAGAAGAAGTGGGGAGTCGATGACACCCTCGACGCCTTCGCGGTCCACGGCATCGGCGGCATAGTCGGCACACTGTGTGTAGTGCTGATCGGAGCAGCATCGGCACCGGCGGGCGTGTCAGGGCTACTTTTCGGAGGAGACTGGAGCATCCTGTGGAGGGAACTGATTGCTATCGTCGCAACTTGCCTCTATGCCTTTGTCGCCACGTACGCCATCGCCTGGATTTTGAACAAGGTAATGAACATCCGGGTTGATGAAGAAGCGGAACACCGTGGCCTGGACCTTACCCTCCATGCGGAAGCTGCCTACGCCGAGGCGGACTGACCAGCGCAGCTCAAAACACCAAGGATCATCCAAGGAGCACCATGAAGATTGTCACAGCCGTCATCCAGCCCCACCGGTTAGAGCAAGTCAAGCAAGCTCTGGCCGACACCCTGCACACGGGCCTCACAGTCAGCGACGTAAAAGGCTACGGCGTGCAAAAAGGACACACCGAGGTCTACCGCGGTACGGAGTATCAAGTGGACTTCCGTCCCAAGGTTCGGATCGACCTCATTGTTTCGGACGAAGACGCAGAAGGCGTAATTGAAACTATTGTCATGGCAGCGCGAACTGGAAGCCTGGGCGACGGGAAAATCTGGACACAGGACATCTCCAACGTTATTCGCGTACGCACTGGAGAACGTGGAGTCGAGGCTATCTAGCCGGGTGAGGGAAAAGGTGAATGTTCGACGGCAGCGAAATTGCACAAAGCTGGCCGTGCGGCAGCAAGCCCTCAAAGAGCAGCACGCGGCCCAGGAGCACCGTCCGTGGGTAAAGGTGAACTGAACGGCGAGCGGAGGTCGGAAACGGCCCGGCCTCCGCAGGTCATGGTGCGCGGGGCGTGGCCCGTCCTACTTCGCTGCCACAGCGAGGAACCGGATGGGAAGCTCCAGCAGCTCGAGCGGACCGTGGGGCCCTTCTCCGTCGAGCAGGAGTGAGTCACCGGGCTCCATGGTGTATTCGTATTGGCCGTGGCCGTAGACCATTTTGCCGGCGAGCATGTAGATGAATTCCGTGCCCGGGTGCTGGAAGAGCGGGAAAACGTCCGAGGCGTCAGTCAGCGTCACCAGGGTGGGCTCCAGCGCATCCGTGCGGCCCTTCAAGGTGCCCAGCACGCGGTATTCGTGCCCGTGCTGGGTGCCGCTGCGCACGGTGAGGCTGCCCTCGCCGCTCTTGGTGAACGTGGCATCCCGGTCGGTGTCCGCACCGCGGAACAGCGCCGTCACCGGGATCTTGAGCCCGTCAGCGAGACGCTGAAGTGTGGTCAGGGAACAGGACGTACTGGCTGTTTCGATCTTGGAGATCATCGCCTTGGACATCCCGGTGCGGGCAGCAAGCTCGGCAG
This sequence comes from Pseudarthrobacter sp. YAF2, assembly GCF_052113345.1. Classification (NCBI taxonomy): domain Bacteria; kingdom Bacillati; phylum Actinomycetota; class Actinomycetes; order Micrococcales; family Micrococcaceae; genus Pseudarthrobacter; species Pseudarthrobacter sp. YAF2. The sequence continues at coordinate 54,515 of NZ_JBFRDA010000011.1, read as the reverse complement.
AGGACAGGCTCTGGGAGGTGCGGTAGTGCCGCAGCTGGGCAGCGATCACCTGTTCGAGCTTTCCGGCAACCTCTTCCCGGGCATGTTCCGTCATAGCAGCAATCATAGGTGGCCGGGTACGGGAGAATGGGGCGGCAAACGGGCCGACAGCTAAGCTGGGAAAAATCAGCGAGTCCGGCTGACCCACTGGAGGGCCCTGGGACTGGCCGCGGAAGGAAAGACAGGATGGCGCGAGCGACAGTCCAGGACGTCGCCAAAACGGCAGGAGTGTCCGTGGGCACCGTCTCCCGGGTCCTCAACGGCAGCCCGGCCGTCAGCGCAGCGAGCAAGGAAAAGGTCACCGGAGCCATCCGCAAGCTCAACTACCGGCCCCTCGCCTCCGCCCGGGACCTGCGCCGCGACCGGACCATGCGCATCCTGGCCCTCGCGAAGAACCTCAACTCCCCCGTGATCAGCGAGGCCTTCCGGGGATTCGGAGACGCGGCGGCATTATCCGGCTATGTCAGCCTCATTGCCCCCACGTCCGGAGACCTCGAACGCGAACAGCAGCTGGTGGACATGCTCCGCAACGGTTCGGTGGATGGCCTGATCATGTTTTCACCCACCATGCCGGACACGGATGTTGAAGCCCTGGCGGAGCAGCTAAGCGTTGTCCAGGTCTGCGAAATCGTTGATTCCGAAGCGGCGTTTGGCGTTTCCATCGACGACCGGCAGGCCGCCTTCGACATCACCCGGCACCTCATCGAAACAGGGAGCCGGCGCCTGGCGATGATCGGCAACAGGCTGGCCCGCTCCGGCCGGCTACGCGAGGAAGGTTTCCGGGCGGCGGCCGCCGACGCTGGTTTGGCGCCGCAGCATCTTCTCCTGGCGGACGGTGAGTTCGACTTCCATGCCGGGCGCCGCCTCGCCAAGGATCTTCTCCAGCTGGACGCGCTGCCGGATGCCGTTTTCTGCGGCAGCGATACCGTGGCGGCCGGGTGCGTCCGGGAGATCACCGACGCCGGCCTCCGGGTTCCGGAGGACCTGGCCGTTGCCGGCTTCGACGATTCCATCCAGGCCGAGATGTGCGTCCCGGAACTGACCACCATCAGGCAGCCCGCCTACGAGATGGGCCGCGTTGCGTTCGGGGCACTCCTGGAACGGATGACGGAGCCGGGGCCGCACCGCCGCGGCCGGATGTTCCTCCCGCACGAGCTCGTCATCCGGGACTCCACGAAGAACTGACAGGGGGTTGACGTCCCCGCGCTGTTCCTGACAAGATTTTGGAATCGATTCCAAACACTAGCTCGCCCTCATGGCGAGTGATTTGGAATCGATTCCACAGGCCGCCCCACACCAGTCCCGCACCGAAAAGGAATCACCCCTTGAACAACCAGAAGTCCCCCGGCCAGCAGCCCCAGGCACCCGGAAAAGCCCAAGCCACGGAGCTCCGCGTCGGCGTCGTTGGCATCGGCTGGGCCGGCCAGCAGCACCTGAAGGCCTACAGCGAACTGGACGGTGTCCGCATCGTCTCGCTGGCAGGAATGGAGCAGGAACTCCGCGAGGACCTGCAAGCCGAATACGCCATTCCCAACGGCTTCGCCGATTGGCAGGACATGCTGGATCATGGCGGCCTGGATGCCGTCAGCGTGGCGGTACCCACCTTCCTGCACGCCCCCATTGCCATCGCGGCCCTGGAACGGGGCATCCATGTGCTCAGCGAAAAGCCCATCGCCCGCAACGCCGTGGAGGGCCAGGCCATGGTGGACGCGGCACGCACGGCCGGACGGGTCCTGGACGTGGCCTTCAACCACCGCCGCCGCGGCGACATCAAGGCCCTCAAGGACGTCATCGACACCGGCGGCCTGGGCCGCCCCTACTACGCGAAGGCTTCCTGGCTCCGTCGCTCCGGCATTCCCACGCTGGGCAGCTGGTTCACCAACCCCGAGCTCGCCGGTGGCGGACCGCTGGCGGACATCGGCGTCCACGCGCTGGATTACGCCCTGCACCTGCTCGGTGAACCCAAGGTGGTGGCCGTCTCCGCCGCCACCCATTCGGAACTCGGCCCGCAGGGACGCGGCGGCGGAAGCCGGTATTCGGCCCAGGCCACGAGCCACGCCTTCGAGGTGGAAGACTTCGCGTCAGCGTTCCTTCGGCTTGAGGGCGGTGGAACGCTGCTGATCGAGGCGGGCTGGGCAACGTACCGGGAAACGGACGATCTCCTCGACTTCACGGTCTACGGCACGGACGGCGGCGCCGAATTGAAGGTGCACGGCGCCCCATTCCCGCCCGTGGGCCAGCTCCGGGTGTTCACTGACAAGGACGGCGAGTCCGCCGATTACGTACCGCCGGTCCTGCCCGGCCGCGCCCACGACGCCGTGGTGGAAGATTTCGTCACCGCAGTCCGCGGCGGGGCGGCCTGGGCCGAGCATGACGGCTCCCTGGCGCTCTACCGGGCACAGATCATCGACGCGTGCTACCAGTCAGCACTTGAGCAGAGGGAGGTTCGCCTCTAATGAACGGCAAATTGAGGATCCGGGTGTGGAACGAGGGCGTCCACGAGGCCAACAACGAGCCGTCCCACATCGGCGACATCTACCCGGATGGCATCCACGGCGCGATCGCCGCAGGGCTCCGGTCCCACTATCCGGACGCGGACATTACGACGGCGGTGCTCGCCAGCAACGACGAACACGGCCTGGACGAGGAGGTGCTCGCTGAGACTGACGTCCTGCTCTGGTGGGGCCACATCGCCCACCACGAGGTGAGTGACGCCGTCGTCGAACGCGTCCACCGGCACGTGCTCGGTGGGATGGGACTGATCGTGCTCCACTCGGGGCACTTCGCCAAGATCTTCACCAGGCTGCTGGGCACCAGCTGCTCCCTGGCCTGGCGGAACGACGGCCAGCGTGAACTGGTGTGGACGGTCAAACCGTCACATCCCATCGCGGAGGGCGTGGAGAGCCCCATCGTCATCCCCGAGCAGGAGATGTACGGAGAGCTGTTCGACATCCCGGACCCCGACGACCTGATCTTCATCAGTTCCTTCGCCGGCGGCGAAGTGTTCCGTTCCGGCGTCACGTTCACCCGGGGCAAGGGCAGGATCTTCTACTTCAGCCCCGGCGACCAGGAGTACCCGGTGTACCACCATCCGCAGGTCCAGCGGGTTCTGGCCAACGGAGTGAAGTGGGCGGCGCAGCCTGGGCTGGACCGCTCGGCCCCTGCCGTGACCAACCCCGGCAGGGAGTGGTTCGAGGAGGACCGCCGGCATTGACATCGCCTGCGTCGGGGAGCACATTGAAAGCGTTGCGACGCAAAGGTCCGGCGGGTTCTGGACGGGCACTTCCCGCCCCGCCGGACCGTCTTTCCCTGAGCGGCTCAGCGCCCGTGGGTGAATTTCATAACCACTCCCTTTCGAGGAGCCAGAAATGCCTGCAGTAACGGTCAAGGACCTTGAAACCAAGTCCTTCAACGACGCCGACGAGAAGCGCCGCCCGCCCAAGACCCAGGTGGACGTGGTCAACATTGGCGGCGCCACCCTGGGCCGGTTCACCTTCGAGCCCGGCTGGCGCTGGTCCGAGACGGTCAAAACCGTGGTTCACACGGACAGCTGCCAGAACAACCACCTGGGATTTTGTGCCGCCGGGACCCTCACCGTCCAGCTGGACGACGGATCCCGCATCAGCATCAAAGCCGGAGACGCGTACGCCATCCCCGCAGGCCATGACGCCTGGGTTGAAAATAACGAAACATGGGTGGGCTACGAGGTCATGAGCGCAGCAGAGTACGCCAAGCCCGCGTGACACCGCGGCAGTGAACCAGGAAAGGGAGGCCCGCGGGGTCCTCCCTTTACTGTTGCCCGGGCCCTACCGTTGAGGGGAATACAACGATCGGAGAGCAATGAGAGTCACCGTCATCGGCGGCAGCGGCCACATCGGTTCATTCCTGGTCCCCCGGCTGGTCCGCGCCGGCCACGAGGTCACCAACATCAGCCGCGGCACGAGCAAGCCCTACACCGCCTCACCGGAATGGGAGCATGTACACCAGGTCGCCGCGGACCGTCAGCGGGAGGACCGGGACGGGACGTTCGGGGACCGGGTGGCCGGGCTGAAGGCGGAAGCGGTGGTGGACCTGGTCTGCTTCACCCTCGAATCGGCTGCGTCGCTGGTGGACCGGTTGCGCGGTGAGGTGGGGCATCTGCTGCATTGCGGTTCAGTGTGGCGTTATGGCCAAAGCCTGAAGCTGCCGATCAGGGAAGGCTCGGATTCTGCCGCTGAGCCCTTTGGCGAGTACGGCGTCGAAAAGAACCGGATCGCCGTGATGCTGCGGGAAGAGACGGCCCGGGGCGGCCTGGCGACCACGTCCCTGCACCCGGGCCATATCGTCGGACCGGGTTGGCATCCCATCGGTCCGCTGGGAAACCTGGACCCCGCCGTCTGGCAGACCATCTCCGCAGGCCAGCCCCTCCGGGTTCCCGGCAGCGGCGCAGAACTGATGCACCACGTGCATGCCGACGATGTTGCCCAGGCTTTCGAAAAAGCCCTCGCGCAGCGCGAAGCGGCCGCCGGAGAGGACTTCAACATCGTCGCTCCCACGGCGCTGACCGTGCGCGGCTACGCGGACATCGCGGCTGCCTGGTTCGGGCATGCCGCCGTGCTGGAAACGGTCAGCTGGGAGCGGTTCCGCGAAGACACCTCACGGGACTATGCGGAGTCGAGCTGGGGCCACCTCTACCGCAGCCAGTGCTTCAGCATCGACAAGGCCGCGGCCGTGCTGGGCTATGCACCGCGATACCAACCTGAGCAGGCCATCTTCGAATCCGTAAAATGGCTTGTTGACCACGGCCGGCTGCACGTCGCGCGCCCCTTGGAGGTCTCCAAGGACTAAGGCCTGCTACGCACACCGCCGCCTCAGCCGCGCCACCAGCGTGGCGGCCAGGAGCGCCGTCGCCAGTTCCAGTGCAATGACCAGCAGCAGCCCGCCGGCACCGTCCGCATGGGCAGCGGACGGTGCCGGCGGCCCTCCGGTGTGGGCGTGGCCGGCGCCGCCGCCGCCGAGCAGGAGGGCCGCATGGACGGCTGCCATTGCCACGGCGGCTGCGGTGACCTGGTGGAGTGCGGCCACCCCGGTGTGCCGCCAGATGTGGACAGCACAGGGAACGCAAACCGCGGCGAGCGCCAGCATGAGGGCACTGAGCCAGGCACCATGGTTGCCCGTGGCGGCGAGCCACAGGTGTGCTGCGCAGGAAACGGCGGTGACCACGGCAGCGAGCCGGGAATGAAAACCGGGACCGCCGGCACGGGCCCGGACCGCCGTCGTCGTCCTTCCTGCTGCTGCCCTGTTTGCTGCCGGCGCCGGGGTGAGGCTAGTGGCAGCCACCGGCACCGCCCTCGGTGTGGCAGGAGGCGGCCTGCTTGTTTGGGTTGGCGGGGACGTCCAGGACGGGACTGCGGTCGAAGAAGCCCTCGGGCCGCAGCTTGAAGCCCACGGTGTCCACGGGCATGATGGGCCAGTCCTCCACGCGGGGGAAGTGGGTGAGGCCGAACGTGTGCCACACGACGATGTCCTGGCCGTCGAGGTCGCGGTCCTGTGCCACGTAGGCGGGCAGCCCGGCTCCCCCGGCATGCTGGTTCACGAAGTCGCCCGTGGGGTACTTCTCGTCCTCGGCGTACCGGGTGACCCACAGGTCCTTGGTGGCGAACGCTGCGCGGCGGGCGATTGATGAGTCCGGGTCCGCGAGCAGCGTGGGCTGGTTGTGGGAGTGGAGCTTATAGCCCACCGGCTCACCCAGCCGGTTGCGTGAGTCCGGGTTGGAAATGATCCAGGTGCGGCCGGAACGGGCGTCGGCCTCGCGGACGGCCTCGGATTCACGCGCCAGCACGGTGCGCTTGCGGGAGAAGGCGTTGCCGCGCTCATTACCCGGGCCCATGGCCTGCCGGACCACGTCCTCCTCCTCCACCCGGTTGGTGAATCCGTCAATCGCCATGTCCAGCCGGGCGCTGAAGAGGTGCTGGTGGAAGGGGGCGCCCAGGCCCGGGGCCAGCTGGGAGATGTTGTCCGAGCCGCCCTCCGGGAACGCCGAGGTGAAGACGATGCCGGTGGCCTTGGCCTCGAATTCGATGGTGCCGTCCAGGTAGAGGTACCAGTAGAAGCCGTAGTCGTAATTGCCGATGGTGGTGAAGAAGGAGATCACCAGGCGGCGGTTGCGGCGGGTGTAGGTGACGCCGCTCCAGAGGTCCGAGTGCTTGGCGAGGATGCTCCAGTCCTCCTCGTGCATGCAGATGCCGTTGCGGATCTCCCGCGGGTTGCCGAACGCGTCGCTGATCACCGGGCTCAGGTACGTGATCTCGCCCAGGCAGTCGCAGCCGAGTTCCAGGGAGTTGGCGTACTGGCCCACCAGGTATTCGCCCGTGTCGAAGTAGTTCTGCCAGGAGCGGATGGGTGACGGGTCACCGTAGGGAACCACCATCTCGGCAATGGAGGCCCGGTTGATGATGGGCCGCTTCCGGCCGCCGTCCTGGAACGCCAAGTTGTGCAGGACCACGCCTTCGCGGACGTCGAAGCCCACGTCCACGCTCCATTTTTCCCACTCCACGTGGTTGCCGCCGGTGACGGTGAAGCTGGGGCCCTCGGGCTGGGTGATGCTGATCGGCTTCTGGGTGGTGCGGAGCGGCCCGGTCAGTTCAGGGTCCGTGTAGTTGCCGTGTTCGGCCGGGATGGGCATCACGCCGAGGTCGATGACCTGGGTGACCTCCTTGCTGACCACGTCCACATAGGCCACCAGGCCGTCCACCGGGTGCGCCCAGGCGCTGTCCTCCGGGAACTCCTGGACGAAAGCCAGCCCCCGCAGGATCCGGCGGCCCTTCTCCTCCTGGTACTCGAAGACACCGGCGGACAGCGGGGCTACCCGGACGTTTTCGACGGCGAGTCCGCGGTCAGCGAGCGCCCTCAGCCACCGCTCATCGGTGGCCAGCAGCGTTTCCACCACCTCGAACTCCTCCTCGAGGACCGGCAGTTCGCCGGTCACCGCGGTGTCCAGTTCGACGGCGGAGAGCACCTTTCCCTGCGTTGTGGAGACGATGACGTCCCGCGGGGCGGCCCCGGAGACGTCGTGGATGAAGACGCGGAAGCGGCGCTCCGCCGCCGCGGGATCAGCGCCGCGCGCCGGATCCAGCAGGCCCAGGTAGGCGATCCTGTGCTGCGGACCCAGGAGGCCTTCCGCCTGCAGGATGGCGCGCACGTCCTGGATTTCCGGCGCCGTGGCCAGGCGGAAGGCTGATGCAGTTTGGGTGGGTGCAAGCGTCATTGGGGGAACCTTTGTCCGGGCCGTCGCCGGCCATTGGATTTATTTTCTATAGTTGTAGATAATAAACGTCCGTAACATGGCTCACAAGAGGTTGGGCAAAGAAATTTCCGGGGAGTGGCCGCGTGCCGAAGATAGTTGACCATGACGAGCGCCGCCTGGAACTCGTGGATGCCACCTGGCGGATCATCGCCCGCCAAGGCCTCGAAAGCGCCACCATGCGCGAGATTGCCATGGAGGCAGGCTTCGCCAATGGCGCCTTGAAGCCATACTTCCCCACGAAGGACACACTGCTCGAGTTCGCCTTCAGCCATGTCTTCAACCGGAGCAACCGGCGCATCGCGGAGGTGACGGCAGGCAAGACCGGCCTGGATGCACTGCGGGCTTTCTGCCTCGAAGTACTCCCCCTCGACGAGGAGCGCATCAACGAAGCCCGGGTGGTCATCCCGTTCTGGCAGAAGGCGGCCAACGATCCCCGGAAGGCGGAAATCCACCGGGAATCCATGGCGGAATGGCTGGCCGCCATCGGCCGCTACCTGGCAGAGGCAAGGAACAGCGGCGACGTCAGTGCCGGCGTCGCCGATTCCGTCCTCGCCGGCCAGCTGCTGAACATGCTGCTGGGGGCCCAGATTGAGGCAGCCCTTGCCCCGGAGGGCCGCCTGGAGTTCGGCCACGCCGCGCAACTGGAGGGCTACCTCGCCCTGCTGGGCAAAATTCCGGGTGGCAAATGAGCCTCAAACTCGAAAGTATGCTTACTATTGTGTGGTCAGGTTCTGGTGCAGACCGGAGCGAGCACGAACTGTAAGGAGCATCTCCATGGGTTTGGACGACAAGATCGGCAACGCTGCAGAGAAGCTTGGCGGCAAGGGCAAAGAAGCTGCCGGCAACGCCACGGGCGATGAAAGCCTGAAGGCTGAAGGCCAGACCGACCAGGCAAAATCCGACCTGAAGCAGGCCGGCGAGCACGTTAAGGATGCCTTCAAGAAGGATTAATTGACGCCTCACAAAACGGGTGCAGCTCCAACCGGAGCTGCACCCGTTGGCGTTAACGGAGCCAATCCGCACCCACCTGAGGGCTTAGTGGATGAGGCCCGACACCAGGTTAATGGTGGTTGCCAGGACGATGGCCCCCAGCAGGTAGGACAGCAGGGCCTGCCGCAGGACCGTGGAGCGGATGGCGTTGGTCTTCAGGTCGGTATCCGATACCTGGAAGGTCATGCCGACAGTGAAGGCCAGGTACGCGAAGTCCGCATAGCGGGGCTGGGTTTCCTCATTGAAATCGACCCCGGTCCCGTCTCGGTAATAGATGGCCGCATAGCGGAGCGTGAACAGCGTGTGGACCAGGAACCAGGACAACGCGATACTTCCCAGTGCCATGGCCACCGTGGCGTCCTTGCTCATGCCCTGCGAATTGGAGGCATCCAGCAGGATCAGGGCCACCCCGGCAAAGCTGGCCACCGTTGCACTGAGGACCAACGTGTCCGAAAAGAGCCGGCCAGGATCCTCCCGCCGGGCATGGGCCGCAGTAGCGCCCGGGCCAAGGTGCCGGATAACACTCCACACCCAGATCAGGTACGTTGCGGAAGCGGCCGCCCAGCCAAGGGCGGGCGCATAGGTCCAGTGGCCAAGTGCTCCGACAGCCAGCGCCACCGCCACGCCGACGGCGAGCATCACCACCATCCGCAGCCGGGAGTGGTGTGCGGGGGAATTGAAGTTGTGGTGGCGGTCCTGGGACGCGGCAACGGCATTCATGCGCGGATCATGCCACGGCAAGCTTGGAAACGCCTGTCAGGCACCCCGAAAGACTTCTTTTTTCGCCAGCCGTTGAAAAAAGATTCTGCCGGGGTTACCCTGAACTTACTGTGTCGCAGGACACAGGCCGGGGGAACATCAGGTGGCCATCCGTCGCGAGGAACTTCAATGCCAGCAGCAACTACAACCGGGACGTCTGCCCGGCCCGAGCGCCAGGACGTCACCTCGAGCGTTGCGGCATCCTTCGACCATTGGAAGCACCTGGTGGCGGAATCTTTCGTGCCCCTCACCGCCCAAACAGCTGACGTGGATGGCTTCCAGGGCCGGATGCGCTCCCGGGTGCTGGACCGGATGTCCATTGTTGAAGTGACCGCCACGTCGCACGAGGTCCACCGCACCCCGGCCTTGATCGCGCAGGCCCATGAACGCTATTTCAAGCTAAACCTGCAGTTGGAAGGCACCGGCCTGCTGATCCAGGACAACCGGGAAGCCGTGCTTCAGCCCGGGGACCTGGCCATCTACGACACCAACCGGCCATACACCCTCGCGTTCGAGGACAAGACACGGATCATGGTGCTGATGTTCCCGTGCGACGCCGTGTCCCTGCCCGTGGACTATGTGGGGCAGCTGGCCGCCGTACGCATGGGCAGCGGAGGCCTGAGCGGGCTCGTTGGACGGTTCATCCGCCAGCTCTCGGAAAACCTGGACGTCCTGAACGGACCCAGTGGCTCCCGGCTTGCCACGAACGCCCTGGACCTGGTGTCCACCATGCTGCATGCCGAAATGGATATCACGCCGGACCGGATGAAGCCGCAGGCGATGCTGGCTGTCTCGGTCCGGGAGTACATCGAGGCGAACCTCTCTGACCCGCTGTTGTCCCCGGCGGGCATTGCGGCGGCGCATTTCATCTCCACCCGGCACCTGCACAACGTCTTTCACGAGTCCGGAACCACGGTAGGCAGCTGGATCCGGACCCAGCGGCTCGAGGGGGCCCGCCGCGAACTTCGGGACCCGCTGCACGCGGGAAAGCCCGTCGGCGCGGTTGCAGCCCGCTGGGGTTTCCTTGACGCCGCCCACTTCAGCCGCACCTTCCGGGATGCTTTCGGGGTCTCGCCCAGCGAGTGGCGTAAAAGCTCCTAGCCGGCGCCGGGCCTTTCCCACCGATTACGACCAGGGCCCACTGGGCGCTCCGTCACCGCTTCGGCTAACGTCCCTCTGGTGACAAAGAAGTTTCACCTGACGGTAGTTGATAGGGCCGGGGGCCGCTGATGTCTTTCATTTGCCTCCTGCTCTCCGGTGCAGCCCTGCTGGCCAACGGGCTGGCGACCCTCGGGCACGTTCCCCGCCGCGACGCCGCTGCCCTCAACCTGCTGGTGGGCGGCACCCAACTGGTGCTCGGCGTCGTCTACGTCTCCACGGCCGGGAACGCTCCGGCACCGCTCCTGACGGCGGCCGGCATGTTCCTGTTCGGGGCCACCTACCTGTACTCGGGATTGGACGTGCTGCTGGCACTCGGGTCGCGCGGCCTGGGCTGGTTCTGCGGGCTGGTGGCGTTCTGCGGCGTGCTGCTGGCGGTTGCCTGGCTGGGCACCGACCCTCTGCTCGCCGTGCTGTGGGTGTGCTGGTCCGTGCTGTGGGCCCTGCTGTTCGCCTGCCTGGCCCTGGACGCTGTGCGGCTGGAACGGTTGACGGGCTGGGCCCTGGTGCTGGCGAGCCCGGCGTCGGCCACGGTTCCGGCGCTCCTTGGCCTGGCGGGGTTCTGGCCCGTCTCCCCCGCCGCGGCGTGGGGTGCTGCGCTGGGCGGAGCCACGCTGTTCGTCGCGGCACGCGCACTGGCCCGGCGCGGACCGAAAGTTCCGCGCCGGGCCAGTGCCGGAGATCCTGCGCCTGCTAAGTGAGCGCGTGGCCCAGGGAAGCGGGGTGGTGGCGGCGCTGGATGGCCCACTCCACCAACACGCCGGCCAGGAAGACCAGCGGGACCGCCGCGAGCAGGGCCGTGGCCGTCTCGGCGCTGCCGCCAATGAGGGCCGTGAAATTGCTGACCACCAGGTACAGGACCCACGCCAGCAGGACCGCCGCCACGGCCGGGGCGATCCGGGTCTGCCACAGCTGGGCGCCTGCGCGCTCCCGGCGGAAGAACGCGACGACGGCCGCCGAGCACAGCATGTACAGCACCAGCAGGGCCGCCACAGCCAGCCCGCTGAACCAGGAGAACAACGTCAGGACGGGGTCCATCGCCAGGATGGCGAACGGCACCACCAGGACGACGGCGGTGGCGGACTGGACCCAGGCGGCCGCCGCGGGTGCCCTGTGCCTGTTGGTCCGGGCGAGGACTGCGGGCATGGAACCGCGCAGGGCCAGGGAGTGCAGGTAGCGGTTGATGCCGTTGTGGAAGGCGATGATGCCGGCCAGCAGGGAGGTGACCAGCAGGATGCCGGCCACGATGCCCGCCCAGGGTCCGAACAAATCCACCAGCGGACCCAGCACGAAGGAGGTGGCATCCCCTGACTCGAGCGCGGCACCGGCTGCATCCATCACCTGCGAAGGCCCGTAGTAGCTGACCAGCATCCAGGAGATGAAGGCGAAGAACACCGAGATCACCCCGACTGACAGGTAGGTTGCCCTGGCCACGGTGCGGTGCGGATCCTTGGCCTCGGCAGAGTAGATGGCAGTGGACTCGAAGCCGAACATGGACGCCACCGCGAACATGATCGCAACGCCGGGGGCGCCTGCGCCGATGGCTTCCGGGGAAAAGGACGCCGCAACGCTGATGCCCTCCGGGCCGCCGCCGTGGAACAGCACCGTGAACCCGAACATCAGCAGGATGGCCACCTCAAGGCCCACAAGGACGGCCAGGACGCGGGCGCCGAGTTCGATGTTGAGGGAGCCCAGCACCTGGACTCCGGCCATGGTGGCCAAGGCCAGCAGCCACCAGGGAATGGCCAGGCCGATCGAGGCCAGGAGCCCGGAGAAGGCCGCACCGTACAGCCCGTACATGGCGGCCTGGACAGTGCTGTAGGCCAACAGGGCCAGCCAGGCCGCCCCGGCTCCGGTCCTTCTGCCGAATGCTGCAGTCACGTAGGCGTAAAAGGCGCCGTTGGCCTGGATCTTGCGGCTCATGGCGACAAAGCCGACGGCGAAGATCACGATGACGATGCCCACGATCAGGTAGGCGCCCGGGGCGCCGGCACCGTTGCCCAGCGCCGCCGCGAGGGGCGAGGCGCCCACGATACCGGTCAGGGGCGCTTGGGCGGACAGGACGAAGAACAGGATGCCAAGCACGCCGATGCTGCCGGCGCGGAGGGCGGTGGAATGCTCCTTGGCCGGAGCGTCAGCGGTCCGGGTCTCGGAATTCGAAATACTCATTGGATCCTTCTTAACGGTCATGAGCTCGGGAAAATTGCTGTGGAATCCAGCTTGGCAGCGGCAGCCGTTTCCGCCTTGTCCACCAGCGATCAGTTGTTGTCGGTCAGCGCAGCGGACACGACAAAAGCGCGGCCGGCCGCCCCGGGAGGGGAAGCCAGCCGCGCTGACAGTGTTCAATTAGGTCGGGCTACCGCAGCACCACGGTGCGGTTGCCCTGCAGGAGGACCCGGCCTTCGCAGTGCCACTTGACCGCGTTGGAGAGGGCCTTGCATTCGGTGTCGCGGCCGGCGGCCACCAGGTCCTCGGGCCCGTACGTGTGGTCCACTTCCACCACCTGCTGGGCGATGATGGGCCCCTCATCCAGTTCGGCGTTGACGTAATGCGCCGTGGCGCCCACGGTCTTGACACCCCGCGCATAGGCCTGGTGGTACGGCTTGGCGCCCTTGAAGCTGGGCAGGAACGAGTGGTGGATGTTGATGGCCCGGCCGTCCAACTGCCGGGTCAGGTCGTCGCTGAGCACCTGCATGTAGCGGGCCAGCACCACCAGTTCCACGTCCAGCCCGTCCACCAGTTCCAGAAGCTTTGCCTCGGCCTCGGGCTTGGTGTCAGCGGTGACCGGGATGTGGTGGAACGGGATGCCGTGCCACTCCACCAGTGCCTGGTGGTCCCGGTGGTTGGACACCACCGCCACCACGTCTATGGGCAGTTCACCGACCCGCGCCCGGAAGAGGAGGTCGTTGAGGCAGTGCCCAAACTTGGACACCATGATCAGCACCTTGCGCTTGGATCCCTGGCGTTCCAGCTGCCACCGCATGCCGAACTTGTCCGCTACCGGGGCAAACGAGTCCCGCAGCACCTGCAGTGTGGATTCGTCACCCTCGGAGGCGAAATGCACACGCATGAAGAAGTGGCCTTCGGAGCGTTCGCCGAACTGTTTGTTGTCGATGATGTCGCAGCCGTGATCCAACAGGAAGCCGGAGACGGCGTGCACAATGCCGGGGCCCTCCGGGCAGTCCAGGGTGAGGACGTGCTCCACCGTGGTGGCGGCGCTGGTGGCGGGGATATGGGTTTCAGTGATGGTCATGGCTCAGCACTCGATTACATTCACGGCGAGTCCTCCTCGGGAGGTTTCCTTGTACTTGGTTTTCATGTCGGCTCCGGTGTCGCGCATGGTCTTGATGGCCTTGTCCAGCGAAACCTTGTGGCTGCCGTCCCCGTGCAGGGCCAGCCGGGCCGCGTTGATCGCCTTCACGCTGGCGATCGCGTTCCGCTCGATGCACGGGATCTGCACCAGCCCGCCCACGGGATCGCAGGTCAGGCCCAGGTTGTGCTCGATTCCCACCTCGGCGGCGTTCTCCACCTGCGCCGACGTACCGCCGAGCACTTCGCAGAGCCCGGCCGCCGCCATCGAACAGGCAGAGCCCACCTCTCCCTGGCAGCCCACTTCGGCGCCTGAGATGGAGGCGTTCGTCTTGAACAGGATTCCGACGGCGGCCGCCGCCAGCAGGAAGCGGACCACACCGTCGTCGTCGGCTCCTGGAACAAACTTCACGTAGTAGTGCAGGACGGCAGGCACGATTCCGGCCGCGCCGTTGGTGGGCGCGGTGACGATCCGCCCTCCTGCGGCATTCTCCTCGTTCACGGCGAGCGCGAACAGGTTGACCCATTCCATCGCCAGCAGCGGGTCGGCAGGAGCCTGGACGGGCGACGGCGTTGCTGCCGCCGCCTGGGCGGAGGCTTCCGCCGATGCCGCGGCGGAGGCGGTCAGGGTGCGGAACAGGGCGGGGGCACGCCGGGGCACCTTGAGGCCGCCCGGCAGGATACCCTCGGCGTTGCAGCCGTTCTCGACGCATTCGCGCATCACGGCCCAGAGCCCCAGCAGCTTCTCCCGGAGCTCCGCTTCGCTGTGCCAGGTGAGTTCGTTGGCCAGCATGACGTCGGAAATGGACATGCCCTCGCGGCTGCAGATCTGCAACAGCTCGTCCGCCGTGGAGAACGGGTAGGGCAGCACGGTGTCGTCCGCCACCACCTTGTCGGCCCCTTCGGCGTCGCCGTCCACCACGAAACCGCCGCCAATGGAGTAGTAGCTCCGTTCGCTGAGCACGGCGCCGGTGTGGTCAAGGGCGCGGAAGGTCATGCCGTTGGGGTGCGCGGGAAGGGACTTGCGCCGGTGCAGCACCACGTCCTCTTCCCAGTTGAAATCCACGCGGTGGCTGCCGGCAATCTGCAGCTCGGCGTTCAGGGCGGCGGCCGCAACCTGGTCATCGGCCGTGAAGGTGTTGACTGTTTCGGGCTCCAGGCCCTGCAGGCCCAGGACCACTGCCTTGTCGGAGCCGTGCCCGCGCCCCGTGGCGCCCAGGGAGCCGAAAAGTTCCGACTGGACGCGCACGGTGGAGGCCAGGTGGCCGTCGCCCTTCAGCCCATCGGCGAAGAGCTTGGCTGCCCGCATCGGGCCCACCGTGTGTGACGACGAGGGCCCGATGCCAACAGAGAACAGGTCCAGGACGCTGAGCGCCATCAGGGGACCTCTGGTGAGGCGTACTCCCGCATGGCGTCCAGGAGCCACCGGCCCAGGAATTCGGCGAACGACGCCCGGGGGAAGATCCGGAAGGAGTCCTCGCCCGTCTTCCACAGCATGGCGGGGATGTTCGCGATCTCGGTGGACAAGGCGGTGCCTGCCTTGAACACCCGGGGGTGCAGGTCCAGCGAGCAACCCTTTTCGAGCACGGCGCGGGCCCGGGGGCCAACCAGCTCGAACGTGGTCCGGTTGGCGGAAAGATCCACCACCTGGCCTGCTCCGGAGCCCAGTGCTTCCCGGAGTGCCGGGATCAGGCTGCCGCCCAGGGATTCGTGGGCCTCGGTGGGAGCCACTACCAGGAATTCGGACGGTCCCAGCCACAGGACCGAGGTGTCGCCGGACTTGACCACATCACCGGAACCGGCCGGCAGGCCGCCGGTGACGGCGGCCAGGCGCGTTGCCTCGTCCGAGCCTGCGTCAGCCCGGAGGCCCACCATGGTCAGGAACGGTACTTCCGAGATCTCAACGGTGCCGGCCAGGGAACCTGCGGTGAAGTCTTCCGCCAGCTGCCGGGCCGGGCTGACACGGGCGGCACGGTTCTGTTCCGCGGCGCTCTGGGTGGGGGATGCTGCTGTCTCAGCCATCTTTACGGGTCCCTTCTGGGTCAAAAAGCACTGTTTCTGCAACAACCACGTCCACCAGCTGGTCGCCGGCGGCGGCCACCAGGGTTTCGCCGATGCGGTTGCGGCCGTTCTTGATCAGGGCCAGGCCAAAAGACCTGCCCAGCGCTGCGCTGTGGTAGCTGGAGGTGACGAAGCCTTCCATCGGTACAGGACCGTAGGCCGGGTTGGTGGAGCGGCCCTTCTCCACGAGCTGGGTGCCTTCCGGCAGCCGGAGCGTGCCGTCGACCGGGAGCACGCTGACCAGGTGCTTGCGGTCCTCGCGGCTGGAGTCCGCCCGGGAGTACGAGCGCTTGCCGATGAAGTCCTTGGCCTTGGAAACGATCCACTCCATACCGGCGTCCTGCGGAGTGACGGTACCGTCCGTGTCCTGCCCAACGATCGGATAGCCCTTTTCGGCGCGCAGCACGTGCATGGTTTCGGTGCCATACGGGGTGATGCTGAATTCGGCGCCGGCAGCGGCCACGGCTTCCCAGGTGTTCAGTCCATACCAGGCCGGGATGTTGATTTCGTAGGCGAGTTCGCCGGAGAACGAGATGCGGCAGACCCGGGCGCGGACGCCGGAGGCCAGGGTGGTTTCGCGGAAGGTCATGAACGGGAAAGCTTCGGCGTCCAGGCCGCCGTTGGCTGCCAGTTCCGGTGCAACCTTGGCGATAACCTCACGGGACTTGGGCCCCACGACGGCAATGGTGCTCCACTGCTCCGTCACCGAGGTGCACTTCACGTCCAGTTCCGGCCACTCGGTCTGCAGCCATTCCTCCAGCCAGTCGAGCACCTTCGCGGCGCCGCCGGTGGTGGTGGTCATGAAGTAGGTCTCGTCGTCAACGCGGAGGGTCACGCCGTCGTCGAAAATCATGCCGTCCGGGGTGCACATGACGCCGTAGCGTGCCGAACCCGGCGCAAGCTTCTTGAACGCGTTGGTGTAGACCCGGTTCAGGAACTCCCCCGCGTCCTTGCCGCGGATTTCGATCTTGCCCAGGGTAGTGGCGTCCATGAAGCCCACGGATTCGCGGACGGCGGCGCATTCGCGCAGCACGGCGGCGTCCATGTCCTCCCCGTCCTGCGGGTAGTACCAGGGCCGCTTCCACTGTCCGACGTCCTCGAAGAGCGCACCCTTCGCCACGTGCCAGGGGTGGATGGAGGTGATGCGGGCGGGATCGAACAGTTCGCCGCGCTGGCGTCCGGCCAGTGCCGCGAAGGCCACCGGGGTGAACGGTGCACGGTAGGTGGTGGTTCCGATGTCGCCGATGCCGCGGGAGGCCTCCCCGGCGGTCCGCAGCGCCGCGGCAATGACGCCGATGGCGTTGACGCCGGAGGTCTTGCCTTGGTCGTTGGCGGTGCTGATGGAGGTGTACCGCTTGATGTGCTCAACGGAGCGCATGCCGGCGCCGGTAGAGCGGAGGACATCCGCCACGGACTGGTCCCGCTGGAAGTCCACGAAGTGGTGGTGCCAGTCGTCCGGGGTGCCGTTCTCGCCCGGCACCAGCCAGAGCTGGCGGGTGGGTGCGGAGGCCTTCGGCTCGCCCAGCGGAGAGGGCTCGACGTCGGAGCTGAAGCCCGCAGCGATGGCCGCCTTGGCACCGGCGGAGATGCCCTCCGCGACGCAGTCTTCGGTGGCGAAGGAGCCGCGGCCGGCGCCTATGGTCTGCTGGGCGGGAACCTCGGTGCTGGGCACGAAGGCCGCCAGTTCTTCGTCCCAGCGCAGCTTGCCCTGGCGCTGGGAGTGCAGGTGGACCAGCGGGCTCCAGCCGCCGGAGACAGCCAGCAGGTCTGCGGCGATCTGCTCGACGCCCGAGGTGAGTTCGCCGTCGTCGTTGATGCTGCGGACGGTGACGCCGGCCAGCCGGCCGGACCCGTCGGCGGAGGTGTTGGCCACCGCGCTGCCGATCAGCACCCGGATGCCGGCTTCGACGGCGGCCGTTGCCGCGGCGGTCAGGGCGGGACGGGCGTCCACGACGGCCGCCACCTTGACGCCAGCGGCGGCGAGGTCGGCTGCGACGGCGTAGGCGCTGTCATTGGTGGTGCTGATGACCACGCGCTTGCCGGCGGCAACGCCGTACCGGTTGAGGTAGCTGCGCACGGCCGAGGCCAGCATGATGCCGGGGCGGTCGTTGTTCTCGAACACCAGGGGACGCTCGTGCGCGCCCGGAGCGAGGACCACCTGGTTGGCACGGATGTGCCAAATCCGCTGGCGGGAGACGCCGGGTGCCGCGGGGCTGGAGAGGTGGTCGGTGCGGTTCTGGACTGCGATGACGTAGTTGGCGTCGTAGGCGCCGAAGGCGGTGGTGCGGTTCAGCACGGTGGATTCCGCACCGGAGACCAGTTCGGCTTCGACGTCGGCCACCCACTCCAGGGCGGGCTTGCCCTCGATGGTCTCCGCCAGGCCGGGCGCGGTGGAGCCGGAGAGCAGTGAGCCGCCCAGTTCGGGCTGGTCGTCCAGCAGCATGACGCGGGCGCCGGTGCGGACCGCTTCGCGGGCCGCGGCGAGGCCGGCGGGGCCGCCGCCCACCACCAGGACGTCGGTGTGGACGTACTTCTTGTCGTATTCGGCGCGGTCATCCTCGGGGTCCAGTTTGCCCAGGCCGTTGAGCAGGGTGGCCTTGAGCCCGTCCACCAGGGAAACGGTGGTGGCGGGAAGCATGGATTCTGCGACGTGGCCGGGGAAGCGGGCCTCGATGCGGACCAGCGCGTTGGCCTCTTCCACGCCGGCGGACATGATGCCGCGGGGGCGGTCCTCATAGAGCGAGTTGCCGGCGGCGACGCGGCCGTTGGCCAGCAGCGCAGAGGCAAGCGTGTCGCCGGGGTGCCCGGTGAATTCCTCGCCGTCCACGGTGAAGCGCCAGGAGATGGTGCGATCGATGCGGCCGCCGGTTGCCAGGCGGGCGTTCTGCGAGGTCACTTGGTGGCTCCTTCCGGGGCGGTGGTGGTGGCGGGCGTGGTGCCGGCGGCAAGGCTGGTTGCAGCGAGGCTGGGTGCGGCCGTTCCGGTGGTGGTGCTGTCAGCGGCGAGGCTGGCCGTGCCGGATTCCCCGGCGGGGGCGGCAGCCAGGTCCGGCCGGCGGGCACCCATGGGATAGATGGCCTGGATGTCATAGCTCACGGTGTCGCGGAGCATGTTGAACCACTGGCGGCAGCCGGTGCTGTGGACCCAGCGTTCGGCGAAGATGCCCTTGGGGTTCTCGCGGTAGAAGAGGTAGCGGGACCACTCGGTGTCGGTCAGCTCGCTGGGGTTTTCCGGGTAGGGGACGTGGGCCTGTCCCCCGTAGTGGAATTCGGTTTCGTCCCGCGGGCCGCAGTTGGGGCATGGGATCAGCAGCATGTGCGTTAGTCCTTTTCTGGTGGCGGCGGCTAGTGGGCCACGGCGGCGGCGCCGTGTTCGTCGATGAGCGCACCGGTTTCGAAGCGTTCCAGCGAGAACGGCTTGTTCAGCCGGTGCGGGGTGCCGGTGGCGATGGTGTGCGCGAAGGTCATGCCGGCGGCGGGGGTTCCCTTGAACCCGCCGGTCCCCCAGCCGCAGTTCACGAACATGTTCTCCACCGGGGTCAGGCCAACGATCGGCGAGGCGTCCAGGGTGGTGTCCACGATGCCGCCCCAGGTCCGGAGGACGTGGGCCCGGGCGAAGATGGGGAAGAGTTCGACGGCGGCCGCCATCTGCTGCTCGATCACGTGGAAGGAGCCGCGCTGGCCGTAGCCGTTGTAGGAGTCCACGCCGGCGCCCATCACCAGTTCGCCCTTGTGCGCCTGGGACACGTAGACGTGCACGTGGTTGGACATGACCACGGTGGGGTGGACGGGCTCATGCAGTTCGGACACCAGTGCCTGCAGCGGGTGGGACTGGATGGGGAGCTGGAAGCCGGCCATCTCTGCCAGGACTGAGCTGTGGCCGGCGGCGCAGAGGCCAACCTTTTCGGTGTTGATGGTGCCGCGGTTGGTCTTGACGCCCACCACCCGGTCGCCGTCCTTGAGGAAGCCGGTGACTTCGCAGTTCTGGATGATGTCCACGCCCATTTCGTCGCACTTGCGGGCGAAGGCCCAGGCCACATGGTCGTGCTTGGCGATGCCGGCGCGCGGCTGGTAGGTGGCGCCCATGACGGGGTAGCGGATGTTGTCGCGGATGTTCAGGATGGGGCAGAGTTCCTTGACCTGCTGCGGGTCCAGCCATTCGGCGTCCACCCCGTTGAGCTTGTTGGCGCCCACCCGGCGGATGCTTTCGCGGACGTCGCCCAGGGTGTGGGCCAGGTTCATCACGCCGCGCTGGCTGAAGAGGAAGTCGTATTCGAGTTCCTCGGGCAGGATTTCCCAGAGCTTGAGGGCGTGCTCGTAGATGGCGGCGCTCTCGTCCCAGAGATAGTTGGAGCGGATGATGGTGGTGTTGCGGGCCATGTTGCCGCCGGCCAGCCAGCCCTTTTCCAGGACGGCGATGTTGGTCATCCCGTGGTTCTTGGCCAGGAAGTAGGCGGTGGCCAGGCCGTGGCCGCCGCCGCCCACGATCACAGCGTCATAGGAGGATTTGGGTTCCGGGTTCCGCCAGAGGAAGTCCGGGTGCTCCGGAAGGTGCTGGGTGTTCACTGGGCGGCTCCAATCAGGTCTGCTTCGGCTTCGGCCAGGCCGGCGTCGGCGGAGAGGTGCGGGTAGAGGGGGAACTTGTCGGCCAGGGCCGTCACCCGGTTGCGGAGTTCGACGGCGGTGTCCCCGGGCAGGGTGCCGGTGCCGGCGGAGGCAATCAGCGCCGTGGCGATGATGTCTGCCACTTCGGTGAATTCGGCGGCGCCGAAGCCGCGGGCGGCCAGTGCGGGGGTGCCGATGCGCAGGCCTGAGGAAACCATCGGCGGGCGGGGGTCGAACGGGACGGCATTGCGGTTGACGGTGATGCCAATCTTGTGGAGGGCGTCCTCGCCCTGCTGGCCGTCGAGTTCGGAGTTCCGGAGATCCACCAGGACCAGGTGGACGTCGGTGCCACCGTTGACCACGGAGATGCCTGCGGCCTGGACGTCCGGCTGGAGGAGGCGCTCCGCCAGCAGCTTGGCTCCCTGCAGCACGCGCTCCTGGCGCTCCTTGAATTCCGGTGCAGCAGCGAGCTTGAACGCGACGGCCTTTGCGGCAACCACGTGCTCCAGTGGGCCGCCCTGCTGGCCGGGGAACACGGCGCTGTTGATCTTCTTGGCGTACTCCTCCTTGGCCAGGATGACGCCGCCTCGTGGACCGCCCAGGGTCTTGTGGGTGGTGGTGGTGACAACGTCCGCGTACGGGACGGGGTTGGGGTGCAGCCCTGCGGCGACGAGTCCGGCGAAGTGGGCCATGTCCACCATGAGGTAGGCACCCACGAGGTCGGCGATCCGGCGGAATTCGGCGAAGTCCAGTTGCCGGGAGTAGGCGGACCAGCCGGCCACGATCAGCTTGGGCTTGTGTTCCAGGGCCAGGGCTTCCACCTCTGCCATGTCCACCCGGAGGTCGGATTCGCGGACGTGGTACGGAACCACGTTGTAGAGCTTGCCGGAGAAGTTGATCTTCATGCCGTGGGTGAGGTGGCCGCCGTGGGCCAGTGAGAGTCCAAGGATGGTGTCGCCCGGGTTCAGCAGGGCGAACATGGCGGCGGCGTTGGCCTGCGCGCCGGAGTGCGGCTGCACGTTGGCGAACTCTGCGCCGAACAGGGCCTTCACGCGGTCGATGGCGAGCTGTTCGATCACGTCGACGTGCTCGCAGCCGCCGTAGTAGCGCTTGCCCGGGTAGCCCTCGGCGTACTTGTTGGTCAGGACCGAGCCCTGGGCTTCCATCACGGATGCCGGAGCGAAGTTCTCCGAGGCAATCATTTCCAGGGTGGACTGCTGGCGGTGCAGTTCCTGTGCCACGGCGGCGGCGACGTCGGCGTCCACGGTGGCGAGCGAGGCGTTCAGTACGTCCTGCATTGTTCTCCTTTTGAGCCCTTCGGAGTTACTGATCCATAACTGATCTGTAACTGATATATTAGAACTGACGTAATAGTATGTTGTAGATCACGCGGCAGTCAATAGCTACCTTGGGAGAGCCCGGATGAGCGTAATGCTAGAAAACCAGCTGGCCGGAGAAGGCGACCTCTCGCTCGCAGAGCAGGCCTACCAGCACCTCCGGGACCGCCTCATCATGCTCGACATCAGGCCGGGCGAGGCCATCAACGACGGCAAGCTGGCCGCGGAACTCGGGATCGGCCGCACGCCGGTGCGGGAAGCACTCAAGCGCCTGGAAGGCGACCACCTCGTGGTCTCGTACCCCCGCCGCGGAACGTTCGCCACCGTCGTCGACATCACCGAACTCGCCGACGTCTCCGAACTCCGCGAGTCCCTGGAACCTTTGGCAGCGCGCCGCGCTGCCAAGCTGGCCACCCCGGCGCTGCGCCAGGAAATCCGCGACACCGCCGCAGCAATCTCCACCATGGGTGATGGCGAGGACCCTTATGACCTCATGCGCTATGACATCAAGGTGCACCGCCTGATCTACCGGGCGGCCGCCAACACCCACCTTGAAGACGTCCTGATCCGCTACGACAACTTGGCCACCCGCATCTGGTGCATGGTGCTGGAAAAGGTACCGTCTGTGGCGGCCCACATTGCCGAGCACGTGGAGCTGCTGGAGGCCGTGGCCGACGGCGATTCGGACCGTGCGGGCAAGCTCGCCCTGGAGCACGTCACCAGTTTCGAGCAGGCCATCCGCAACGTGTTGTAGCTTCTGCGTCCGCGTGGTTTCCGCACGCGCTATTGCCCCTGTTTGAACTTGAGAGCGGGGGATCACTTCGGTTGGATACCGGGCAAAGCCTTGCGCGGGCAAGCGTCCCTGCGAAACACTCGAGGTACGCGTGCTGAATTTGACGGAAATTTGGATGGCGGGATAGCAGGAATTACGGAGGCAACGATGCCTCATGGCCTGTCGGGGCGGCAAAGATGCGGCCTCAAGATCCCGCAGACCGAAAGGATCGCAATGGCAGGAATGTTCGAACTATTTGTCGACGCGGAATCAGCGTTTAGGTTCCGGCTAACAGCGCCGGACGGCACCATCATGGCAGTGTCCAAGCCCTTCGACACCAAGAAAGACGCTGTTGCCGGCATCTCCGCCGTGCGCGAATACGCCGGCATGGGACTGATCACGGACCAGTGCGCAGCATCCACAAATAAGGCACAGCCAGCGGCCTGGAGTGATCCTGGTGGCCAACCTGACGATTCCCCGCGCATGCCAAAGATCGACTTTCACATCCGCGCCAGGGCGGTTCGCCGGGCCGTCTCGGGCCCCCGCTGGGCAGGGGCAATCCACAGCCTCTCCTGAACGGCCCGGGAGGGGCGTGGAGACCCCTCCTCCGCGCCTGCTTTACGTAAGGTTTACTATCGGCTCTTCAAAATGGGCAGGGGAGTGGCCGGAAAAGGCCTGCTTCTGTCGTGAGGAGCGGGTCGTTTCTTCGCCCCAAAATGCCGGATTAGAACCGATCAGTGCGGGCGCCGATCACTGGTAGCGAAGAGCTGGAATTCCTGACGACGTCTACAGCAGAATTGAAGCGTGAGGCTCAATCAACCCCGAACTTCTTTCGCATCGTTCGGAGTCTGTCCTCGAAGGTCACCAGATTCAGGTCCAGGATCATTACGTCTCCACTGAGCGTTTGGAAGCCAATGTCGCTCCAGACGCTTCTAAGTCTGGCCTCGGCCCTCTTTCGTACTAGCCCATCTGAGTCGTCCATCGGGGCTGGGTACGTCGCAGCAAGGCGGTCCCTGGACTTAACGAGTCGATGACCTCGGCAGCAAACCAGCGTCCTATGCCTCTTCCTCGCCAACCTTTCGCCATATGAACCGACAGTGGAACTTACGGTGTGCAGATCAGCCTCTAGCGAGTCCAGAATGTCGACCCTGACCGTCACTATCATAACTTTCGTCGGTGAAGTGAGCGCTGGCATTTCAGTCCGGGCAGTCGCCACCGCTGGTAAGGATTCCAATTCTCATGCTTTGGCTCAAATGCCGGGAAGTTTTATGCGTCGTGGTTGATTTGGAGCAGCCCGGCCAGGTGATCCAAGGCTTTCTCCGAGCCGGCGCTTTCACTGCGGAGGACAACGCGGTCGCCGTGCTCGAGTCCCAGGCTCATGAGGGAGAGAACTGAGCTGGCATCCATGGCTTCGCTGGCGGATTCATCTTCGCGTCCAATGGTAATTTCAAGGTTTTCGTATGCTGCCGCTGCTTCGACAAATACTGTGGCCGGGCGGGCGTGCAGGCCTGAGGTGCTGGCGATAATGGCTGTGCGTTCGGGCATGAGATTGCTTTCGTTCGTAGATAGGGGTGTGGGGGTGGTTAGCGCACTCGGAGGTCTTCTACCATCCGGGCGACGTGGAGGGTCAGGTAGGTCACTTCGTCTTCGGTCAGTGGCTCGCCGAGGCGCAGCTCGAGGACTGCTTGGAGCTTGAGGGCGTTAGCGTACGCCTCGGGATAGGACTCCCGGATTGCTTTGCTGAGCGTGCTTGCACCGTCGTCCAGCTGTCGGCCGGTTTGGGCTCGGACGAAGAAGTAGCGCAGGTGGGTGATGAAGCGGGCGGCGTTGACAGTGTCCTGGTTAAAGGGACGGTCATAAGCCTTCTCCAAGACTTCGAAAAGCTGTGTAAACACCCCGGTCATTTGATAGGTGAGAGACAGGTCACCGGTAGCGAACCCGGCATTCACCAGGTGCAGTGCGATCGGCACCGCTTCCGCTTCAGGCAGTGCCTGCTCAGCGCGGGTGTTGACGAAATCGAGGAAGGGGCTCGATGCCGTGCTTGTCCAGTTCATCCAGGATCCGCGAGTAGAAAGCCAGGCCCTCGGCGTTGGGAGTTTCCTCGTCCCCGAGCGGGAAGATCCGGCTCCACGCGATGGAGAAGCGGAACACCTTGAATCCCATGTCCGCGAAAAGCGCGATGTCCTCTTCATACCGGTGGTAGAAGTCGATGGCCACCTGCTTTAGGTTTTCCGGGGTGGGACCTTCGGTGGGGGTCTCCGTGATGCCCTTTGGCATCACGTCCTGGATGGAGAGCCCTTTGCCGCCCTCGTTGTAGGCACCTTCAATCTGGTTGGCGGCGGTGGCGCCGCCCCAGAGGAATCCTTCGGGGAAAGTGGTGGTCACAGTATTCGTTCCTTGTCAGCTGGAATGTGGGAGTAAGAACGGGCGGGTTTAGACACGGACCGTGATGGCGGCATCCCCTGTGGCGAGGGCTCCCTCGGTCACCGGATTGACGTCGGACAACTGGGCCGTGTTGGTAACCATCACCAGGGTGGTGGTGTCGTAGCCTGCAGAAGCGACGGCATCAAGGTCGACGACGGCGAGCAGGTCACCGGCGCGTACCTGCTCGCCGCGTGTCACTTTGGCTTCGAAGCCGCGGCCCTGCATTTGAACCGTGTCGATGCCGATGTGGACAAGGACCTCGACTCCGTCGTCAGATTTGATGCCAAAGGCGTGTCCGGTCTTCATGGCGGCCTTGATGGTGCCGGTGACCGGTGAGTAGATGTGGCCGCCGGCGGGCACGATGCCCAGGCCTTTACCCATGGCACCCGAGGCGAACACCTTGTCCTGGACATCCTTCAGGGCTACAGCCTGTCCGGCGACGGGGGCAAGAATCTCGACGGTACCGGCTGACGCGGCGGTACCGGTACCCGCTGCCGGGTCCGTTGCCGCCCGCGGTTCCGAAGCCGTTTCCGGAAGGCCCGTGCCGGCGTCGGACGCTGCTGCCACTTCCTGCTCGCGGGGGCCGAAGAAGAACGTCAGGAAGAAAGCGATCATCACAGCCGTAACGGTGCCTACCAGGAGGAGAACGACGTTGCCTACACTAGTGAACGCAGGAAGGCCAAGCAGCGACGGGAACACGAAAGACGTTGCAGCGCTCCCACCGGCAGCAACGACGGCGCCGCCGACGACACCGCCAGCAATACCAAAGTAAAACGGCTTCTTCAATGGAAGGTTGACGCCATAGATGCCTGGTTCGGTGACACCGGCCAGGAAACCGGACAATGAGGCGGGACCGGCCACGGCGCGGCGGGCTTTGTTGCGGGTTCGCAGGGCCACAGCAAGGGTGGCTGCGGCCTGCGCGAGCACTGCGGGCAGCAAGGGTCCGAACAGGAAGGAATGACCCTGCGTGGCGATCTCGTTGAGCATGCCCGGTACGAAGCCCCAGTGCAGGCCGAAGAGGACGAAGACCTGCCAGAAACCGCCCATGAGGGCACCAGCGAGCCAGGGTGCAAAAGTGAATGCCGCGGAAATTCCGGTCGAAAGACCCTGTGCCGCGTAGGTGGTGACCGGGCCGACCGTCAGCAGTACCAACGGGACCATCACCAGCAGTGTCAGCAGCGGCGTGGTGAAGTTTCGGATCGCTGACGGAAGTACAGGGGTGAGGAAGTGTTCCAGGTGGCCCTGAAGCCAAACCGCCACAATGATCGGAATGACCGAGCTGGTGTAGTTCATCATCACCACCGGGATCCCGGCGAAGCTCACAGGCTCGGCCTGCCCGGCCAGCGCCACGATGCTCGGGTAAACCAGCGCTCCGGCAATGGCCATCGAGGTGAATTGGTTGGCTTTGAACTTCTTGGCTGCCGTCACTGCCAGGAAGAGCGGCAGGAAATAGAACAGTGCATCCGCCGTGGCAGCCAAAACCACATTGGTCTGGGATGCCGGATCGAGCAATCCCAATTGGGTGGCAAGGCTCAAGAACGCTTTGAGCAGGCCGGAAGCTGCCAGCGGCCAGATCACAGGCGAAAAGATCGAGGAGATCAGGTCGATGAAGCGGCTCAAAAGGTTGCCCTTCGGCGCCGGATCGTCATCCGCCACGCTGTCTCCAGTGAGCTTGGTGATCTTGCCCAGTTCAGCGTAAACAGTAGGAACGTTGTCGCCAATGACCACCTGGTACTGGCCGCCGGCCTGCATCACAGTGATCACGCCGGGCAGCTTTTCGATCGCCGCAGTGTCAGCCTTGGCGTCGTCACGCAGCTTGAGCCTAAGCCGGGTAGCGCAGTGAGCCGCGCTAACGATGTTCTTTTCGCCGCCTACCCCCTGCAAAATTTCGCCGGCCAGCGACCGGTAGTCCACATTTGCCATGCCAGACCTCTCTGTCCAATTTTTGGGCACAAAAAAAGACCCGAGACGCACATAAGTGACATCTCAGGTCTTGCCCCGTTCGGGTAACAATCCTGACGGCGAAAATGGCCGCTGACACAGAATCATACGTGTGGTCCTCACCATGTGCAAACCATTGCGTCCGGATGAAGCCGAGCCGGTTTGGCAAGCGGAATCAGAAAGGGCCGCGTTTGCCTTGCGCAACAGACGCGGCGTACTTCAACCTTGACGAGTTCCGAGCCTCCCTTCAACGGATGAACCCGGTCGACACCTCACCCATCTTGCTTGGTACCTGGCTGACCCGTCACTCCCGCTTTCTGAGCAGTGAACCCGGCCCCGTGAAGCTCGTCGGGACATTGAGAAGCTGCGGAGTTCGAGGTCGGTGACCCTGTGGTGGGGACACCAACCTCGCCGGAAATTTTTCGCGCCGGCAGCGACGGTGCCGCCGCGCTCCCCTAACGAGCGCAGCCCGCTCCTTTCAGGCGAGCCCACAACTATTTTTGCAGCGCGACAAGAGTCCGGAGTGGCACGACCACTCCGGACTCTCACGTTTTGTCGGCAGGTACAGCTGGGTCAGGTCGTTTGCGGCAATTTCTGGTCGCTTTCGAGTTGCTGCTTGCGTGCTTTGGAATAGAAACGGCCGCGGGTCAGAACCATCATGGGTACATAGACAACTGGTCCGATAGCCATGGCGATGAACGACGCGTAGTAGCTCGGGTAAGCGCCGAAGATGCCTGCCGCACCCACGGCTATGCCCGCAACCATTGCAGTGATGCCGGCGGGGTTCCAGCTCGGTACGGCAGATTCTTCGTATTCGATGTTCGTGCTCGGTGCGAGCTTGAAGGCTTTCCGGCAGATGAAGTAGTCCGCGAGCAGGATGAAGATCCAGGTGTTGGTCATGATGCCTGTGACAGCAAGGAACTTGTCGGTGTACTGGAGTACGTTCAGGGGGTAAACGAGGACGCCCACAACGACCAGGCCCACCATCCACCACTGTCTGCCGATCTTGCGGGTAACGAGGGCGTCGGCGGCGTTGGAGAGTGCCAGGGAGCCGGAGTACAGGTTCATCACGTTGATGCGAACCTGCGTTACGAAGGCAAAGACAACGCCCAGGAAGCCCATGATCACCGCAAAGTACAAACCAGGATCGGTTGCAGAAACCTCCGGGTTAGGGCTTCCTTCAAAGGTCTTGAGCATCGTGAATCCGATAAATGTTCCGAAGAGCACAACGACGGCACACATCGCCAGTTCGATGAACATCAGCGCAGACGTTCCGCGGTAACCAACGGACTTCTTCACGAAGCGGCCGTAGTCAGTGGCGATCAGCCCTTGGAAGACGATCTGGCCGTTGACCATGCTCATTGCCTGCCACATCGCGGCGGCCCCCATGCCTCCCGTGGCCTGCCACTGCCCGGGACCGACCAGGACGTATCCGTTGCCCAGCATGACCATGCCCACGACGAAGAGGACAAGAAATATGGGCAGCCCAAACCGCTGCAGAATGTTCATCGAGTGCATGCCGCGCCACGAGTAGTACAGCGCCGCCAGGGAGATACCTGCGAAGACGATGGTAGCCAAAAACGAGTCGACGGGGATACCTGCCCAGGCGCTCAAGGCGTGGGAGACGATGCTGCCCTCGAAGATGAAATAGAAGACATAGTTGACGCCATACACGATGGAGGCCACGGCTGAGCCTTTGACTCCGAAGCCGAGGCCGCGGCTGAGCAACGGGAGTGAAAGCCCTTCCTTGCTTGCGATGCGCATGATGAGCCCGCCGATGACTGTCGCGCCCAGCACCATGTAGGCGATGGGCACCAACACCATGGGCCAGCCAACGAGGAAGCCCAGTTGCCCTCCAAGGAGGAACCAGAACATTGCGGTGATATTGCCCGTCAGCACGAGCAGAATCGCCAGGCGTGGCCAGCGCTTGTCTGCCGGAACACGTTGTGTCGCGTAGCTCTCTATTTGTTCGTCAAGGTTGGCGTCAGGGCCCCGCAGGGCATCTCTAAGGTTCATGGCTCGTCTCTCTGTTGCGTTGGCCGCCGGAAAATGCGGCCTGGTGGGTTCTTCACCCTGTTACAGGACGTTTTTGGGCATGCCGGAATAAACGATTGTTAGATGTGGGGCTTTATTGTCGGTGCTCGATACCGCGGCCGATGCGGCCTAGGCGGACGCCCACGTGCGCTCAGCCATGTTTGGGCGCGCAAGGTGGAACGTGGTTTGGCTTTGGAATGCCGCGGCGGCGCGCAGCAAAGCTGCCTCGCCGAACGGCCGGCCAATGAGCTGGATCCCGATCGGGAGTCCTTCCGTGTCGATGCCGCACGGCAGGCTCATGGCGGGCAGGCCCGTCAGGGACGGAAGACCCGTGAACTGCATGATTGCGGAAAGCATGTCTTCTGGCTCGTCGTTCCGGATGACCACGCTGGTCTCCCCGAGCGCTGTGGCGGTAAAGGGAAGAGTCGGGCAGGCGATGACATCCACCGTCTCCAGCGCCTGGAGCATTTGCGCTCGAAGCAGGGCCCTGTACCGCTGGGCTTGAAGGTAGTGGACTGCCGGAAGCATTTCGCCGGCCTGAAGCAGCAGCCTCACATCCTCCCCGTAATCCTGAGGGCGGGCCCTCAGACTGCGCTGGTGATAGGCGCTGGGCTCGGCAGCTTCCACTGTCAGTTGCGCCGAAATATTACCTTCAATATCTGCCACCTGCACGGCCCGCAGGACCGCGCCCTGGGCCTTGAAAGATTCCAGCGCGGCATTAACGGCCCGTTCGACTGCCGGCTGTATGTGGGTCAGTGAATAGTCGTCGATCAACCCGATCCGCAGCCCGGCCACACTCGGTTTCGCGGTCGCGGCCCAGTAGTCTTCAACTGCCGCCGGGGCCGTGCCCGCGTCTTTTGGATCATGGCCGGCCAGTACTCCCAGCAGTAGAGCGCAGTCGCGCGCCGAGCGGGTCATCGGGCCAACCGTGTCCATGCTCCACGCCAGGGGAATGACTCCTGCGTTGCTGACCCGCCCGATGGTTGGCCTAAGGCCGGTGATGCCGTTCAGCGATGACGGAAGCCTGATTGACCCTCCCGTGTCGGTGCCGAGAGCGCCGAATGAGGCCCCTGCCGCCACTGCAACTGCTGACCCGCCGCTCGACCCTCCTGGCATCCGAGTGACGTCCCAAGGATTTTTCACGAAACCGTAGTGGGGATTTGCGGACGTACCGCCCCAAGCAAACTCATGCATGTTGGTCTTGCCGAGAATGATGGCTCCAGCAGAACGGAGCCTCTGGACAACGGTGGAGTCATGGGTTGGACGGTAATCCGAGAGCACGGCACTTCCAGCCGTGGTCACCGCATTGGCAACGCCGATATTGTCCTTAAGGGAAATGGGAATACCGTGCAGGGGACCAATCCGGTACCCGGCCGCAATAAGGTCACCGGACGCAGCGGCAACAGCCCGGGCTTCGGCAGCATTGACACTGATGAAAGCATTCGTGTCTGCGATTTCGTCAATGCGCTCGAGGCACGCGTCCACGAGGTCGAGGGGGGATACTTCCTTGCTGCTGACCTTCTCGGCAGCAGTGACAATATCCAGATCAAGGAGATTCATGCCACAACCTCTTCACTAGCCGATGATGTCGCCCAGGTTCCACCCGGCATACCAAAAACCGTGATCGGAATTGTGTTATCCAGCTCAGGGGCCTGCATGCGCGTGCTGAGTGCTATCGCTGCCGGGATCCATTGACTGAGCAGCTCTGCGATCCTGGCCGAATCCTCGGCTGACAACGGCAGATCCACCAGACGGGAAGATGCCTCAATCTGCTCGGCGGTCACAACGCCTACGGCGCCCTGTTCAGCAGCCGGAAGACTTCCAACTGGCTCCTGCCCAACCATCCCATCAGTGGGAAGGTGATAATTTGTCATGCCCTCGACTCCTTGTGGTCTATATCACACGAGCGTAGGTCCGCCGCGCAAATGTGTCAATAGCTATTGACGCATGCACTTGTTTCACCCACGTAAAAGGCTGTTAAGACGCCGTTTCGTCCTTCTAACCAAAGACGTCAAAGATGCGCATTGCTGCAGTGTCGGCTTTCGCCAGCCAGAGGCGCTGGGAAGTCAGATTGCGTTCGCCCACGGTATTGCCCCTGGTGGAGCCGCGGCTTTCCCTTAGCGCCTGCGCGTGTACGGAAGCACTCGCGTCAGGGTCGCGGCCAAGAAGCCGTGCGTACTGGAGAATGGCCTCGTAAACCGTCTCCGATAAGGACGTGATCGGCGGCGCAAACCGACCGTACCGGGTGCGGTAGGTGGCGACCAAGCGGTCGTTGCCGGCATCAACGGCACCCTCGAAATAACTCTGTGCTGTCCAAACGTTTTGCGCCGCATCCGGGCCTATGTACCCGTATGTGGATTCGTCCAGGACAAGGGAGAGCATCACCGTCTGACCGGGAAGGCCTGCTGTCGCTCGTTGACGGTGAAATGCGACTTCATCCGCCCCTATCAGGGACGACATCACGAGGTCGGCGCCGCTTTTCTGGATCCGCTCGATAGTTTGGGAAAAGTCCCGTGTGCCCAGTGGTACAAAACACTCCCCGACAACTTCAGCGCCGTGCTTGGCGAGCACGGTGCGCGCCGACTCATGGGCGCCGTAGGACCAGTTATAGCTTTGCCCTATAAGAAACCATCTCCTTCCACCGGCCGTTTTCATCAGGAGGCGGGCAAGCGCGTCCACCTGGGATGCGGGCCTCTCCCCCAGCCGTACCACGTTGGCCGGTTCCACGCCGCCTTCGTTCATCACGGGCTGGACAAGGAGGATGTCGCTGCCCTGGACGGCGCTCATTACAGCGGCAAAGCTGGCGGACGTCGTGCAGGCAAATATCGCCCGGCATCTGGCCTTCGCCATCCGCCTGGCTTCCAAGCCGGCTACGCCGGCATCGGTGGCGTCGTCGGCGACCAGTATTTCAAGAGGCCTTCCACCAACTCCGCCCAGAGCGTTAACCGCTTCGACAGCAAGTTCAGCCATGTACTCAATTCCCATCGCGTAGACGGCGGCGGAACCGGACTTGCTGGTAATCAGGCCGATCCGCAACGTGTTCTGCGGCGGGGGAAGTGGCAACTGGAGCCCACTCCTGCGGACAAGCCAGTCGACCCCTGGCCCATCAATGGTTGAGCGAAGCCGCACCCGGGTGCGGCTTGCACCTAGGGAGTCAAAGAACAGCTTCAGGTGCCCCCGCCACGGCTGATGATGCTCGATAACGATCATCGAGGGCGGTCTGAGCCGGACGAATCGGCCCAGAATTTCGAGTTCCTGTCCCCCGCGTTCTTGCAGAGGGATTTTCAACCGAACAGTGCTGCCTACCGCGAGGCGGTCACATTTGGCGTCAAAAAGCCAACCGGCAGTGTCACCGGCGCCAAAGCGCGCAAACACGTCGTGCGCCGAAAGCTCGACCTCGGCCTCTGCCCCCAAGGTCAACGGCTGGTTCACCCAGAGCGCCTGAGGCCGGTCCTTGCGCCTGGTTGCTCCGACCCGGCGGGTGATGATTTCGCAACGTCTGCAATGCCGTCGTAGAGGATCCGCTGTAGATACCGGACCGCAGCGCTCACTGACCCCTCCGGATCGATGCTGTAGTACCGGTTTCGGCCCTCACGCCGTTCACGCACGACACCGGAGGTGCGCAGAAGCCGCAGGTGGCTCGACACCGTGGTTCGGCCCACCGAGTCGATGTGGTTGGCGAGTTCGGTGACTGAACACTCACCCTTTTCGCCCAGGTATTCAAGGATCTGTCGGCGTACGCCGTCAGATAAGGCATCGAAAATGAGCGTCTCGGATACCGCCGCTTGTCCGTCCATCTGTCAATAGTTGTCGACATAGTCACTGCTGTCAACGTCACAGGGCTGCCTTCCGCCACGCGCACCCGTAGGGCCGGTAGCCCGGCTCGCTCTGCCCTTTCTGTTCCCGCGTCGGAGGGGGGTGGGTATTTCAACCGGAATGGACCGAAGCGGCGGCCCGTGCCAAGGTCCGACGTGCGTGCCGAAGGACGGGTTCGTCGACCATGCGGCCTTCGAAAGTGAAGACGCCGCCCCACTGCTCCGCGGCACTAAGCATCTGTTGCGCCCGCTCGACTTCCGCCTGCGTGGGCATAAAGGCCTCCCGAATGATGGGCACCTGGGTTGGGTGGATGGCAGCTTTTGCTGTGAATCCGGAGGCGATGGCGTCGTTCGCTTCCTGTTTTAGACCGGCCACGTCGCCGATGTCGAGGTAAACGGAATCCAGCACCGCTTTCCCTGCCGCGCCTGCTGCCAGGAGCACCTGTGAACGAGCGTGCAGTGCAACGTCCCTGTACATGCCGTCGCGTCGGCGGCTGGACATTCCGCCCAGCGAGGCGATCATGTCTTCTGCGCCCCACATGAGAGCCACGACGTGCGGGACCGCCGCGATCGACGCTGCGTTCACCATGCCCTTGGCGGTCTCACACAAGGCGATAACCGAGAAGTTGGCCAGCCGCGCCAAAGATTCCGGGTCCTCGGTCTTGGCCAGCATGACGTGCCGGTAGTCAGTCTGCTCGAGTGCGTGCAGGTCCAAGGAAAAGTCGTCGGTGTCGGCCGGGTTGATCCTGATGATGGTTTTTTCCGGATCCAGGGTGCTGGCCATCAGGGCTTTGCGCGCAGATTCCCGGTCCTTTGGGGCAACAGCGTCCTCCAGATCCAGAATGACTGCGTCTGACCTCGCCACCGCCTTGCCGAATCGTTCGGGGCGATCGGCCGGGCAGAAGAGGATGGCTGGTCCCATTTCAAATGCGGCCACGTCTACTCCTGTCCCGCCGAAAGGCTGGCCTCGTGCGCCTGCCGGGTCCACATCAGGCAGCTGCGCGTCGCTTCGGCGACCACAATGCCGTCCTGGTTGCGTCCGGCGTGCTTCATTCCCACTATTCCCTGGCCGGGACGGGAGGCGGACATCCGGACATCTGTGACCTGGGTTTCGGTGTAGAGAGTGTCGCCATGAAACATCGGGTGCGGAAACCGGACATCGGTCAGTCCGAGTTGGGCGATGATCGTGCCCTCGGTCATTTGGGGCACTGACTGGCCGATCATGGTGCCGAGGGTGAATAGGGAGTTCATGAGCCTCTGACCGAAAGGCTGGGTGGCGCTCCAGGCGGCATCCAGGTGCAGGCCCTGGTTATTCATGGTAAGCGTCGTAAAAAGCACGTTGTCTGTTTCAGTTAGGGTGCGGCCGGGCCTGTGGACGTAGAGGGCGCCCTCCTTGAGTTCATCAAGGTAGAGGCCGCGTTGCTGGATGCGCTGCACGTCAATGGTGTCCATTGAACTTATCCCTTCGCTTCTTGGAGTTGTTGTGCTGACGCCGCCGTGGCCTGGGTCCTTCCGCCGTCGGCGGCCTCGAGGGAGAGTGGTTCGATGGTCGCCAGTATCTGGTTGGCCTTCACCAAGTCACCCACCTTCAGGCTTAGCCGTACGACGCCGGCAACCGGTGCCGGGAGCTGGTGCTCCATCTTCATTGCCTCGATGGAGAGCAGCGGCTGCCCCTCTTCGACGAGATCAAGGTCGTTAACTGCGACGGCGATCACGGTCCCAGGCATCGGTGACAGGACAACGGGCGACGCCGTTCCGGCCTCGCGTTCCAGGGTTGCGAGCTGGCCTTGCAGCCGCTCTTGCCGGCTGAGCCTCCGGGCGGCACCCCCCCAGCCGGCGATGGAGAGCCAAGCGGTTCCATCAGCGGCGACGGCGGTGGTTACTTGACGCCGGATCCCGTTGACGGAGGCTGAGCCGTCGGAGAGTGACTGGACGTGAAACGACGAGCCGTCGATGTCGAGGACCCGCCCTTCGGCCTCCCATGTTGCGGTGACTGTATACGTTTGTCCGTCAACCTCAAGATGGACCGATGTTGGTGACTGACCACCGATCCGCCACCCACTTCTGCTCCCCCATGGGCCGGGGCGGTCTGAAGATTCGTCTTCCAATAGGGCATGCGTCGCCAGCGCAAGGTCTTCGGAGCTGAAGGCCCGGAACGGCATGGAAATGATTTTGCGGTCGATCAGGGTTGTGTCCAGTCGCCCTGCTACGACGTCCTCGTCGGCGATAAGCAGCCTCAGATATTCAACGTTGGTCTTCACGCCAAGCAGGACGGTGTCGGCCAGTGCCCGGTCGAGCGTTCCGAGCGCGCGCCCGCGGTCGGTGTTCCAGACGATGACCTTGGCGATCATGGGGTCGTAGTGAGGTGGCACCTCCAAGCCAGGGGTCAGGGAGCTGTCTACCCTGATGCCGGGACCTGACGGTTCGCTGATGCGCAGCATGCAGCCGATCGACGGAAGAAAGCTGTGGGATGGATCTTCGGCGTAAACGCGCGCCTCGATCGCGTGCCCCTCGAGGGCCACATCGGCCTGGGCGACAGTGAGAACTTCGCCGGCCGCGATGCGCACCTGCCATTCAACCAGGTCCAAACGCTCACCATTGACCCGCACGACTTCTTCTGTGACGGGATGCTCAACCTGAAGGCGGGTATTCATTTCCATGAAAAAGAATTCATCGGGTGCCTCATCGGACACCAGAAATTCCACGGTTCCAGCACCGACGTAGTTCACGGATCGGGCGGCATCCACGGCCGCCGCGCCAATACGCGCTCTGATCTCTGCACCGTTGGCCAGGCCCTGGAGCAGCGGAGCGGGGGCCTCCTCGATCACTTTCTGGTGCCGGCGCTGCAGCGAGCACTCCCGTTCGCCTAGGTGGATGGTGTTGCCGTGACGGTCAGCAAGGACCTGGACTTCGATGTGCCGCGGGGAACGTACCAGCCGTTCGAGGAACAAGGTGTCATCCCCGAATGAGCTCTTGGCCACACGGCGCGCTGTCTCCAGGGCGGCTGGCAAGTCCTCGGCCCGTTCCACTACGTGCATGCCTTTGCCTCCACCGCCGGCGGAGGGTTTGATGAGAAGCGGAAACCCGACGTCCTTCGCAGCAGTGATGAGCTGTTCGTTACTTAGACCCGGTTCTGCGATACCTGGCACCACGGGAACTCCGTGCGCGACGACATGGTTTTTGGAGCGGATCTTGTCGCCCATCACATTGATGGAATCGACGTCCGGTCCGATAAAGGCAATGCCTGCCTCCTGCAGGGCCCGTGCGAAGTCTACGTTTTCGGACAGGAAGCCGTAGCCGGGGTGCACTGCTTGGGCACCTGTGCGGTGGCAGGCTTCGACCACCGCGTCAATCTTCAGGTAGCTGTCCGCGGCGGCAGCGGCACCGATGCACACCGCGATGTCGGCTTCTTTTACATGGCGCGCGTCGGCGTCCGCTTCCGAGTACACCGCGACGGAGTTGATTCCGAGCCGGCGGAGGGTGCGGATTACCCGGCATGCTATCTCGCCGCGGTTGGCGACCAGCACCGTGTCGAATTTTCTGATGGTCATGTCTGTTCTTCCTTGCGCTTGGTCTGTCGGGGCGGTCACATGCGGAAGAGGCCGAAGGAGGTTTCCGGCAACGGGGTCCGCGAGATGACGTCCAGGGCCAGGCCCAGGACCGTCCGGGTGTCCGCGGGATCAATGATGCCGTCGTCCCAGAGGCGTGCGGTGGAGTAATAGGGGCTGCCCTGCTTCTCGAACTGGGCTTTGATTGGGGCCTTGAAAGCGTCTTCGTCGTCGGCGGACCAATCCTGTCCTGCGGCTTCGTACTGGTCCCTCTTGACTGTGGCGAGCACGCTGGATGCCTGGTTGCCGCCCATAACCGAGATCCGTGAGGCCGGCCACATCCAGAGAAAGCGGGGCGAATAGGCCCGCCCGCACATGGAATAGTTGCCTGCGCCGAACGAGCCTCCGATAACAACCGTCAGTTTGGGTACACGGGCGGTTGCGACGGCGGTCACCATTTTTGCGCCGTTCTTGGCGATTCCACCGTGCTCGTAATCTTTACCGACCATGAAGCCGGAGAGGTTTTGCAAGAAGATCAGCGGGATCCCCCGCTGGTCGCAAAGCTCAATAAAGTGCGCACCCTTTAAAGCGGACTCACTGAACAGCACGCCGTTGTTCGCAACTATGCCAACGGGGTGGCCGTGCAGTCTGGCAAAGCCGGTGACCAGGGTGGTTCCGTAGTTGGCCTTGAACTCGTGAAACTCGCTGCCGTCCACAACCCGTGAAATAACTTCACGGACGTCGTACTGTGCGTTCACGTCGACAGGAACGACGTCGTACAGTTCTTCAGGGTCCTTCACGGG
Organism: Pseudarthrobacter sp. YAF2; assembly: GCF_052113345.1. Classification (NCBI taxonomy): domain Bacteria; kingdom Bacillati; phylum Actinomycetota; class Actinomycetes; order Micrococcales; family Micrococcaceae; genus Pseudarthrobacter; species Pseudarthrobacter sp. YAF2. The sequence goes on along the minus strand of NZ_JBFRDA010000011.1, from coordinate 17,636 downwards.
CGGGAGAACAGCATCTGCTACGTCCCAGACGTGTGCCCGTGGCGGTGGCAGGGTGTCGACAATGTCGCGCACTATCTGCAGGGCATGTTCATCGTTTTCTGCAAGGTGGTCCGTAACACCGGAAATCTTGGAGTGGACCTCACCGCCCCCCAGTTCTTCTGCAGAGACGATTTCTCCGATGGCTGCTTTCACCAGAGGCGGGCCGCCCAGGAAGATGGTGCCCTGGTTGCGGACGATGACCGTTTCGTCGCTCATGGCCGGCACGTAGGCACCACCGGCGGTGCAGGAGCCCATGACGGCGGCGATCTGAGGTATTTTGGCGGCGGACATTTTCGCCTGGTTGTAGAAGATACGGCCGAAGTGCTCTTTGTCCGGGAACACCTCGTCCTGTTTTGGCAGGAATGCCCCGCCGGAGTCCACCAAGTAGACGCAAGGCAGCCCGTTTTCGAGGGCGATCTCCTGGGCCCGGAGGTGCTTCTTGATCGTCATCGGATAGTAGGTGCCGCCCTTGACGGTGGCGTCGTTGGAGATCACCAGCACCTGCCGGCCGTGGACCAGGCCGATACCGGCAATGACGCCTGCACCGGGAGACTCGTCGTTGTACATGCCGTTTGCGGCCAGTGGGGCTATTTCCAGGAAGGGGCTGCCGTCGTCGAGCAAATGGTCAATGCGTTCGCGCGGCAGGAGCTTGCCGCGGGCAATGTGGCGTTCACGGGACTTCGCCGGCCCGCCCAACGCGGCCTTGGCCAGCCGATCCTTCAACTCTGCGGCAAGCCCCCACTGGGCTTCACCGTTCGCGGTCGAGGCGGGGCTGGTCGGGTCAAGCCCGCAGATTGCTGTCTTCACGTATCCTCTTTCCATTGTCGTTGGGGCCCGTCTGCGGATCAGACCGCTCACGAAGGCAAAGCCAGGCTGCGTCCGGCTTTGGCCTTGGTTGGTAGTGGCTCACTGTCAAGCCGGGTAGGTGTGGCGACGTAGTCGATGCCGTCGAGGACGGCGGGGTCAACCGAGAGGATTCTGCAGGCCGTGTCGACGAAGAATTGTTGAACGAGGGGCAACGGCAGACGGCCATCTGGCCGGTACCAGTGGGCTACGCCAGTACCCATCTCCATGATCGCCAATCTGGCCATGGTGAGATCCTCGGTGGGGAAAACGCCGACACGTTGGCCCCGCTCCAAGACCTGGGCGAACAGGGCTTCGTAGTCGTCGCGCATCTTTTGAAGAACTGGCCGGTTTGTCTCTGACAGGGCCCGCATCTCGTATTCGGCTACCCGCGCGGTCAGCTGGTTCACTGCAGTGAGGCCAACATGGGACGACACCAGCCCGGCAAGCTGGACCACCGGCTCGGAACTGGCCCGGAGCGCGGCCGCGCCAGCGTCGATAAGCTCCTGGAGGCAGGATTTCATGATTCTGACAAGGAGATCTTCCTTGCTGCCGACGTAATGGTAGATAGTCGCCGAATTGATTCCGGCTTCACCTCCAAGCTCACGGATGCCTGTGGCCGCAAATCCTTTAGCCGAGAACAGGGATACACCTGCACGCTGGACTCGTTCCAGATCCAACTGCCACTCCCTCCCAAACTCGCCGCCCAATCGATCGATTGGTTAATGCCTATAAGAAAACCGGCTAAAAGGTTGATTGTCAATCAATCGATCGATCGGAATTTGTTTGACGTGGCGGCGATCACACACTACGGTCGCTACAGGCACAGCGTTTCTGTTTGCCGCGGCTTCAGCACGAAGGAGAACTGTCAATGAGGCATTCTGTCCATACTGCGGCCAGCGCCACAATCGTGAACAAGCCAGCACTGAGACGGGTGGCGGGCTCCGTTCTTATTGGTACCACCATCGAGTGGTACGACTTTCAGATCTATGGGGCGTCGGCTGCACTGGTCTTCGCCCCGCTCTTTTTCTCGGATGTGGAGCCGTGGTTGGCGACAATCCTGGCCTTCGGCACGTTCGCAGTAGGCTTCTTTGCCCGTCCGGTCGGCGGTGTCATCCTCAGTCACTTTGGAGACAAGCTTGGCCGTAAGAAGATTCTGGTCTTTGCCCTTGTCATGATGGGGGTGGCAACGGCGCTGGTCGGCGTGCTGCCGACATCGGCCCAGATTGGGGCTTGGGCCCCGGTTCTCCTGGTTCTATTGCGGATCATCCAGGGATTCGGAGTGGGAGGCGAATGGGGCGGGGCGGTGCTGACTGCGGTTGAATATGCCCCCAAAAATCGTCGCGGACTGTTCGGCAGCCTGCCTCAAGTAGGCGTCCCTGCCGGCCTTCTCCTTGCCACCGGCGTGATCCTGGGAACACAGGCCGTTACCGGTGACCAGTTCCAGGCATGGGGTTGGCGGATCCCCTTCCTCCTGAGCATCGTCCTGGTGGCGGTCGGTCTGTATATCCGGGTCTCACTGGAAGAGACGCCTGCGTTTGTGAGGGTGAAAGAATCCAAAGTGGAGACGAAGGTTCCCCTGCTGACCGCATTCAAGATCTATCCTCGGCAGATTATCCTCGCTACCGGATCCATGATCAGTACGGGCGCCTACTTCTACATCATGAACACCTACAGCCTTACCTATGCAGCGCAGTTCGATCTTGTCCCGGCAAATCTCATGCTGGTGGCGGTGATGGCTGCGGCGGTGACCGCCGTCATCTTTATCCCCCTTTTCGGACAGCTCTCCGAAGCCCTCGGGCGGCGCAGGCTTATGCTTTGGGGTGTCGCCGGCCAGGGAATCTGGATTTTCGCTGCCTTTGCCGGTCTTGACTCCAAGAACTTCTGGTTGACCACCGCAGCCTTGGTTTTAGGTGCCTTCATCTTCAGCATCTCTTACGGTCCGCAGGCAACGTTTATCGCCGAGCTGTTTGAGGCCAGGGTCCGCTTCAGCGCAGCATCCATAAGCTTTCAGATGGGAGTGCTCCTGGGCGGGGCTGTTGCGCCAATGATCGCTTCGGTCCTTGTCGCCTCCACCGGCGGCTCTCAAGCGGTGGGCGTCTATGTAGCCTTCCTTGCACTTGTCTCATTCATCAGTGTCTACTTCATCCGCGAATCGGACCTGGAAAAGGGAAGCCGGGACATGTACATCGACGACCAAGGCGTCTACAGGCCTCTCGACGAGGCCAACCCCTCGGCCTAATTTCACCTCAACCCCTCTCTAAGGAATAGCACCATGATCTCAAAGCCATATGAGGACATCGAAGTCGGCGATCTCGCCACAACTGGTTCCCGGACAGTGACTGAGGAGTATGTCCGCTCGTTCGCAGAACTTACCTGGGACCGCCACCCACTTCATTTGAACCCGCAATACGCGGAAGGGACACGGTTCGGTAAGCAGATTGCTCACGGAGCCCTGATGATCTCGACCCTCCTTGGACTTGTGGAGCTCCATCCCAGTTACCTCCTGTGCTTTTACAGCCTGGACAACGTCAGGTTCAAAGCCCCGACCTATTTTGGCGATTCAGTACACGCACTCAGCGAAATATCAGCAGTTGCCCCCCGCAAGGACGGCAAGACCGCCGTCGTCACGAGCTCAGCCAGACTGATCAACCAAGACGGTGTAGTCGTCTTGAGTGGAGACTTCTCCCTGCTCGTAGCTGGGCGCGCAGCGGCTTTGGTCGCACCCAGCACCGAATCGCAGGCAGTACAGTGAGCCTCAGTACCGTACACGACTGGTGGCAGGACCTGGACGCCACGAATTTTCAGTGGGCCATCCCGGGCAGTTTCAATGTCGCCGAAGCCTGCACTGACCTCCAAACAGCAGCTGATCCCGCGCTCATCGTCGATTCCGGCACCTCTGCCGAAACATATTCCTTCGGCCAGCTCGGGACATTGAGCAGGAAGTTCTTGGGACTGCTGCAGCGCTGGGGCCTGAACCGGGGAGACCGAGTGGGCGTCATGATTCCCCAGGGCGTCGAGGTACTCACGGCACACCTCGGGAGTTTCCGAGGTGGATTCGTTACGGTTCCGCTGTCCGTTAAATTCGGACCTGAAGCGGTTGCTTACCGACTGCGTCATTCCGGAGCCAGAATCCTGATCATCGACGCGGAATGCTATGAGCGGGTCAAGGGAGCGCTTCCCACCGTGGCCGGGCTCCAACACGTAGTTGTCGTCGGCAAGGACTTCACGTCAGTCAATGGACCTGCAACCATCCATGATTACGCGACAGAGCTTGAAACCCAAGCGGAATCGTACGACCAGGCCGCTACAGGTCCAGAGTCACCGGCGATCATCATCTACACCTCGGGGACCACCGGCAATCCCAAAGGGGCACTACACGGCCACCAAATACTTCTGGCCCACATGCCCGGGGTGCGGACAGCATTTGGAAACGCGCCGCAACCCAACGATGTCTTTTGGACGCCTGCCGACTGGGCCTGGATTGGTGGCCTGTTCGATGTCCTGTTCACGGCCCTCTCCCTCGGATGCCCGGTCGTAGCCACACCAGACAAGTTCGAGCCCACGCGCGCACTAGAGCTGATGAAGTCGCACCGGATTACCTGCGCCTTTATTCCGCCAACCGCCTTGAAGCAGATGAGGAGTTCCGGTATCGACGCCAGTTCTGCCGCCGGCACCGCTATCCTTACTCTGGCAACCGGCGGTGAGGCGCTGGGCGAAGTTCTCGAACGATGGGTCGAGGAGACATTCCAGGCACCAATCAACGAGTTCTACGGGCAGACCGAAATGAACCTCACCGTCGGCACTTCGCGGGCGCAGCGAGTGAGCGGTCCAGGCTGCATGGGAAGGGCCTTTCCCGGCTTCCGGGTCGAACTCCTCGATCCCTCGGGTGCTCCTGTACCCGAGGGGCAGACGGGTGAGATCTGCATCGGTGCCGGTAACCCCGGCCAAATGATCGGATACTGGAATGATCCAGAGAAGACGGCCGAGAAAATACACGCCGGCTGGATCCACACTGGAGACCTGGCAAAAGCCGACGCAAACGGCGACCTTTGGTACCAAGGCCGCGCCGATGACGTCATCTCAACGGCAGGGTATCGTGTTGGCCCCGGTGAAATTGAAGAATGCCTGATGTCCCATCCCGCAGTTTCGATGGCCGCCGTTATAGGCGTTCCTGATGAGTTGCGGGGCGAGGCCGTGAAGGCCTTCATAGTCCTCGCCCAAGACGTCGTCCCGTCGGAGGAACTGACTGCCCAGTTGCAGAACCACGTAAAACTCAAGCTTGCGTTCTATCAATACCCCCGCTCAGTTTCGTACCTGAATGAGCTGCCAATGACGGCTACCGGAAAAATTATGCGTAAGGAACTACGGAGCCTGGCAATTTCAGATGTGTGAGCGGCGCGGGGTAGCCGGCCCTAACGGCCGGCTACCCCCAACGGCGCTGGTCCCCCGCGCCGGCACGGAGCGGCTCGCTCGGAAGTAGTTTGGGGGCATGCACGTAGTCGATGCCCTCCAGGGCTGCCGGGTCTACGGCAAGCACTTTACAAGCCATGTCCACGAAAAATCTTTGGACGTCCGGGAGGTCCAATCGACCCTCCGGCCGATACCAATGAGCTACGCCAGTACCCATTTCCACGATGGCGAGTCGGGCCATCGACAAATCATGCGTCGTAAACACGCCGATGCGTTGACCTCGCTCCAATACCTGAGCGAACAGCGACTCATATTCGTCCCTCATGTTCTGAAGCTCGGGACGGGCGGCGTCCGACAGGGCGCGCATCTCATACTCCGCCACCCTGGCTGTGAGCTGGTTGACCGCGCTGAATCCGACATGGGACGACACCAGCCCGGCAAGCTGAACCACTGGCTCGGAACTGGCTCGCAAAGCCGCCACACCCGCCTCAATAAAACCCTGCAGGCACGCCCGCATGATGCTGACGAGAAGGTCCTCTTTGCTGCCCACATAGTGGTACAGCGTCGCCGAGTTAATGCCGGCAGCAGTCCCCAACTCACGGATACCCGTTGCCGCAAACCCCTTTGTGGCAAAAAGGGAAACTCCTGCGCGCTGAACTCGCTCCAGGTCCATCCGGCGTCACCCTCACTTTGCTCATATCGGGCGGGTCATCCGCGGCCAGGCACTGGTGCAAATCATACGGGATCCTATTTCCGCCGGTCGACGCCCCACAGCACAACACCTAACACTCGTAGGCGGCCTACCCGCGGTAAACCGGCGTCGTCCCCCGCCGGCTAAAGACAGGGGAAGACAAGAAGAATGCATCTTGCTGATGGCCAGGACCCAAAGTTGAGCGCTGTCTTTGGGCTCGCCCTGAAGCTCCATTGACCAGCTATCGCCGCTGCGAAACCCGGGACTCCGGTCGCGGATGGTAGTTCCTGAAAGTACAGGCGAAGCAACGTCCTGTCGTTGAATACACACTGGGGCCGGTTGCGTTCATGAGTTTTTCCACGTACGACATCTCTCTATTTGTCCCGGCCTCCGTGCTTCCGCGCTTCCGCCTGAGCGGATAGCGTGCAATGAGGCAGGAACTGCCGACTGCAGTGCGCACTGTTGCCAACGGGCGCAACTGCGTTCTTCACGTTCTTGGTGAGCCGACGTCCTGCCGCACGACGACCCGCCCCAGGCTGGACCCCTGCTGTACGGGGCCGAAGAGTGCGTGTAGCTGCCCGGTCATGCCCATCCTTTTCCGATTTGCCCCTCATTCGTGCACTAATCGACCACAGCGGTGAGCTGACGGTTGTTTCGTTGATCATCGCTGCAGCCCTGTTCCCAAGCGGGTCATTGCCGGAAGCGTCGAGCCTTTGATCCTCTGATCGGGCCTGGAGCGCCGGCCGCCCCGGACTTTATGCCGGAACGCAATTCTGCTCATTTCCTTGAATTAAAGATGGACGGGCTCTCCGTGGCTTCAGGGCCCGCGTTTCCTGAGCGGGCGAAAAACCACGCTGCCACGTAGGCGACGATGAACATACCCACCACGGCGAATCCGAAAAGTTCGAAGTTCTGGGAAACATCAGCGACCGGAGCGAGCCAGCCAAACATCGGAAGTTCGGTTAACAGCCCGCACAAATAAATAGCGGCGACGAAAAAGCCAATCACGACTGTCACTCCTGTGGTGGCGGTGTTGAAGTACAACCGCCGTTGAGGATCGTGGTAGGACCAGGAATAGGCACGTGCCATGAAGAGCGAGTCCGCTGTATCAAAGGCGCTCATCCCCGCAGCAAATAGCAACGGCAAGCTGAGAACTGCCAGCAGTGACATTGCGCCACCTGTAGCAGCCGAGGCCGTGAGGGTCAGTAAAGCGATTTCGGAGGCGGTCTCCAGTCCCAGGCCCATGAGCAGACCAACGGGGTACATGTGCCAGGAGGAACGAATCAGACTCCGGAATCGGCCGCCGAGTAGTCGGTTGAATAGACCGCGTTCTGCCATGCTGTGTTCGAGATCTCCAGAGACGTCTTCACCCGCGCGAAGCCGGCGCACGAGCGTGACGAGGTTGCGCAGAACTAATGAATTGAGTCCGGCCACGAGCAGGAGAAAAACTGTGGCCACGATTGCCGCGACCAGTCCCCCGGCCTCCTGGACGCCAGCAAGGTCCGTCGACTTCAAAGAGCTGGCGCCGAATGCAATAAAGAGCGCCAGGACGAGCACGACCGTTGAGTGCCCCATGGCAAAGAAGAAGCCCACGCCTACGGAACGGCGGCCTCGGACGAGCATCAAGCGGGTGGTGTCGTCGATAGCGGCGATATGGTCGGCATCAAATGCATGTCGGACGCCCAGCATGTAGGCAAGCATGGCTGATCCCGCCAGTCCACCTGCCCCTGCCGGGTCGCCACTGAAAAAAAGGTGCAGAGCGACACCCAAGACATGCAGCAGGAGAACGGCGGCGAGGATCAATGCAAGGCGTCGACGTTCGGCGCGAGACCATGTGCGGTCAAAGTGGGGTCTGGCGATGGCGGTCGTCAATCTGGTTCCTTTGGTAGGTGTCCGACCAGGTCGGATCCCGGGGCGGGGTTGAGGACACCGATTAAGCCGGCAGCGTCTCGGTATGCCCATTTCTCAGCCCGCTGTGGTCTCTGAGGCGGGTGCAGGCGTCGGCGGTGGCTGTAAGGGCTCCTGGTGGAGTCAGCGATTGGGTAGTTCCTCTACATCCGATCGTCGGGCCGGTAGGGCTCGCTTTCCCGCGATTGGCATAGGCAACCGAGGCGGGACCTTTTCCTACTGGTCGCGACGGTGAGCTTCTCCCCGTTCGGAAGAAGCGACGGGAGCGGAGACGGCAATGGGTTCCCGCACGGCATGGTGGTGGTTATTGTTCGGCGGAACCGCCAAGACCTCCTGCGTCCTGCTCTCGAGCTCGCTGCCCGCAACCATCCCTTTTTCCTGCATCAGTTCTTCAAGCGCCATCATCCATCGTTCGTAGTAGCTCCAATCGCTGGAACTGGTGTTCGAGGCCTCCCACTCCTTGATCAATTTGATGAGACGGGCCTGGAAGTCCTTCCACTCGAACCGGCCCTGCGCGTGCAAGGCCGTCGTGATGCTGAAGGCGCGGATCTCCCAGGCCTGGTCGAAGGCAACTTCTCCCGAGCGGCGCGGAATCTGCTCGCTGAATGGCAGGGCTTCCACCAAGCTATCGAGGCTTTCCTTGGTATCCGTTTCTACGTTGATCTTGTTCATGTCAGGCCTCAATGGCTGCGGGTGGTACGGAGACGCCAATCAGGGAGTCGCGAGTGACGAGTTCAGTGAGCTGTTCCTCAGTGAAGCCCTCGGTTCCTTCGGGCCGTTGCGGCAAAACCCAGTAGCGGAGTTCGGCGCTTGAGTCCCATACCCGAATCTCGATGCTGGGGTCGGGGAAGTAGCCGAACTCCGCCATGACCTCCCGCGGATTACGCACAGCTTTGGCTCGGTATGCGGGGTACTTGTACCAGTTCGGCGGTAGACCCAGGACGGGCCAGGGATAGCACGAGCACAACGTACAGACAACGAGATTGTTTACCGAGTCCGTGTTCTCCAGAGCGATCATCTCCTCGCCCTGCATACCGCCGACACCCATTTCCTGGCACGCGCTCGTGGCGTCAGCGAGGAGGCGGTTTTTGAACTCGGGATCGACCCAAGCTCGCGCAACGATTTTCGCGCCGAGTTGGGGGCCGACCTCTTTTTCGTAGACAGAGGACATGTAGTCAATAGCGTCGGTGGAAATGAGTTCCTTTTCAACAAGGATGGCTTCCATCGCTTTTACTCGCGCGGCGATCTCTTCATTGGATCGCGGAAAGGTGCTGGGCTGCGGACTAAGTGTGGCCACTGGTCAGGCTCGATTCTGTCAGAAGGGGAGGCGGAGGTTGGTCTAGCCGCGATTACCGGTCGGGTCAGCGCGTTTCAGGTAGGGTTCCCATACGTCGAAGTAATTCACTGCTTTTGGGTCTGCGCTGTCGGACCACAATTCGTCTGCACTGAACTTCACGGTGTATAGATGCTCCGGACATTCACCGGCGCCCACGGCGTTGGTATCGGGAAAGACGTAAGCTCCGTGGGCCGCTACGATCTCACCGGTACGTCCGCGGATGTACGCCGCACGCCGCGTATGGGTAGTTGAGACCTCAGGCCTAACGACGACCTTGTCACCGAGAGCAAACGCGGCTTCCTTCTCGCTCTGGCGCCGATAATCGTCTCCGGCCGCGATCATCTTTTGGAGCGTCTGCACCAGGTCCGGGTCGCGGCGGGACGGCGGGGCCTCATCCGGATGTTGCTTATAGAACTCTGTGAGACGTTGGACCTCCTCCGGATCGAAAATTCCTGCCCCGATCCCATAGTGGAGCATCGAATCTATCCAGTGCTCGTAGTACTGCGCTGTCAGATAGTCGTGCGGCGGAATCTGCTCCATTCCTCCGCGGAACTGGTCAAGGTTGAACGCTCCGGCCAATGCCATGGCGGGAAACATCACTAGAACTGACCGTTCCCAATCCGAATGAAAAACAGGCTCATCAGCCTCTGGCGCGATCGGGCCCAGCCCTGCTCGCCCCCCAAGATCGTGGATACCATCCATGAGATTCGTGCTCCTTGCTGGCTTGGATTCCTCAACCTTAGGAACAGCAATTCAATAGGTCAATAGATATCGATATATTGATGTGTTACCAGTTTGTTAACGCTCTGGTGACCCTGCGCAAAAGCAGGAATAGCTCCCCTGACTGGGCAATTCTCACGATCAAGCCGGCGCTGTGCACGAAGTCTGCAACCCACTGCCGGGTCGGTCATGGACAGCACGAAAAATGTACTCGCAGGCAGGGCGCCGCAAAACGGAGAGGCCGGCAGCATCGTTATGGCGGAGCTGCGGGACAGTCTTGAGCCGGGCCAAGGAGAGGCTCTGGATGTCCGCACACCGTGGTTATGCACAGCATGGACAGGATCGCCCGAAACCTCGATGACCTGCGGGGCTGGTCCAGGCCCTTACTCGCAAAGGCGTGCGGGTGGAGTTCGTCAAAGAGAGCCTGGTCTTCACTGGAGAGGAATCCCCCATGGCCAACCTCATGCTCTCCGTCATGGGTGCCCTTCGCAGAGTTCGAACGCTCCGTCATCAGGGAACGCCAGCGAGAAGGCATTGCTCTGGCCAAGCAGCGCGGCGCTTACAAAGGGCGGAAAAAGACCCTCACCCCCGAACGGGCCACCGAGTTGGTCCACCGTGCCGGCGCCGGGGTTCCCAAAGCCGACCTTGCCCGCGATCATGGGATCAGCAGGGAGACCGTCTACCAGTACTTGCGCCACGCCAAGCTGGGGTGAGCCGCTGCCCTGCCGTGCCATAGCCGACGCGACGTAGCTTGACGGAATCATAATTATCGGCGTTGGGCTACTGGTGGGGGGAGCGGCCGCGGCAAAGCACTGCCAGATCACGGGTGACGGCTTTAATGGCGTCGTTCCGACTTGCACGCCTGCTGCCAGTGCTTGGCGCTACGGAACTGTTTCCATTACTGGATATTGGGTCGAAAAAGATTACATCTGCCCGTTGTCGCGCAATGGATAGACCTTGCGCGGGAGAGACGCGAAATTCCTCGAAGTGCGCAGACACCGTTGCGGGTTGGACGCTTGGGTACAAGACGCCAAGGACTAATACACTGCTCTGGTGCCGGGAGCCCTGGAAAAGGGATGGGGTCGTGTTCAGTGCCGGATGCATAGGTGTCGCCTCCTTCAGAGCAGATCGAGTTCCCGGGTGAAGCCGAACGGGATGTCGGGGCTGAGGGCGACCGTGTACGTTGTGAAGTCCACCCTGGTCACGAGAAGGCCCGAGCTCGTGGCCTTCTCGCGCAGTACTGCGCTTGCGTGCTCTAGTTCGCGGTTTACCGAAGCGGCGTCCTCGACTTTGACAACGATAGGCGACGTCTCTGCGGACATGGTCGTTCCTCTTCCTTCGATTCTGTGCGCGGTTTCTTAGACCTTTGCGGTTCACAACGGCGTGTAGTGTGCGACCAAAAGTTTGTGGTCTAAACGGCTTGCTCAAAGCTCAGGCTCAGGTGCCATAGCCGACCCTTGTAAACAATTGCCGGGCCGGCCTACCAATCTGGCTGCCGAATCCTAGAGCGTGACCACGGATTTGATCAGGTCCGCGGGCTTGTTTCGTGCCAAAAAGATTGATTCTTCGAGGCCTTCCCAGCCGTGAAAACGGTGCGTGATGAGGGGTTTAACGTCTAGCCGGCCTGCTGATAGAAGCGCCCCGAGCTTCTCCAGACGGAGGCGTCCGCCGATCATGGCGCCTCCGATGATCTGTTTGTCGCCCATGCCGAATCCCCATTCGGGGCTGGGTACTTGCACGGTGTCGTGCAGGTCCATGGAGATGACGCTGCCGATTTTGCCTCCGGGCTTTACTGATCGGACTGCGGCCGTGAAGGTTTCACCGTCACCGCCGCAGACGCACACACGGTCCACGCCTTTGCCTCCGGTGAGTTTCAGCACCTGGTCTTCGATGGCTCCGTCCTTATACTTGATGAATTCGGTCGCGCCGTAAGCTTTTGCTGCTGCGATAGATGCCGGGCGGGAGCCGACGACGATGACCCTGGCGGCTCCACGAAGCAGACTGGCTGCGACTGCCATGAGCCCCACTGGTCCTATTCCGATGACGAGCACGGTATCCCCGAACTGGACGTCCGCGAGCTCGACGCTTTGGAACCCCGGCGGGACCATGTCGCTGAGCATGACGGCTTCTTCGGGAGCGACTCCTTCGGGAATGAGTGCGAGGTTGCCGTCGGCGTCGGTGCAGGCGAAGTACTCGGAAAACATGCCGTCTTCCGTGTTGGAGTATTTCCAGGCGTTGAGCATACCGCCCGAATGTGAGGAGGCTCCGCCCTGGGCTTCGAGGGAACTCCAGTTGGGTGTGACGGCCGGAACCACGACTTGGTCGCCGGGTTTGAAGTCCTTGACCAGAGAACCGACCTCAACAACTTCGGCGCAGGACTCGTGGCCCAGGATCATGTGATGACGTTCGCCAAGGGCGCCTTTCCAGACTGTCTTCACGTCAGTGGTACATGGAGCAAGGATGGTTGGCTTCAGAATGGCATCCATCGGCCCGCAGACGGGAAGGGGCTTTTCAATCCATCCGGTCTCGCCGATCTTGAGCATTGCGTAGCCACGCATTGATTCCGACAAGGTCTTTCCTCTTTCTGTCCGTGCCACCGGTGTTGCGGGGCCTTGTTACTGGTTCAGCTGGCGGAGCGGCCTGAGGCCGGGCACCTTAGCTGAGGACAGGGAATTTTGAGAGTGCGTTCTTCAGGTGCGCCGCGTCCCAGGGGAGGTGTTCGGCGATGCCCATGCCGACGACATCCGTGCGTTCTGCTACGTCACAGATGAGCCGTGTCACTTGGGTGAAGGTCATTTTCCCTGCTGGGTACATCTTGAGCCAATCAATTTCGGGTTCTGGCTCGGCGAATAGGACGGAGCGGAAAGTGGCGGGGTCAAGCACGTCAAGATCGAGATGGATGGCCAGATGCGTGATGTTGTTTTCTGCGATCCATTCCAGGACTGGGGTGCTGTCATGCTGGAGGACTTCCGGGCTTGCGACCTTCAACCCGAGACGGCTTATGACCTCGGATTCCTGCTCCGTGAGGCCGGTTTCGCGCAACCCGGCGTACATCACCTTCTGTGGCAATAGAGGAACGCGTACTTCGGCGGCGAACTCCGGGTCACCTTCACCGAGCAGATTTCCCAGGACCATAGTGTGGGCGTTGGTGAAGTCCTTGGTTGTCTTGACGTCGGGATGGGAGTCGATCCAAAGAACACCCAGCTCGCCGTTGTACTTTTCGTTCAGGTAGGAAAACGGCGCCTGCTCCACCAGGCAGTCACCGCCAAAGACGGCGATCTTATCCGGCTGTTCAGCATCTATCAGGACGCGGGCTTCCTTAAGTTGCTTCAACAACGCGGTGCGATGGGAGATGCCGTTTTCGGGGGTGTCATCGCTGTGGAAGGGCTCCACCGGTACCCTCGCCACTGGTGCGTCACTGGCGGGTGCCAGCCAAGCAAGCAACTCGGACCCGATCGGGTACAGCTCGTTGTTGCCCCCCTGCCATTGCGGCATCATCAACCGAAGTGTCTTTGAACCTTCTTTTTGCACTTTCTTATCCTCTCTGGTGGCCTCTGTGACCTAGTCTGGCGGCATCATCCGGCCGTGGGTAGCCGGGGTGAATGCCTGTAGCCGGGCGCCCAAGGACGCCCGGCTACTGGGTAGATGGGCGGCTTTAGCCCTGCTTCTCGTAGCTGGGGGACGGTGCTGCTGTCTTGGATTCGGGCCGGTTCAACGCCGGGGTCGTCCTGCTCAGGGGACGGAAGCGGAGGAAGGCGAGGTAGGCCACGGCGGCCACCAGGGCTCCGACGTAATGGGATAGGTCCCCCAATTCCGGGTTGGCAGCCGCTATCGGTCCGGTCCACCGGGTCCAGACCCAGAAGGGTGCCGAAGCCGCGCAACCAATCAGCCAGGCGAAGAAGCCCCATTCAACGGCTCTGCGTTTGTCGAACAGTTCGCCGAGCCTGTCCAGCCTGCGCCGGCCTCCTACGAAGTAATCGAGGAGCACAACAACCATGTAGGGGGCGATGAAGTATCCGGAAAGGAGCAGGAAGTCGTAGAACGTTGTGTAGATGTTTTCCTGCAGCAGCAGTGCGATGACGTAGGCAACGACAACGATCAGCAGTGCGATGACGTAGGCAACGACAACGATCAGCATGGCACCGACTTGCCGGGACACCTTGATGCCAAGGGTGAGTACCGAAAGGGCGCCGCCGTAAACAACCAGCCCGTTGGTTGGAAGGCAACCCAGAACCAGGGCTGCCATCGCCAGTGGTGCCCAGTCACCGGTGAGCTCGGCGATTGCTTCGACCGGGGCCAGTCCCCCGGCGAAATTCGAAACCAGAACGCCGGTGCAGCCGAGCCAGAGCGAGGGCACAAGATTTCCCAGTGCGGTGAAGGACGCAACTCGTGTTGCCGAGGTCTTGATTGGCAGGTAGCGGGCAAAGTCCGAGGCAAATGGTGCCCAGGCGAGGGACCAGGCAAGGAAGAATCCGACGGCGGTGATCCATCCGCCGCCTTCGCCGATGTAAGCAGGGGCTTCGGTATTGACGCCGAAGGACCAGTCAGCCTGGCGCAGGGCAAGGATGGTGATGATGAGGAAAAGGACCCCGAGGATTACGCTGCCGATCTTGTTGATCAGGTGGAGCAGGTTGTAGCCCCAGACGGAGAAAATCGCGACGACCGCGAAGATCAGTCCTGCGCCCAGCCAGAAGGGGATGTTGATGATCTGCTGAAGTGCCAAGGCTGCGAAAACGGTGTTGACGACAGCCCAGCCCACAGAGGCAAAAACATTGACGAAGGAAACGGGCAGGAGGTTGCCGAGGAATCCGAGGGGCCCGCGGGCCTGGATCTGGACGGGCACGCCCAACCTGACCCCCATGGTGGAAAGGACTCCCATCAGGAGGGCGCCAAGCAATGAGCCGACGACCACTGCGCTGAGGGACTGCCATACAGACAGGCCAAGCAAAGCCGGGAAGAAGCCTGTGATGAGCAGGCTGAGGGTCAGGTTCGCGGACAGCCAGGTGGTGAATTGTGTGTAGGGCTTTCCGTGGCGGTCGGTTTCGGGGATGTGCTCGATGCCGTAGGGCTCTATGGTGCGTGCCGACGCACCGTAGTTCAGGTCCGCGGAAAGCTGAGCAGTTGGTTCTTGCTCCATGATCTTGCTCCAGTGTGTGTGGTTCAGTGAGGTCCCCACGATGAGGGGGTCGCTCCCCCGGTGCACGGCCTGTGCACCGGGGGGCTTGGGCGCGAGTCAGCGGTTTTACGGGTCCGGATCTGTGGGCTGATTACCTCGGGGTTGGGTCCTCTACGTCAGTTGGTGAGGGGACGTGGACGGGATCAATGACGTGCTGGTGCTTGCGGGCGAACAGCACGGAGAACCCGGACAGGACCAGCGGGATGGAGCCGAACAGGAAGGCGGTCATGGTCCAGTCGAAGCCGTTGCTTAGCAGGACGGCGGCGGCGGCGCTGGCGAGGATGGCGCCGATGGGGCCGACTGCTGCGACAAAGGCAGAGCCTCGTCCGCGGATACTTGTGTCGTAGCTTTCTCCGACGAAGAAGAGTACCGCTGCGTAGGGGCCGTTGAGGAAGAACTGGCCGAGGCTGTAGAGGGCGACCACGGTCCAGTAGTCGCTGGGTCCGAAGATCATGGCGGTGAATACGACACCACTGGCCATCCAGCCGAAGGCGATGATGTTGCGGCGGCCGAATCGGTCTCCCATGAGGCCGTGGAAGAGGTAACCGAGGTAAGCGACGAAGTTGGACATCAGCAGCAGCGTGAGGGCGTCCGCGAAGGCGAAGTTGTGAACCGTCGTGAGCACCGTAGTGCCGAGGATGTTGAAGACGAGAACGGGGAAGTAGTTCAGGACGTGGCCAAAGGACAGCGCGAGCGTGGTTCGCAGGTTACGGCCCTTGAAGATGTCCGCGATGGTGCTGGGCTTCTCGCGCTCGTCATTCATGCCCAGGATTGATCCCAGTTCCAGGGCGTCAGCGTGGTGGCCGTCGGCGTTGAGCTGGCGGAGTTTGGCGACTGTTTCGAACTGTGGTGATTCCCGGAGTTTGCGGGCCAGGATCGCAACGACAAAGGAGGGAACGGCCGCGAAGATGAAGCAACCGGCCCAGCCAAGGGTAGGCAGCAGGACGGCCGTCAATGCTGCGGCAAGAAGTGCCCCGACGGGCCAACCGCCCTGGACGATCGAGTAGATGAAGCCCTGACGCTTTTTGATGCGGGGGTCATCCGAAGCGCCGTAGAGCTCGCTGAGGTAGGCGCCGTTGATGCCCTGTTCGGTGAGTCCGAGGCCGCTGAGGGACCGGATGGCGATGAGGATAGGAGCCGGGACGAACGCGGCCAGTGCGGTCAGGGCGGACGCGACGCCTGCACCTGCTGTGGCGAAAGCCATGCCGGTTTTGCGCCCGAACTTATCGACTACCGGTCCTGCGAGAAGCCCGACGACGACGCCGCCGGCCGACATCCAGGTCACCAGTGATGCCTGTTCGGCTTCGTTCAGGCCAAGGTCTTTGCCGATCTCCGGCAGGAGGGTGCCGAAGAGGATGAAATCGTAGACGGCGAATGTCCATGCCAGGAAAGCGATGATGGATGCGAAGGTGATTTGGCGGGTAGTAACGTGCGCCGGCCGCCAGGCAGTGTTCTCTGTTGTTGACATGTTTGCCTCAATGGTGTGGGGAACGGGGTGCATCTTTGGGCATGGCGGCCTAAGGACTTGGCGGCGTAGTAAGCCTCTTGATGCTTCGGTGAGGATGTTTGGAGTCCGGCGGGCCGGATAGTGCCGGCCCGCCGTGAGGTGGTTCCTAGGCGGACTTACCTTCGATTTCTTCGAGGATGGGCAGGAGGAACTTGCGGAACTCGTCGTAGTTTTCGGTGACCGGGAAGTGCCCGAGCTTGGGCATTTCCCAGAACTTGGAGCCCTTGACCAGGTTTGCTGCTTCCTTGGTGTCGGCCGGGGAGGTGTTGGGGTCGTATTCGCCGGTCAGGAAGTAGAGCATGCACTTGCTGGTGTCGATCGCTGCTGCTTCTTCTGGGCTGACGTTGTGGTCGTAGTAGTAGTAGTAGAGGTCACCGGCGAAGACACCGGGTCCGCCGCACTGGTACTCCCACTGGATCTCACGGACGTTCTCCTCCGGGGAGTAGGGGGAGATGTTCAGGAGCATCGCCGCGCCCGTTGAGGTGCGTGAGACGTTGGGGTTGTCGAACTCACGGCGGATCCCGTCCATGCCGACCTCGACGTACTCGGCGGCGGAGCGAAGGGCGCCTTCGACGGAGATGGTGGCACGGTAGCGGTCGTTGAAGTTCGAGGCCAGATCGATGGCCAGGTGCCCGCCCATGGAGCTGCCCAAGTACACGGGACGGTCCAGTTCCAGTGCTTCTGAGAGGGCGTTGGGAAAGGCCATCATCCGGGACTTTGTCATGGTGTATTCCTTCGTCCACCACTTCTCACCGTGCGGAGGCAGGGACTTGCCGTGGAACGGAAGGTCGAAGGCGATGACGCGGTAGCGTGAGGTGACCTCGTCGTCGTTGAGAAGGTGACGGTACTGGCGTCCGTCGGAGCCTGCGGTGTGTCCGACGATCAGCGGGATGCCCTGACCGGCTTCTTCGTAGTAGACCCGGTATTCGATGTCTTCGACGGTGAGGTAGACGTAGCCACCCTTGATGGGTTCGAACTTTGCCATGGCTTTTACGCTCCTTCG
>NZ_JBFRDA010000010.1:0-179918 GCF_052113345.1 Pseudarthrobacter sp. YAF2 | reverse complement strand
TCTGTGTGGTGTAAGTTGTTGGCCTATTAGTACCGGTCAGCTTCACGAGTCGTTAGTCCTCGCTTCCACATCCGGCCTATCAACCCAGTGGTCTGGCTGGGGGCCTCTCACACATAAATGTGTATGGAAATCTCATCTCGAAGCGAGCTTCCCGCTTAGATGCTTTCAGCGGTTATCCCATCCGAACGTAGCTAATCAGCGGTGCACTTGGCAGTACAACTGACACACCAGAGGTTCGTCCGTCCCGGTCCTCTCGTACTAAGGACAGCCCTTCTCAAATTTCCTGCGCGCGCAGCGGATAGGGACCGAACTGTCTCACGACGTTCTAAACCCAGCTCGCGTACCGCTTTAATGGGCGAACAGCCCAACCCTTGGGACCTACTCCAGCCCCAGGATGCGACGAGCCGACATCGAGGTGCCAAACCATGCCGTCGATATGGACTCTTGGGCAAGATCAGCCTGTTATCCCCGAGGTACCTTTTATCCGTTGAGCGACGGCCATTCCACAATGTACCGCCGGATCACTAGTCCCGACTTTCGTCCCTGCTCGAGATGTCTCTCTCACAGTCAAGCTCCCTTGTGCACTTACACTCGACACCTGATTGCCAACCAGGCTGAGGGAACCTTTGGGCGCCTCCGTTACTTTTTAGGAGGCAACCGCCCCAGTTAAACTACCCATCAGGCACTGTCCCTGACCCGGATTACGGGCCGAAGTTAGATGTCCAAAGTGACCAGAGTGGTATTTCAACGATGACTCCACCCGAACTGGCGTCCGGGCTTCAACGTCTCCCACCTATCCTACACAAGCCACTCCGAACACCAATACCAAACTATAGTAAAGGTCTCGGGGTCTTTCCGTCCTGCTGCGCGTAACGAGCATCTTTACTCGTACTGCAATTTCGCCGAGTTTATGGTTGAGACAGCGGGGAAGTCGTTACTCCATTCGTGCAGGTCGGAACTTACCCGACAAGGAATTTCGCTACCTTAGGATGGTTATAGTTACCACCGCCGTTTACTGGGGCTTAAATTCTCAGCTTCGCCCTTACGGACTAACCGGTCCTCTTAACCTTCCAGCACCGGGCAGGAGTCAGTCCGTATACATCGTCTTGCGACTTCGCACGGACCTGTGTTTTTAGTAAACAGTCGCTTCCCCCTGGTCTCTGCGGCCCCGATCCCCTCCCGGTCGCTAGTACCGTTCAAGGTTGGGGCCCCCCTTCTCCCGAAGTTACGGGGGCATTTTGCCGAGTTCCTTAACCATAATTCTCTCGATCGCCTTAGTATTCTCTACCTGATCACCTGTGTCGGTTTGGGGTACGGGCGGCTAAAACCTCGCGTCGATGCTTTTCTCGGCAGCATAGGATCACCAAATCCCCCCAAACGGGGGTCCCATCAGATCTCAGGCACCATGAGTGGCGGATTTGCCTACCACTCGCCCTACATCCTTAGACCGGGACAACCATCGCCCGGCTCGGCTACCTTCCTGCGTCACACCTGTTAATACGCTTGCCTCCCAGGATCAGGTCCCGCGCTCCACCAAAACCCTTCACCCACAAGGGGTGTCAGGCAGGTCTCGGGCGGTTAGTATCCCCTGTTCAACATGGACGGTTTTTCGCCGGTACGGGAATATCAACCCGTTGTCCATCGACTACGCCTGTCGGCCTCGCCTTAGGTCCCGACTTACCCAGGGCAGATTAGCTTGACCCTGGAACCCTTGATCATTCGGCGGACGGGTTTCTCACCCGTCTTTCGCTACTCATGCCTGCATTCTCACTCGTGTAGGCTCCACCACTGGTTTACACCGCGACTTCACTGCCCACACGACGCTCCCCTACCCATCCAAACACCTGAACCACGAAGGCTTAGTACATGTCTGAATGCCACAACTTCGGCGGTGTACTTGAGCCCCGCTACATTGTCGGCGCGGAATCACTTGACCAGTGAGCTATTACGCACTCTTTTAAGGGTGGCTGCTTCTAAGCCAACCTCCTGGTTGTCTGGGCAACTCCACATCCTTTCCCACTTAGCACACGCTTAGGGGCCTTAGTTGGTGGTCTGGGCTGTTTCCCTCTCGACTATGAAGCTTATCCCCCACAGTCTCACTGCTGCGCTCTCACTTACCGGCATTCGGAGTTTGGCTGACGTCAGTAACCTTGTAGGGCCCATTAGCCATCCAGTAGCTCTACCTCCAGCAAGAAACACGCAACGCTGCACCTAAATGCATTTCGGGGAGAACCAGCTATCACGAAGTTTGATTGGCCTTTCACCCCTACCCACAGCTCATCCCCTCCATTTTCAACTGAAGTGGGTTCGGTCCTCCACGACGTCTTACCGTCGCTTCAACCTGGCCATGGGTAGATCACTTCGCTTCGGGTCTAGATCACGCCACTGCAACGCCCTATTCAGACTCGCTTTCGCTACGGCTGCCCCACACGGGTTAACCTCGCGACGTAACACTAACTCGCAGGCTCATTCTTCAAAAGGCACGCCGTCACAACTACAAGGCTGCTCCGACGGATTGTAAGCACACGGTTTCAGGTACTGTTTCACTCCCCTCCCGGGGTACTTTTCACCTTTCCCTCACGGTACTGGTCCGCTATCGGTCATTAGGGAGTATTTAGGCTTATCAGGTGGTCCTGACAGATTCGCACGGGATTTCTCGGGCCCCGTACTACTTGGGATACTCTCACAGGCGGCACAAACACATTACGGTTACGGGACTAACACCCTCTCTGGCCGGCCTTTCAAAACCGTTCACCTATGCGCGCACRTCACACCCCACTGTCCCGGCAGAGACAGTACGGAAAGTCCCACAACCCCGACCATGCAACGCCCGCCGGCTATCACACATGGAACGGTTTAGCCTGATCCGCGTTCGCTCGCCACTACTAACGGAATCACTATTGTTTTCTCTTCCTGCGGGTACTGAGATGTTTCACTTCCCCGCGTTCCCCCCACGCACCCTATGTGTTCAGGTACGGGTCACCAAGTCACTCGCGCGCTCAGCGGGGTTTCCCCATTCGGACACCCTGGGATCACAGTCCGGTTATCGACTCCCCCAGGCTTATCGCAGATTCCTACGTCCTTCTTCGGCTCCTAATGCCAAGGCATCCACCGTGTGCTCTTAAAAACTTGACCACAAAGATCAAAAAAAATTTCTCGAGAGAACCACRAAACCGTCCACACCCAAAAAGTGCGGCCAGATCCAGGTTCATATTCTTGGAAATTGCTTCTTATACAAGATGCTCGCGTCCACTATGTAGTTCTCAAACAACAACCCCAAACCACACACCCCACACACAAAACCGTGCGYGATCRGTGCAGCCAGGAAACCAGAAACAAAGTCCCACCAACAACCCCCAACAGGGGCCGCCAATGGTCCTGTTGCCTCAGGACCCAACAGTGTGCCAAACACTAAACCGCGCCATCCCCCACCCACCGTTCCAGAACCATCACTGGCCCGTACTAGGAAAGAAGAAAACACCACRGCCGCTATTCATTGATATTCCACCCTTGAGCACCCGCCACGAAACACTCGTCCGTGAAACGGGCCTTTACTCCTGACAACCCCACCACCAGGACATACATCCCGGAATGAACRTTGTAGGTGCTCCTTAGAAAGGAGGTGATCCAGCCGCACCTTCCGGTACGGCTACCTTGTTACGACTTAGTCCCAATCGCCAGTCCCACCTTCGACAGCTCCCTCCCACAAGGGGTTAGGCCACCGGCTTCGGGTGTTACCAACTTTCGTGACTTGACGGGCGGTGTGTACAAGGCCCGGGAACGTATTCACCGCAGCGTTGCTGATCTGCGATTACTAGCGACTCCGACTTCATGGGGTCGAGTTGCAGACCCCAATCCGAACTGAGACCGGCTTTTTGGGATTAGCTCCACCTCACAGTATCGCAACCCTTTGTACCGGCCATTGTAGCATGCGTGAAGCCCAAGACATAAGGGGCATGATGATTTGACGTCGTCCCCACCTTCCTCCGAGTTGACCCCGGCAGTCTCCTATGAGTCCCCACCATCACGTGCTGGCAACATAGAACGAGGGTTGCGCTCGTTGCGGGACTTAACCCAACATCTCACGACACGAGCTGACGACAACCATGCACCACCTGTAAACCAGCCCCAAAGGGGAAACCACATTTCTGCRGCGGTCCGGTTCATGTCAAGCCTTGGTAAGGTTCTTCGCGTTGCATCGAATTAATCCGCATGCTCCGCCGCTTGTGCGGGCCCCCGTCAATTCCTTTGAGTTTTAGCCTTGCGGCCGTACTCCCCAGGCGGGGCACTTAATGCGTTAGCTACGGCGCGGAAAACGTGGAATGTCCCCCACACCTAGTGCCCAACGTTTACGGCATGGACTACCAGGGTATCTAATCCTGTTCGCTCCCCATGCTTTCGCTCCTCAGCGTCAGTTAATGCCCAGAGACCTGCCTTCGCCATCGGTGTTCCTCCTGATATCTGCGCATTTCACCGCTACACCAGGAATTCCAGTCTCCCCTACATCACTCTAGTCTGCCCGTACCCACCGCAGATCCGGAGTTGAGCCCCGGACTTTCACGGCAGACGCGACAAACCGCCTACGAGCTCTTTACGCCCAATAATTCCGGATAACGCTTGCGCCCTACGTATTACCGCGGCTGCTGGCACGTAGTTAGCCGGCGCTTCTTCTGCAGGTACCGTCACTCTCGCTTCTTCCCTACTGAAAGAGGTTTACAACCCGAAGGCCGTCATCCCTCACGCGGCGTCGCTGCATCAGGCTTGCGCCCATTGTGCAATATTCCCCACTGCTGCCTCCCGTAGGAGTCTGGGCCGTGTCTCAGTCCCAGTGTGGCCGGTCACCCTCTCAGGCCGGCTACCCGTCGTCGCCTTGGTAGGCCATTACCCCACCAACAAGCTGATAGGCCGCGAGTCCATCCAAAACCACAAAAGCTTTCCACCAACCACCATGCGATGGAAGGTCATATCCGGTATTAGACCCTCGTTCGACTTGCATGTGTTAAGCACGCCGCCAGCGTTCATCCTGAGCCAGGATCAAACTCTCCGTTGAAGTAAAACAGACACAACCACGACCACCGGAAATAACGGCGACCACGACTGCACAAAATTTGAAACCAGCTGTAAAAACCATGCCACCACGGGGTGGCGACACAGCCAAAACAACCAATCAATAAAACAATTGGTATCAACAAACTTGGCACACTATTGAGTTCTCAAACAACAGACACATTCGAATATTTCCGGAAACAATTCAACAGATGAATTTCTATTCCGTATTTCTTCGCTGCGATGTTTCCATCTTATTTCATTCATATTCACTTTCGCAAATCCGGTTATTTTCCCGGAATCCACTCGGTGGAATGAATCCGCCCAGCGGAATAAGAAGCAATTTCTCCAGTTCCACGCTGTGCGCGGCAAGAATTGCTTCTTATCAGTTGGGGGTTTGTCACCACTCAGCGGCGGCGACTCAGAAAACAATACACGCCCCCCGGCGGCCGCGCAAATCGGTTGCCGGGGGGCGTGCATCAATGACCCGAAGATGCTAGGGAACCAACACCTCTACGGTGGCCAGGTTCTTCTTGCCCCTGCGCAGGAGCAGGTATTGGCCATGCAGGAGTTGAGACTCCGGAATCACGGCCTCCGGATCCGACACTTTTTCGTTGTTGACGTAGGCGCCGCCCTCCCCCACGGTCCGGCGCGCTGCGGACTTGCTTTCGGAAAGTCCGGATGCCACCAGGAGATCGACAATTCCCATCGCATCCACCTGCACGGTGGTGCTGGGAAGTTCGGAGGTTGCCGCCCGCAGGGTTGCCTCGTCCAGGGCAGCCAAATCGCCGTTTCCGAAGAGCGCCGCCGAAGCGGCAATGACTTTCTCGGTGGCGTCGACGCCATGGACCAGGGAGGTCACTTCAAAAGCGAGTTTGCGCTGGCCTTCCCGGGCGAAGGGCCGTTCTGCCACGGACGCGGCAATGTCTTCGATCTCGGCCCGGGTCAGGAATGTGAAGACCTTGAGCCGGTCCACAACGTCGGAATCGGTCGTGTTGAGCCAGAATTGGTAGAAGACGTACGGGCTGCACATGCCGGCATCCAGCCAAATGGCATTGCCCTCGCTCTTGCCAAACTTGGTTCCGTCGGAGTTGGTGATGAGCGGGGTGCCGAGGGCGTGCACGCTCTTGCCCTCCACCTTGCGGATCAGCTCCGTACCGCTGGTGAGGTTGCCCCACTGGTCCGATCCCCCGGTCTGCAGCACGCAGCCGTAATCGCGGTAGAGCTGGAGGTAGTCCATGCCCTGCAGGATCTGGTAGCTGAACTCGGTGTAACTGATGCCCTCATCCGAGTTCAGCCGGGACGCCACGGCGTCCTTCCGCAACATGGTGCCCACCCGGAAGTGCTTGCCCACTTCGCGCAGGAAGTCGATGGCGCTCAGCGGCGCTGTCCAGTCCAGGTTGTTCACGATCCTGGCGGCGTTGTCCCCGTCGAAGCTGAGGAAGCGCATGACCTGGGCCTGGAGGTAGCCAACCCACTCCGCCACCGTGTCCTTGGTGTTCAAGGTGCGCTCCGCCGTCGGACGCGGATCGCCAATCATGCCGGTGGAGCCGCCCACCAGCCCGAGCGGCTTGTGCCCGGCCAGCTGGAGCCGCCGCATGACCAGCAACTGGACCAGGTTGCCCAGGTGCAGGCTCGGCGCGGTGGGGTCGAAGCCGCAATAGTACGTGACCGGCCCGTTGGCGAGGAGATTCTCCAGCTCTGCTTCGTCGGTGGAGACATGGACCAGCCCACGCCACTTCAGTTCCTGCCAAATGTTGGCGAAAGTGGGGTCGTTGCGCTGCGGTTCGAGGTTGTTCAGTTCTGGCACGCTTCCTAAGTTAGCAGTAACGCCGGGGAGCCCGGTCAGCCGGCAATCCCGGCCGGTACGGGTTCGGCGGCAATCAACCGGAGCCGCTGCGTGGCGCGGGTCATGGCGACATAGAGGTCTCCCACTTTGCCGTGCTCGTGGTTGAGCATCACGGACGGTTCAAGGACCACGACGCCGTCGAACTCCAGGCCCTTCGCCTCGCGCGGGCTGATCACCACGATGTCCTGTTCGTAGCTGCCGGCACCGGTGCCGATCCGCCGGCCATATGCCGAACGCAGGGCGGACGTTGCCCGGGGCAGGAGGTCACCGTCGGCGATGACGGCGAGCAGGCCGCCGTCGAGCGCTCCCAACTCCTCAGGGAGGACCTCGAGGAGCCTGTCCACCACGCCGTCGGCAGAAACCTCGTCGATGATGGGTGACCAGCGTCCCTCGCGCACGGCCTTGGGGGCGGATACCACCAGACCGGCGGCGTTGGCCATCCTGACGGCGGCCTCAGCTATCTGGGAGGGCGTGCGGTAGTTGACGGTCAGCTCCTCCAGCTGCCACCGGTCACCGAACATGGGCGCCAGCGCGCTGTGCCACGAGTTGGCGCCGGCCACGGAACTGGTCTGGGCGATGTCCCCCACGATCGTGAAGGACTTCAGCGGGCAGCGCCGGACCAGCAACCGCCACTGCATAGGCGACAATTCCTGCGCCTCGTCCACCACGATGTGCCCGAACGCCCAGGTACGGTCGCTCGTGGCACGCTCGGCGGCGGTCTGCCGGGCTTCCTGCTCCCGGTTCTGCTCGGCAAGGTCCTCGGCGGACATCAGCGGATCGACGCCGGCGGCCTCCATGTTTACCAGGGTCTGTTTGGCGTTGGCCAGGTCCCGGGCCCGGTCGTGCTCCTGCTGGACCAGCCCCCGCCCGGCGGCCGGGTCCAGCTCGCCCAGCAGCTCGGCGGCTTCGTCCAGCAGCGGCACGTCCGACTCGGTCCACGGGGCGTCGGCGGGGCGCAGCAGCAGCGCCCGCTCGTCCGGTGTCATGTTGGGGGTGCAGAATTCCAGGATTTCCGGTTTGCTGAAGAGGTCCGAGATCAGCTTCTCCGGCGTCATGGGCATCCAGCACAGGTTCAGCGCGATCCGCACGTCCCGGGCAGTGCGCACGTCCTCGGTAAGGTACGAGCGGTCCGCGTTGTTCCCGATGTTCCCGGCCTCGACGAGTTCGGTCATCTGCTCCGTGAGCTCGCGCAGCAGGATCTTGACGAACGTCACCCGTGCCTCGTTGTACGGCTTCCCGGTGGCGCGCGCCCGTTCCCGGGCACGGCGGACCTGCCTGGGCGTCAACGTCAGCTTGCGCCCGTCCACCTCCAGGATCCGGTTCCGGGCAGGGACACGCATCCGGTTGGAAACGGCGTTGGCTACGATGGCAGCCATGTCCAGGCGCCCCTTAATGGCGGCCACGTCCGGGTTCGTTTCCGGCACGGCGTGGATGCCCGGCATCAGGCGGCCAACGCTGGCCATGACAACGCCGGTCTCACCGAGTGAGGGCAGCACCCGTTCAATGTATTTCATGAACGACGACGACGGCCCCACCAGCAGCACGCCCGCGCTCTTGAGGCGGTCACGGTGGGTGTAAAGCAGGTAGGCGGCGCGGTGCAGCGCCACAGCGGTCTTGCCGGTGCCAGGGCCGCCCTGGACCACGACGGCGCCGGAGATGGAGGACCGGATGATCCGGTCCTGTTCCGACTGGATGGTGCTGACGATGTCCGACATGCGCCCGGTCCGCTTGGAGTTCAGCGCTGCGAGCAGGGCCCCTTCGCCCTGCAGCGATTCGCTGTCCGTCAGCATCCCCGCATCCAGGACGTCATCCTCGATGGCCTTGACTTCGCGGCCCTGGAGGATCAGGTGCCGGCGGCGGCGCACGCCCTGCCGGTCAAAAGCCGTGGCCTGGTAGAAGTGGCCGGCTTCAGGGGCCCGCCAGTCCACCATCAGGCGCTGCAGATCCTCTGTACTGAGGCCGATCCGGCCAATGTACTGGGCTTCGCCGGAGTCCAGGTCCAGGCGGCCGAACACCAGCCGGTCATCCACGGCGTCCAACTGGGCCAGGCGGTCCTCGTAAAGGGCCGCGAACGCATCACGTTCGGAAACGTTTTGCATGGTGCCCACGGCTCCGGCACGGCGGACCTGCGCCAGTTGGCGGCGCTTTTCCTCGCGGAGCTCCTCCAGCCGGGCATACAGGCCCGCAACATAGTCCCGTTCGTGGGCCAATTCGGCATCGAGCATCAACGTTCCCCTATCGCGAAAGACAGACCGTCCATTCTACAACCATTTCGATTAACGGAGGCGAAACGTGGTGGCCCCGGGCGGCCCACCGGCTGCCGGCTTCCGGGCCCGGGGTTTCGCGGCCTTGTATTTGGAGACCGTGGGGTCGCCGGTGAGCCAGAACCGCCACGCGTAGCGGTCCGATCCCCCGGCGCCGGCCACGCCCACCCTCGGACCGGAACTAACGGGACCGCCCGGACCGGAGGGAAGCTGCAGCCCGAAAGGCGGAGCCAGCGCGTCCCGGCCGCTGTCCGCCGTCGTCATTCCCAGGGCCTTGGCCAGGCGGGCCGGCCCGCTGGCGAGGTCGGTGGGGGTTTTCGACGTCGGGCGCCGGCGTTGCGCCACGTCCAGCCCGTCGACGATTTCCCCGGCCCGCAGCAACAGGGCGGATGCAACGCCCTCGGGCCCGCACACAATGTTGGTGCAGTGATGCATGCCGTAGGTGAAGTAGACGTAGAGGTGCCCGGCAGGACCGAACATGGGCGCGTTGCGGGGCGTTGGGCCCCGGTACGTGTGCGAGCCGGGGTCTGGATGCAGGGAGTCCTCCGGCCCCAGGTATGCCTCCACCTCGGTCAGCCGGACGGACACGGCGCCGTCCCGGGATTGGTGGGTCAGCACGGCGCCGAGCAGCTGCGGGGCGAGTTCACGGGCATCCCCGGAGAGGAACTGCCGAAGCGGCCCGGCGGTTGAAGGGCTCTCATCCATTGCTCGACTGTACCCAGAAATCCGGTGTTCCCACGGGAGGAAACGACAATCCGGCATCAGCCACGGCCGTGTCCGATTCCCGCTAGTAGCTGTAGCGTGCGGCTGGCAGGATGGAGGAATGGACTTCTGGCAGCGCTACCGGGCAATCGATGCCCGCGATCCCCGGTTCGATGGCCAGTTCTTCACGGCCGTCCGCACCACCGGGATCTATTGCCGGCCCTCATGCCCGGCCCGGACGCCGAAGGCATCGAACGTGACGTTTTACGAGACGTCCGCCGCCGCGCATGAGGCAGGGTACCGGGCCTGCAAACGCTGCCTGCCGGAGGCGGTGCCCGGGACACCCGCCTGGAATGTACGCCAGGATGTCGCGGGCAGGGCCATGCGCCTGATCAACGACGGCGTCATCAACCGGGACGGCGTGGCGGGTCTTGCTGCCCGGCTGGGCTACTCCGCCCGCCAGCTCAACCGCATCCTCGGCCAGGAACTCGGTGCAGGTCCTTTGTCGCTGGCCCGCGCCGCACGGGCCCAGACGGCACGCGCCCTGCTGGTGTCCACCTCCATGAAATTTGCCGACGTCGCCTTCGCCGCCGGGTTCAGCAGCATCCGGCAATTCAACGACACCATCGCCGAAGTGTTCGACATGACCCCCACGGCGCTGCGCCGAACCGCCCGGCATCCGGCAGCGGCCGGGGGCGCTACCGCCCTGACGCTGAGCCTGCCCTACCGCGCGCCCTTCGATACCGGCATATTCTCCTTCCTGGCCGTGCGTGCCATCCCTGGAATCGAGGAGGGCACGCCCACCTCCTACGCCCGGACCCTTCGCCTCCCCCATGGCGACGCCCGCTTCCGGGTGGAGTACGACGACGGCGCGCGGGGGCGGCCCCTGACCCTCACCGTCGGTGCGGTGGACCTGCGCGACCTCCCGGCGCTTCTCAGCCGCGTCCGGCGGCTGTTCGACCTCGACGCGGATCCGGAAGCGATCGACGGCACCCTCGCCGCCGACCCCCGGCTGGCGGGCTCCGTTGCCGCCGCACCCGGGATGAGGCTGCCCGGGGCGCTGGACCCGCAGGAACTCCTGGTACGGGCCATGGTGGGACAGCAGATTACGGTGGCGGCCGCCCGCACGGCGTTGACCCAACTGTCAGTCGCCGGCACACCCAGCAGCGCGCCCGGGGAGGGACTGGAGCGACTGTTTCCCACCCCCGCGGAAATCGCCGCAGCGGGTCATTTGCTGCGTGGGCCGCGACGGAGGATCGAATCGCTGCTGCACGCTGCGGACGCGATGGCCCGCGGGCAGCTCGAGTTCGGATACGGTGACGACCTGCCCAGCCTGACAGCGGCCCTGCTTCCGCTGCCAGGGGTGGGACCATGGACGGTGGGGTACGTGGCCATGCGCGTTCTGGGTGCCCCTGACATCTTCCTCGCCAACGACGCCGCCGTGCGGAACGGCATCCGCATCCTCGACTCCGGGGAGCACACCCTCACACCGGATTTCCGGGAGGCCAGCCCCTGGCGTTCCTACGCCACCATGCACCTGTGGCGCGCCGCGGCATGGCCTGCCATTCCACCCACCACTCCCGCGAAAGGGATGCCATGAAAGCCCAACTGCTGCAGCTGTCCACCCCGGACGGTCCGTTCACCATCCTTGCCAGTGACGGCACGGTCCTGGCCTCGGGCTGGACCGCGGGCCTGCCGGACTTGATCGGTCAGGTCCACCCCGGGCTGCGCCCCGAGGCCGTGGAGGAGGTGGCCGGCCTTGCGGGAATCTCGGCCGCCGTCGAGGCCTTTTATGATGGCGACCCGGCACCGGCAATGGCTGTTCCGGTCCTGCAGCGCTCCGGCCCGTTCCGTGCCCACGCCTGGGATGTGCTGCGGGAGGTCAAACCCGGCTTTCCCGTCACCTACAGCGAGTACGCGGCCCTGGCAGGGAACCCCAAGGCAGTGCGGGCAGCGGCCAGCGCCTGCGCCTTCAATGCGGCCGCGCTGTTCGTCCCATGCCACCGCGTCATTCGTACCGATGGCTCACTGGGCGGCTTCCGCTGGGGCCTGCGCATCAAGGAGAGCCTGCTGGCCCGCGAGGCCGCCTAGCCGCACCGTTGCCCTATCACTTTTGGTCCCTAAAACCATGGTCTGGGAACCAAAAGTGATAGCGCATCAATTCTTAAGGTCCGGCATCGCCGAAGGCCAGGGCAGCAGATCCGGAAGGTCCGTGCCGTCCCCGGCGGCGGTGGCGCGCAGGCTGTCCAGCGATGGCTGCCGTCCCGCGAGCCACGCGGCAATATCGGTCACCATACCGCTGACGACGACGGTGCTGCCGCCGGCGCCGAGGCTCAGCGGCGGGAGGGCCACCGGCTGCAGGACCAGCCTGGTGCCCCCAGGGACACGGGCGGCCAGGAAGTCGAAGAGGTGGAAACAGAAGTCCTTGTTCCAGACTTCCGGTCCCGTGCCGGCGTCCAGGTCGGCGGTGTGGATCACGAGTTCGCGCCAGAGCGCCAGGCCTGCGTCGAAAATGACTCCGTCGCGGAAGGCGATGGGCGTCTGCCACTCAGCCCCGGTGAGCGCATCGAAGGCGGCCAGCGCCCGTTGCAGGGCGGTGGTGACGTCGCTCCGGTGCTGGCCGAGGCTGTGCCCGGCCGCAAGATCGATGGCACGGTTGCGTCCCTCCACGCCGCCGTCGTAGAGCTGCACCGTCTCGCCCCGGCGGCCGTACTCCACCTGCCGGGCGAGGGCGTCGCAGATGCCGGCGATGTGGGCCAGCAGGTGGCCGCGGCTCCAGCCGGGAAGGGTTGATGGCGCCTTTTCACCGTCGTCCGGAATGGGGTCCAGGGCGGCCGCCAGCGCGTCGGCTGCCTTGTGCAGTTCAGCGAGGAGGGCGTCTGGGGAAGGTGAGGTCATGCGGCCAGCCTAGCGGAGCACCCCGAGGGCCCGGAGCTTATTCCAGCGGCGTTCCATCCCGCCCAACGCGGTGCCGGACATGCCGGCCGTCGTTGGCGGCCTGCCAGAACTCAATCTCGGCGGGCTGGAGGGCGTAGAGCTGCCAATTCGGGTTGTCGCTGCCGTCCGCGCGGGGCCGTTCGTGCCAGTCGATGCTGGAGGCGTCAGCGGAGAGCTCAGCCACTGTCCCTGCGAGCCGGACCTGCCGGCCCAGGCCGGGCCAGTAAAAGTTCATCGCGGCCCTGGGTGCGGCCGCAAGCTCCCGGCCCTTGCGGGAGGTTCGGGAGGTGGCGAAGTGCCAGCCGTCGTCGTCGATGTTCTTCAGGATCAGCATCCGGGAAGACGGCTGCGGTCCGTCACCGGCCGCGGCGTCCACCGTGGCCAGGCTGAACGCGTGTGGCTGCTGCTCCCCCGCATCCAGCGCCTCGTCCAGCCATTGTTTGAACAGCAGTGCCGGATCCTGCGGCGCGTTGTCCGGGTCGAAAGTGGGCAGGTCCGCCGGGAAGTCGGGCAGCGTGCGAAGGAACTTGCGGAACGTTTCGCTCATGGCGCCATGCTATCGGGGGCATGCCGGGCAAACGGCGCTCACCCCCCAACGCCCACCCCCAACGCCCGCTCAGATATGGCAGTGAAATTCCCAACGCCTGCTCAGGTCCTGCAGGTAAAACGCCAACGCCCGCTCACTTTCTTAGGGAAAGTGAGCGGGCGTTGCCCCGAATGGTGCAGGAAGTGAGCGGGCGTTGCCTTAGCCGGCGTACTCGCGCACGCCGGCCAGTTCGCCTTCCAGCGCAACCAGCTGGCGTTCGACGGCGGCCGGTGCCGTGCCGCCTTGGGAGTTGCGGCTGTTGAGCGAGCCCTCGGTGGAGAGGACCGTGCGGACCTCGGGCGTGAGGTGCTCCGAGATGGCGGCGTATTCCTCGTCTGTCAGGTCCCAGAGTTCGACGCCGCGGCTTTCCGCCTGCTTGACCGCGGCACCGGAGAGCTCATGCGCTTCACGGAACGGCACACCCTGGCGGACCAGCCATTCGGCAATGTCCGTGGCCAGCGCGAAGCCCTGCGGAGCCAGCGATTCCATCCGCTCCGTGTTGAACTTCAAGGTGGCGATCATGCCGGACACCGCTGGAAGCAGCAGCTCCAGGGTGTCGGCGGCGTCGAACACCGGTTCCTTGTCCTC
This sequence comes from Pseudarthrobacter sp. YAF2, assembly GCF_052113345.1. NCBI lineage: Bacteria > Bacillati > Actinomycetota > Actinomycetes > Micrococcales > Micrococcaceae > Pseudarthrobacter > Pseudarthrobacter sp. YAF2. The sequence goes on along the minus strand of NZ_JBFRDA010000010.1, from coordinate 165,946 downwards.
CTGGAGGTCACGGTTGTATGCCAGCGGCAGGCCTTTGAGCGTGGCCAGCAGCCCGGTGAGGTTGCCGATCAGCCGCCCCGCCTTGCCCCGGGCGAGCTCGGCCACGTCCGGGTTCTTCTTCTGCGGCATGATGGAGGACCCCGTGGAGTAGGAGTCATGCAGCGTGACGAAGGAGAATTCCTTGGTGGCCCAGAAGATGACTTCCTCGGAGATCCGGGACAGGTCCACGCCGATCATCGAGCAGACCCAGGCGAACTCGGCGAAGACATCGCGGGACGCGGTGCCGTCGATCGAGTTGTGGGTCGCGGAGAAGAAGCCCAGGTCCGCAGCCACGGCCTCCGGGTCCAGGCCCAACGAGGAACCGGCCAGCGCGCCTGACCCATAGGGTGAAACGCCTGCGCGCTTGTCCCAGTCCTGGAGCCGCTGCACGTCGCGCAGCAGGGCCCAGGCATGGGCCAGCAGGTGGTGGCTGAGCAGGACCGGCTGGGCGTGCTGCAGGTGGGTGCGGCCGGGCATGGCAACACCGTGGTGCGCCTTGGCCTGCTCCACCAGGGCGTCAACAGTGGCCAGGACGCCACGGGCGATGATGCGGGCATGGTCGCGCAGGAACATCCGGCCCAGGGTGGCAACCTGGTCGTTGCGGGAGCGGCCCGCGCGGAGCTTGCCGCCAAGCTGGGCACCGGCCCGTTCGATCAGGCCGCGCTCCAGCGAACCGTGCACGTCCTCGTCCGACTCGGCCGGGAGGTACGCGCCGGAGGCGACGTCCTCATCCAGCTGCGTGAGGGCAGCGAGCATGCCTTCCAGCTCCGCGTCATCCAACAGCCCGGCCTTGTGCAGCACGCGGGCGTGCGCCTTGGACCCGGCGATGTCATAGCGGGCCAGCCGCCAGTCAAAGTGCGTGGACTTGCTCAGCGCCGCGAGGGCGTCCGCGGGGCCGCCAGCGAACCGGCCACCCCACAGCGCACCTGTGTTTGTAGCTTCGGTTTTTTGGGTTTCGACAGGCTCAACCACCGAAACTTACTTCCCTGCGACGCGGATGTCGCGGCCGGAGGCAACCTTGGCGGACATGCCCCACAGCTCGATGAAGCCCTTGGCCTGGGACTGGTCGAAGGTGTCACCGGTGTCGTAGGTGGCCAGCGAGAAGTCATACAGCGAGGTGTCGGAGCGGCGGCCGTTGACGATGGCCTGGCCGCCGTGCAGGGTCATGCGGATGTCGCCGGAGACGTACTTCTGGGTGTCCTCGATGAAGGCGTCCAGGGAGCGCTTCAGCGGAGAGAACCACTGTCCGTCGTAGACCAGCTCGGCCCAGCGCTGGCCAACGGTGGCCTTGAAGCGGGCCTGCTCGCGCTCCACGGTGATGTCTTCGAGGTGCTTGTGCGCGGTGATCAGCGCCATGGCGCCGGGGGCCTCGTAGATTTCGCGGGACTTGATGCCCACCAGGCGGTCCTCCACGACGTCGATGCGGCCCACGCCCTGGGCGCCGGCGCGGCGGTTGAGTTCCTTGATGGCCTGCAGCGGGGTGACCTTGACGCCGTCGATCGCAACCGGAACGCCGGCTTCGAAGGAGATGGTGACCTCATCCGGTGCCGGCGGGAACTCGGGGGTGGCGGTGTAGTCGTAGATGTCCTTGGTGGGGGCGTTCCAGATGTCCTCGAGGTAGCCGGTCTCCACGGCGCGGCCCCAGACGTTCTGGTCGATCGAGTACGGGTTCTTCTTGGTGGTCTCGATGGGCAGTCCCTTTTCCTCGGCGAAGGCGATGGCCTTGTCGCGGGTGAGGGCGAGGTCGCGGACAGGTGCGATGCACTTCAGGTCCGGACCCAGGGTCTGGATGCCCACTTCGAAGCGGACCTGGTCGTTGCCCTTGCCGGTGCAGCCGTGGGCCACGGTGGTGGCGCCGAATTCGCGGGCAGCCTTCACCAGGTGCTTGACGATGACCGGGCGGGAGATGGCGGACACCAGGGGGTAGTGGCCCTGGTAGAGGGCGTTGGCCTTCAGCGTGGGCACGCAGTATTCGTTGGCGAATTCGTCGGAGGCGTCGGCGACGTACGCCTCGACTGCACCGCAGCCCAGGGCACGCTGGCGGATGGTTTCCAGCGATTCGCCGCCCTGTCCGACGTCGACCGCCACGGCGATGACCTCGGCACCGGTGGCTTCACCGATCCAGCCGATGGCGACGGACGTGTCCAGGCCGCCGGAGTAGGCCAGCACAATGCGTTCAGTCACTTTAGATGCTCCTTGTTGGGGTTGGTTGATGATTTGTCTTCAAGCTTATTGCCCGGCTTCCTCGGCCAGTTGCAGGAAACGTGCTGCGAGGTCCGGGCCGCCCAGCGGGTCACGGGAGACCAGCAGGACAGTATCGTCACCGGCAATGGTGCCCAGGATGGACGGCATCACCGAATGGTCGATCGCCAGGGCCAGGAAGTTCGCGGCGCCGGGCGGGGTCCGCAGGACTGCGATGTTGGCGGATGCTTCTGCCGTGACCAACAGTTCGCTGCACAGCCGCGCCAGCCGCGCGTCCAGGATTTCCTGGGTTACGCCGCTCTTCGCGGCCCGTTCACCGCCCTCGCCGGGCACCGCGTAGACCAGCACGCCTTCCTTGCCGCGGACGCGGACGGCGCCCAGTTCCACCAGGTCCCTGGACAGGGTTGCCTGGGTGACCTGCACGCCGTCGTCCGCCAGCAATGCCGCAAGCTCGGCCTGCGAACGAACGGACTGCCCCGTGAGGATGGCTGTGATGCGCGCCTGCCGGGCGGTCTTGGTGGCTGGGCTGCTGCCCGGGGCGGACGGCTGGGCGGACACTAGAACGTGCTCTCCCCGGTGCCTTCAACGGGAGAGAGGCCGTCCACGAACGCGAGGCCGGACCGGTGCATCAGCCAGGCCATGAGCGCCTTCTGGGCGTGCAGGCGGTTTTCCGCCTCGTCCCAGACGATTGACTGGGGTCCGTCAATGACGTCCGCGGAGATTTCGTAGCCGCGGTAGGCGGGCAGGCAGTGAAGCACGACGGCGTCTGCCGCGGCGAGTGCCATGGCGCCGGAGTCCACGGAGTACTCCCGGAACAACTGCATCCGGGCTTCCTTCTCGGCTTCCTGGCCCATGGAAACCCAGGTGTCGGTGGCGACGACGTCCGCCCCCTGCAGGGCTTCCTTCGCATCGGAAGTGATGAGCACGGAGCCGCCGGTTTCTGCCGCCCGTTCCTTCGCGGCCGCCACGATCTCCGCGGCCGGCAGGTAGCCTTCCGGACCGGCAATGCGGACGTGCATCCCCGCCGTCACGCCGGCCAGGAGGTAAGAGTTGGCCATGTTGTTCGCGGCGTCGCCGAGGTAGCTCATGGTGAGCCCCTTCAGTTCGCCCTTGTGTTCCTTCACGGCGAGCAGGTCGGCCAGGAGCTGGCAGGGGTGGTAGTCATCGCACAGGGCGTTGATGACCGGGACCTTGGAGTTCTCCGCCATGGCCACCAGGCCGGCATGCGCTCCAGTGCGCCACACGATGGTGGAGACCATGCGTTCCAGGACCTTGGCGGTGTCCTCCACGGATTCCTTGTGCCCGATCTGCGCCTCGCCCGGATTGATGATGAGGGCGTTGCCGCCCATGTCCGCGATGCCGGTGGCGAAGGAAACCCGGGTCCGGGTGGAGGTCTTGTCGAAGATGACGGCCACTGTCTTGCGGCCGCTGCGCTCAGCGGCGAACGGCTGCACGCTGTAGGGGGCGGCCTTCATGCGCGCGGCGAGATCCAGGACCTCTGCCTGCTCGGCGGGGCTGAGGTCGGTGTCCTTGAGGAAGTGCCGGGTTGCGGTGGTCACTGGGCGTCCTTAGCTGTCTGGAGGATTGCCGGGAAAGCGGCGAGGAAGGTGTCCGCCTGGGCCGTGGTGAGGATCAGCGGGGGTGCCAGGCGGATGGTGCGCGGGCCGGGGCTGTTGACGATGAAGCCTGCGTCGAGGCCGGCCTGCACGACGGCGGGGGCGACGTCGGCGTCAAGGTCGAAGCCGATCAGCAAACCTTCGCCGCGGACTTCCGTGACGCCGGGGATTGCCGCCAGCGCGGACCGCAGGTGCTCCCCCACAGCGGTGGCATTAGCCAGGACGTTCTGGCTTTCCAGCGCGTGGAGGGTGGCCAGGGCGGCCGCGGTGGCCACCGGGTTGCCGCCGAACGTGGTGCCGTGCTGGCCGGCGGACAACAACGACGACGTCTGCTCACCGAAGGTGATCAGGGCACCGATGGGGAAGCCGCCGCCGAGTCCCTTGGCCAAGGTGACGGCGTCGGGGACGATCCCGGCATCCTCGCTGGCGAGCCACTTGCCGGTGCGTCCGATGCCGGTCTGGACCTCGTCCAGGATCAGCAGCGCTCCGGCCTTGCTGGTGGCCTCGCGAGCGGCCTTCAGGTAACCCGGCGGCAGCGGGCGGACGCCGGCCTCGCCCTGGATGGGCTCCAGGAAGACGGCGGCCACGGTTTCATCCACGGCGGCCTCCAGGGCGGCAATGTCGCCGAACGGAATATGCACCACGCCGCCGGGCAGCGGCTCGAACGGTGCCCGGTAGGCCTCCTTGGCAGTGAGCGCCAGGGCTCCCATGGTCCGGCCGTGGAAGGCGCCCTCGAGCGCGATGATCTTGGTCCGCTTAATCGCGGCGTCACCCGTGTTGCGGCGCGCCAGCTTGAAGGCGGCCTCGTTCGCTTCCGTGCCGGAGTTGCTGAAGAACACCTTGGACCCGGCAGGAGCGTGGGTCAGCTCCAGGAGTCTCTCGGCCAGGGCCACCTGGGTGGGGCTGGTGAAGAAGTTGGAGACGTGGCCAAGGGTTGCCAGCTGGCTGGCGATGACCGACGTCACGAAGGGGTGGGCGTGGCCCAGCGCGTTCACGGCGATGCCGCCCAGCAGGTCCAGGTATTCCTTGCCGTCGGCGTCCCACACGAGGCAGCCGGCGCCTCGGACCAGGACGCGCTGGGGTGTGCCGAACACGTTCATCAGCGAGGTGGAGTAGCGGGAGAGCCACTCGGAGCCGGCGTGGCCGGTGGTTTCCACCAGCTCAGTGACTGATGCCTTTTCAACCGTGTTCATGCGTTGGTCTCCTCGTCCGGGACTACCTGGGTGCCGATGCCCGCCGTCGTAAATGTTTCAAGAAGCATGGAGTGGGCGAGGCGCCCGTCCACGATGTGTGCCTGTTCAACGCCCTCGTCAACGGCCTTGAGGCAGGCGGCCATCTTGGGGATCATCCCCGATTCGAGCCTGGGCAGCATTTCCCGCAGCTCCGACACTGTGAGGGAGGAAATCAGCGAAGACTTGTCCGGCCAGTTGGCGTAGAGGCCTTCAACGTCGGTCAGGATGACCAGCTTGGAGGCTCCCAGCGCCGAGGCAACGGCGGCCGCTGCGGTGTCCGCATTGACGTTCAGGACCTGCCCTGTGGGCTGGAACCGCGCGGTCCCTGCCACGCTGTCTCCGCCGTCGACAATTTCCGGGGCGACGGTGGAAATCACCGGGATGCGGCCCGCCGCGAGGATGTCAACGATTCCGGCGGGGTCGACGCCGACCACTTCGCCCACCAGCCCGAGGTCGACGTCTTCGCCGTCCACCACGGTGCCGGTGCGGACGGCGCGCAGCAGCCCGCCGTCTTCGCCGGACATGCCGACGGCGTAGGGTCCGTGGGAGTTGATAAGGCCCACCAGTTCACGTCCCACCTGGCCGGTGAGGACCATGCGGACCACGTCCATGGCTTCGGGGGTGGTGACGCGCAGGCCGCCCTTGAACTCGGATTCGATGCCCAGCCGCCCCAGCATGGAGTTGATCTGCGGGCCGCCGCCGTGGACCACTACTGGGTGGATGCCCACATGGTGGAGGAAGACGATGTCTTCGGCGAAGGCGCGGCGGAGATCGTCGTTGACCATGGCGTTGCCGCCGTACTTGATCACCATCGTGGTGCCGGCGAACCGCTGGATCCAGGGCAGGGCCTCGATCAGGGTGGCGGCCTTGTCCTGAGCAGCGGACATGCTGGTGGTTTCGCGCGTCTGGGTGTTCATGCTCTCACTTTCCGCAGCGGTTCCTGCCGGGAGCGCGGGCTCCTAGCTGGAGTAGGCGCTGTTCTCATGGACGTAGTCGTGGGTGAGGTCGTTGGTCCAGATGGTGGCTTCGGCGTCGCCTGCCTGCAGGTCGATCTCCACCAGGACCTCGCGCGGTTCCAGGTCAACCAGGGACCGGTCGTCACCGATGCTGCCGTTGCGGCAGATCTGGATGCCGTTCATGGCCACGTTGAGCTTGTCCGGCTCGAACGCAGCGTCCGTGGTGCCCACGGCGGAAAGCACGCGGCCCCAGTTCGGATCCTTGCCAAAGATGGCGGCCTTGAACAGGTTGGAGCGGGCCACGGAGCGGCTGACCGTTTCGGCGTCGGCTTCGCTGGCGGCGTTGAAGGTGCGGATGGCGATGTCGTGGCTGGCGCCCTCGGCATCACCAATGAGCTTGCGGGCAAGCTCGGCGCACACCTGGGTGAGGCCGGCACCAAAGGCCTGGGCGGAGGGCACGGCGCCGGAAGCGCCGGAGGACAGGAGTACCACGGTGTCGTTGGTGGACATGCAGCCGTCCGAGTCCGCCCGGTCGAAGGTGACGCGCGTGGCGTCGCGGAGGACGACGTCGAGCATTTCGGCCTCCACTACGGCATCCGTGGTGAGGACCACCAGCATGGTGGCCAGTCCGGGAGCGAGCATGCCGGCACCTTTGGCGATACCGCCGATGCTGAATTCCTGGCCGTCGGCGTCGGTGCCGATGAACAGCGCCGACTTGGGTACGCTGTCGGTGGTCATGATCGCGGTGCCTGCCGCCGGACCGCCGTCGGCGCTCAAGGCTGCCGCCGCCGCCTCGACGCCCGGCAGGATCTTGTCCATCGGCAGCTGCTCACCGATCAGTCCGGTGGAGCAGACAAAGACGTCGGTGGCCGAGATCCCCAGGACCTCTGCCACTTTCTCCGCGGTGCTGTGGGTGTTCTGGAAGCCGGTGGGGCCGGTGCAGGCGTTGGCTCCGCCGGAGTTCAGGATGACTGCGTCCACGCGGCCGTCGGAGACAACCTGGCGGGACCAGTGGACGGGGGCGGCTGCCACCCGGTTGCTGGTGAACACGGCGGCGGCAGCCTTGGCCGGACCGTCATTGACCACGAGTGCGAGGTCCGGGTTGCCGGAGGCCTTGAGGCCGGCGGTGACGCCGGCGGCCCGGAATCCCTGGGGTGCGGTGATGGTCACGGGGCTACTCCCTGCAGGTTGAGGCCGTCGGTTTCCGGCAGGCCGAGTGCGATGTTCATGGATTGGACGGCGCCGCCGGCAGTGCCCTTGGTGAGGTTGTCGATCACGCAAGTCACGATCACGCGTCCGGTGTGGGCGTCGAAGGCGAGCTGCATGGCCGCGTGGTTGGAGCCCTGGACGGACTTGGTGGCAGGCCACTGGCCCTCGGGCAGCAGGTGGACGAACGGCTCGTCGTCGTACGCGTCCGTCCAGGCCTGCCGCAACTGGGCCGACGTAGTGCCGGCCTTGACCTTGGCGGTGGCGGTGGTGAGGATGCCGCGGCTCATCGGAGCGAGCGTGGGGGTGAAGGACACCGTGACCCGCTCCCCCGCCGCGTTGGACAGTCCCTGCTCGATTTCCGGCGTGTGCCGGTGTCCGCCGCCTACGCCGTAGGGGCTCATGGACCCCATGACTTCCGAGCCGATCAGGTTGACCTTGGCAGCCTTGCCCGCGCCCGAGGTGCCGGAGGCGGAAACGATGACGACGTCGTCGGGTTCCAGCAGGTGGGCGGCGAACCCGGGAGTGAGCGCCAGCAGGGCGGAGGTGGGATAGCAGCCGGGGACGGCGATACGCTTGGCGCCCTTCAGGGCCTCGCGCTGGCCCGGCAACTCCGGAAGTCCGTAGGGCCAGGTCCCGGCGTGGGCCGAGCCGTAGAACTTTTCCCACGCCGCCGGGTCTTCGAGGCGGTGATCGGCGCCGGCGTCGATGACCACCGTGCCTTCCGGCAACTGGGCCGCGATTTCAGCCGAGGCCCCGTGCGGGAGCGCGAGGAAGACGACATCGTGGCCGGAGAGGTTCTCCACGGTGGTGTCTTCCAGGATCCGGCTCGCCAGTCCATGCAGGTGCGGCTGCAGTTCGCCCAGCCGCGAACCGGCGTTGCTGTGTGCTGTGATCGCGCCGATGGTCACACCGGGGTGTCCGGCGAGGAGGCGGAGGACCTCTCCCCCGGCGTAGCCGCTGGCTCCCGAAACCGCAACAGAAATAGTCATGCTTCGACTATACAGCAATAGTTATGCATTGATACTGATATTTATGCATGCTTCATCGGGGTTGGTTGTTCCGCGTACTTGTCCTGCCGGCACGGGGTGTCCCTAGGATGGACTTCGGCAGCCGGGGCCGGAGGTACCGGGACCCGGGAAAGGAGCGCCATGACGCACGCAATCGTCGCACGGCAGGCAGGCGGACCGGAAGTCCTCGAATACGCCGGGGTTGAGCCTCCCACACCCGGCCCGGGGCAGCTGCTGTTCAAAGTGGGCGCAGCCGGCGTTAATTTCATCGATACCTACAAGCGCAGCGGCGTCTACAAGGTGCAGTATCCCTTCACTCCGGGATCTGAGGCGGCGGGCACGGTGGAGGCGGTGGGTGAAGGGGTCACCGGATTCGCGGTCGGCGACCGGATTGCCACGGCCGAAGGCATCAACTGCTACGCGGATTACGCGCTGGTGGATGAAGACGCCGCCCTGCCGGTACCGCGGGGCCTGGATGTCTTTACCGCCGCGGCGCTTCCCCTGCAGGGCATCACGGCCCATTACCTGATGAACTCCACCTTCAAGGTGGAAGCCGGCCACAAGGTCCTGCTCCACGCCGGCGCCGGGGGTGTTGGACTGCTGCTGACCCAGCTGCTCAAGGCCCGGGGTGCGGAGGTGTTCACCACGGTGTCCACGGATGCGAAGGAAGAATTGGCGCGCAATGCCGGCGCAGACCACGTGCTGCGGTACGACAGGTTCGCGGAACGCGTCCGGGACATCACGAGCGGCACCGGCGTGGACGTGGTGTACGACGGCGTGGGCAAGGACACCTTCGACGGTTCCCTCGCCGCCTTGCGCGTCAGGGGCATGCTGGTGTTGTTCGGTGCCGCATCGGGCCCCGTCCCGCCGGTCGACCCGCAGCGCCTTAACGCCGCAGGCTCCTTGTTCCTGACCCGCCCCACCATGGGCCACTACCTCCGGGACGCCTCGGAGCGGCGCTGGCGCTCGGACGAGGTATTCGCCGCGGCAGCGGATGGCAGCTTGAAGGTCCGGATCGGCGCCCGCTACCCTTTGTCGCAGGCCGCACTCGCGCACCGCGACCTTGAGGGCAGGAAGACCACCGGAAAAGTCGTCCTGGTTCCGTAGCCGCGGGCGAGGTGAACGTCGGGCAAACGCCCGGACGGCCGCAAATGGCGCGTCCGGGCGCGGCGGACACCTTTTGTTCATCTTCTCCCGGGAAAATGCTCGGGTGACCCAGCAGCAGGTCCCCTTCGGGGATGACCATCCCGGTGCAGCGCCGGCCAGCACCGTCCGCCAGGATCCTGCGGCGTCCGCAGCCGAGCCGCCGGCAGAAGACCCCGTCCAGGGCCTTGGCTTCTACGCGCCCCAGCTGCCCGGGGCCGCGGCTGCACCCCCGGCCCGGACGCTGATCGATGTCCTGCGGGACACTGCGGCCCGTTTTCCCGATGCCTCGGCGCTGGACGACGGCCGTACTTCGCTCAGCTACGCCCAGCTGCTGGATGCTGTCCGTGCCACCGGCCGCCGCCTGCACCAGGCCGGGCTGGGCGCCGGGGACAGGATTGGCATCCGGATCCCCTCCGGCACCAACGAACTGTACGTTTCCATCCTCGCCGTGCTCCTGGTGGGAGCCGCGTATGTCCCTGTGGACGCCGACGATCCCGAGGAACGTGCGCGGCTGGTGTTCGGCGAGGCCAACGTGGCAGCCGTCTTGGGGGCGGGCGGTTCGATAGAACAGGGGCCGGCCGGGCAGAGCCGCAGCGGACCATTCAACGGCGCGCGGCCCCCGGAACTTGGCGACGACGCCTGGATCATCTTTACCTCCGGTTCCACCGGAACACCCAAGGGCGTGGCGGTCCGGCACCGGTCCGCGGCAGCTTTCGTGGATGCGGAGGCCAGGATTTTCCTCCAGGACGATCCCCTCGGCCCGCAGGACCGGGTCCTGGCCGGGCTTTCGGTCGCCTTCGACGCTTCCTGTGAGGAAATGTGGCTCGCATGGCGGCACGGCGCCTGTCTGGTGCCCGCACCGCGCGCCTTGGTCCGGACCGGCATGGACCTCGGGCCCTGGCTGATCAACCACGGCATCACCGCCGTTTCAACCGTGCCCACGCTCGCCGCACTCTGGCCAGCGGAGTCCCTGGAGAACGTCCGGCTCCTGATTTTCGGCGGCGAGGCCTGCCCGCCCGAACTAGCCGGGCGCCTGGCGGTGGAAGGCCGTGAAGTCTGGAATACCTACGGCCCAACGGAGGCAACGGTCGTGGCCTGCGCAGCACCCCTGGGTGCACCCGGCCCCGTACGGATCGGGCTGCCGCTGGACGGCTGGGACCTGGCCATCGTTGACGGGAACGCGGTACCGGTAGCCGAAGGCGGAGTGGGCGAACTTATCATCGGCGGCGTTGGCCTCGCCCGCTACCTCGACCCTGCCAAGGACGCGGAGAAGTACGCCCCCATGCCCAGCCTGGGGTGGGACCGGGCGTACCGTTCCGGTGACCTGGTGCGCTTCGAGCAGGCCGGCCTGATCTTCCAGGGCCGGGCTGACGAACAGGTGAAGCTCGGCGGCCGCAGGATCGAGCTGGGCGAGATCGACGCGGCCCTCCAGTCCCTTCCCGGCGTGGCCGGTGGTGCCGCCGCGGTCCAGACCACAGCCGCCGGAAACCAGGTTCTGGTGGGCTACCTGGCGCCCGCTGCCGGGGTGGCCCTCGACCTTTCGGTTGCCCGTGAGCAGCTGATGGCAAGCCTCCCGGCCGCCTTGGTTCCCATGCTCACCGTGGTGGATTCCCTGCCGACCAAGACCAGCGGCAAAGTAAACCGGCACGACCTCCCGTGGCCCCTGGCCGGCGCAGGCGCCGCGGAGGCAAATGCCGCACCCCTGAACATCCCGGATGACGCCGCCTGGATCCTGGAGCAATGGAGCAACGTGCTCGGCAGCCCCGTGACCTCACTGGACGCGGATTTCTTCGCGTACGGCGGCGGTTCACTCTCGGCCGCCCAGCTGGTCTCGGCCCTGCGGGTGCGCTACCCCACCATCACCGTGGCCGACATCTACGCCACGCCGCGCATAGGTGCGCTGGTGGAGGTGGCACGCCAGTCCCGTCCGGGCGGTTCGGCCGGCCCGGCACCGGAGCGCTCCGTGCGGCCGACTGCCAGGAAGTCGCAGGTCTTCCAGACCCTGATGGGTGTGCCGCTGCACATCCTTGTGGGCATGCGGTGGCTGACCTACCTCATGGCCCTGAACAACCTGCTGGCCGGGATTGCCGGCCTCACTGCCGCGCCCACCGTCTCGTGGTGGTGGGTGGGGGCGTCCTGGCTGGTGTTCGTCAGCCCGGCCGGGCGGATGCTGCTGGCCATCGCAGCCGCCCGGTTCCTGCTCCGCGGGGTGGAACCGGGCATCTATCCCCGGTCCGGGCGCGTCCACCTGCGGCTGTGGCTCGCGGAACAGATCCAGGACCTCGCCGGTGCCATCAGCCTCGCCAGTGCGCCCTGGGTGCCGTATTACGCCCGGGCGCTGGGGGCGCAGATCGGCCGGGACGTCCAGCTGCATTCACTGCCGCCCGTCACGGGGATGCTGACGCTGGGCAGCGGAGCCAACGTTGAACCTGAAGTGGACCTTTCGGGCTGGTGGATCGACGGCGACGACGTCCACATTGGAGCCATCCGCATTGGCCGCGGCGCCAGCGTGGGTGCCCGCAGCACACTGATGCCCGGCGCCTCGATCGGGGCCGGGGCGCAGGTGGAAGCCGGCTCGGCGGTCCTGGGGAAGGTCAAGGCAGGCCAGCTGGCGGCAGGGTCACCGGCCCGCCGGCTGGGCAAGGCCAGGCACAGCGTGCCGGCTGCCCCGGCCCAGGGCAGGTTCGCCGCACGGGCCTGGTTCGTCGGCTTTGCGCTGGCCTCGGCGTGCCTGTCCATCATCCCGTACCTGTCTGCGGCTGCCGCTCTATGGGTCGCGTTCGCCTTCATCCAGGGCAGTACGTCGCTGACCGAAGCTCTCCCCCGGCTGTTGCCGGCCCTTGCCCCGGCATCGCTGGTGTGGTTTGCCACGAACGCCGTCCTGGTGCTGGCCGCCACGCGCCTGCTGTCGGTTGGGATCGCGGAGGGCTACTACCGGATCCGCAGCCGGGTGGGGTGGCAGATCTGGGCCACCGAGCGGGTGCTGGACCTGGCCAGGGACCTGCTTTTCCCCATTTACGCGAGCTTGTTCACACCCGTGTGGCTCCGGCTGCTGGGCGCGAAGGTCGGAAAGAACGTCGAGGCCTCCACCGTGCTGCTGATACCGAAGATGACCACGGTGGGCGAGGGCGCCTTCCTCGCCGATGACACCATGGTGGCCTCTTACGAGCTCGACGGCGGCTGGCTGCGGGTGGCACCGGCAAAGATCGGCAAGCGGTCCTTCCTCGGCAATTCCGGGATGACCGCCCCCGGCCGCAACGTCCCCAAGAACTCGCTGGTGGCCGTCCTGTCCGCGACGCCGGCAAAAGCCAAGGCGGGCACCTCCTGGCTGGGGAGCCCGCCGGTCCGGCTGCGGCGGACCGCGATCGCATCCGACGGTTCCCGCACCTTCCAGCCCCCGGCGCGGCTGAAGGTGGCCCGTACCCTGTGGGAGCTGTGCCGGTTCCTGCCGGTGATGCTCACGGTCGCCATTGCGGCCGGCACCATGCTGGCCTTCGACTGGATCGCAGCGACGTTGGGCTACGCCGCCGCGGCCCTGCTCACCGGCGTGGTCATGCTGCTGGCGGGCCTTGTCGCCGCAGCCGCGTCCGTCGTCGCCAAATGGATCCTGGTGGGCCGGATCCGCCCCGGCGAGCACCCGCTCTGGAGCTCGTTCATCTGGCGGAACGAAGTGGTGGACAGCTTCATCGAACTGGTCTCCGCACCGTGGTTTGCGCGGGCGGCTTCGGGAACACCGGCGCTGGTCTGGTGGCTGCGTGCGCTCGGCGCGAAGATCGGCAGCGGCACATGGTGCGAAAGCTACTGGCTGCCCGAGGCCGACCTGGTGACCCTTGGCCGGAACTCCACCGTGAATCGGGGCTGCGTGGTGCAGACGCACTTGTTCCACGACCGTGTGATGAGCATCGACGCTGTTACGCTCGAGGACGGGGCCACCATGGGCCCGCACGGGGTCATCCTTCCCCAGGCCAGCATCGGCGCCGGCGGAACAGTGGGGCCGGCTTCCCTGGTGATGCGCGGCGAAGCAGTTCCCGCCGCGACGTACTGGATGGGCAACCCCGTCAGTCCGTGGAGCGGCCCCGGATCGCCGTCTGCTAACCGAAGGTCCCCATGAGTTCTTCAGCATCAGCCGCCCACGGCAGCGTTTACGCGGCCGGCGGTGCTGCCCCTGATCCGTACCTGCCCGGCGCCGGGACCAATGCCTTCCGGGTGGAGCGGTACGAACTGGACTTGGACTACCGGGTGGCCAGCAACCGGCTCAGCGGCAAGGCTGTGCTGCATGGCCTCACGTGTGTGCCGGCGTCGGCCATTGTGCTGGATCTTGCAGGGCTGCGCGCCACGAAAGTGCTGCTGGATGGCCGCAAGCCGTTGCGGTTCAGCCAGCGGGCAGGACAACTTGTGGTCTCGCCGCAGAACCCCTTCGAGCCCCGGCAGGCGTTCACGCTGGAGGTGCGCTACGAAGGCAATCCGCGGCCACGGCGGGGCCCGTGGGGTGAGGTGGGCTGGGAGGAACTGACGGACGGCGTCCTGGTGGCCGGCCAGCCCAACGGGGCGCCCTCATGGTTCCCGTGCAACGACCACCTCCGGGACAAAGCCAGCTACCGGTTCACGGTGACCACGGACGCGAACTACCGCGTGGTGTGCAACGGCGTGCTGCAATCGCATACTGCCCGTTCCAGCCGGGAAACCTGGGTTTACGAACAGGCCGACCCCATGCCCGCCTACTTGGCCACCGTGCAGATCGGCAGGTATGCGCTCCTGGAACTGGACAGCGGACGGCACGGCACCCCCGTTCCGCAGACCGTGGCCGTCCCCCACGCACTCACGGACCGGGCACGTTCCGGCCTGGCACTCCAGCCGGCCATGATGCGCACGTTTAGCAGTTGCTTTGGCCCATACCCTTTTCCGGGGTACGTCGTGGTGGTCACCGAGGACGAACTGGAAATCCCGCTTGAGGCGCAGGCCATGTCCATCTTTGGCCCCAACCACCTGGGCCTGGACTGGGAGTCCCAGCGCCTGATCGCCCATGAGCTCTCACACCAGTGGTTTGGCAATGCCCTGACGGCGGCCAGCTGGCAGGACATCTGGTTGCACGAGGGCTTCGCCTGCTACGCCGAATGGATCTGGTCCGAGGAAGCCGGCGTCATGACCGTGGCGGAGCGGGCCGAGGCTGCCTGGCGCCGGCTGGCCGCCGAAGAACAGGACATCCTGGTGGGAGACCCCGGCCCCGAACGCATGTTCGATGACCGCGTCTACAAACGGGGCGCGCTGGCTGTCCATGCCGTCCGGATGGCCGTGGGCGACCTCGCCTTCTTCGCCGTCCTGCAGGACTGGACCGCCGGCCACCGGCATGGCTCGGTCACCACGCAGGACTTCATCATGGCGGCCAGCCGGACAACATCAGTGGATGCCGAATCCCTGCTGCACCCTTGGCTCTACGAGGAGCCGCTGCCGCCGCTGCCGGCGGCCTGACCAGGCCCGGAGAGCGCGACGGCGGCGGCCAGATAGGCGGGCAGCCCGGTTTCCGCGGGGCCAAGGTCGCGCAGGCCGGCACGTTCCAGGACGTCCACGGAAGACGGCGCAGTCCTGAGTCCCTCACCGATCATCTTCAGCCAGGCTTCCTTGCGGGCCCAGAGCCTGGCCCTTGCGGCGGGCAGGAGATCCGCCGTGAGGTCCCGGAGGGCCAGCCGCTCCGCGGGTGCCAGCGCCAGGGCGTCGAACCCGTCGAAACCGGTGCGGGAAGGGTCCTCGATGTCAATTCCGAGACGGGTTTCCACGGCCGCGTCCACCACAGCAGCCAGCAGCGTCCAGCCGCCGGCCCGGGACAGGCTCAGGGCCATCGGCAAGGGAGCGCCCCGATAGGTGTATCCCGGCCTGCCGTGGCCCAGCTCCGGCCCGGCACCGCAGCGCGGGCAGCCGTAGGCCGCGGCGAGGTCCGCTGCGGACACCGCCATCAGTTCGGCTGCGAAGACCCGTTGGGCCACCCGCCCGGCCAGGAAGACCGTCCCGGCGGCAGGCTCCATAGCCTTGGCCCGCGCCAGCTCGACGCCGTCCAGGAGGCGTTCCGCGTCGCTTCGCAGCGCGGCGGCTTCCCCAGGCAGCACGAAGGGCGGGACTGCACGCATTTCTTGTTGCGTCATGACCCGCCCTTCCGGAGACTGCGAACAGAAACTAGCGCTGCACGGCTCCGAAGCGTTCCGCGGCAAGGGCCACGGCGCTTTCGCGCGCGGCCGAGGCTTCGTCAGCGGTCAAGGTGCGGTCCGCGGCCCGGAAACGGAGCCCGAAGGCCAGCGATTTCTTCCCGTCCTCAATGCCCTTGCCGGCGTAGACGTCGAACAGGGCAACGTCCTCCAGCAGCTCGCCGGCGCCTTCGCGCAGGGCGGCAAGAACCTCGTCCGCCGGGACGTCGGCCGGGACCACGAGCGCCACGTCCTGGGTTGCCACCGGGAAGGTGGAAATGTGGCGGGCAACAATCACGTCCGGTGCGGCCTCGAACAGGGCGTCGGCATTCAGTTCCAGCGCCACCGAACGCGCCGGCATGTCCGAGGCTGCCAGCAGCTTGGGGTGCAGCTCACCCGCGTAGCCCACCACTTCCCCGGTGCGCAGCGCGAGCTTGGCCGTGCGGCCCGGATGGAACGCCTGGTGGCTGCCCTGGCTGACCACCAGGTCAACGCCAAGGACGTCCCCCGCAAGGCGGGCAACATCCAGCGCATCCGCCCAGTCCCACATCCGCGGGGTATGGGCAGCGGCGGCCGGAGAGTCGTGGCCCGTGAGGACCGCGGCGACGTGGAAGGGCTGGTCCGGGACGCCGTCGTAGAGTGCATCGAGCACCTCATCGGCAGGCTTGGCGCCCAGCGGCGGGATGGACGCGGTGCCCATGGTTTCGCCGGGCAGGAACACCAGGCCCGATTCGAAGAGGGCAAGGTCGCGGAAGCCGCGGGAGTGGTTCCGCTTGGCCACCTCGATCAGGCCGGGAAGGATCGAGGTCCGCAGGTAGCCCTGCTCCTCACTGATCGGGTTGGCCAGCTTGACGGCGCTCCGGGGGGCGCCTTCCTCGGCGGTGCCGAAGGTGTCGTTGGCCGCCTTGGACACGAAGGGGTAGGACAGGACCTCGGTGAGGCCGGCATCCGCCAGGGCCTGGATCAGGCGCCGGCGCTGCTGCTGGACGCGGGTGAGGCCGCGGCCGGGAGGGGCCACGGGCAGCGTGGCGGGGATCTTGTCGTAACCCACCAGCCGGGCGATTTCCTCGGTCAGGTCTTCCTTGGTTTCCAGGTCGCTGCGCCAGCTGGGCGGCGTAACGGTCCACCCGGCGTCGTTCTTCACCACGATGGCGCCGAGGTCCCCAAGCGAGGTGACGATCTGCGCTTCGGTGAAGTCGACCCCGATGCGGGCGGCGGCGAAGCCGGCCGGCAGCTCGATGGTGACGGTTTCCGGGGCGGTGCCGACGTCGGTTCCCGCCTCATCAGCGGTTCCTCCGGCCAGTTCCACCAGGAGGTCCACCACGCGCTGCGCAGCGATGCCCGCAACCTGCCAGTCGACGCCGCGCTCGAAGCGCTTGGACGCCTCGGACGGCAGCTTGTGCCGGCGCCGCGAACGTCCGATGGATACGTAGTCGAAGTGCGCCGCTTCGACCAGGACGTTCGACGTCGAACTGCTCACCTCGGTGGCGGCCCCGCCCATGACGCCCGCGATGCCGATGGCGCCGGAGTCATCGGTGATCAGGAGGTCCTCGGTGTCAAGGGTGCGCTCCTTACCGTCCAGGGTGGTGATCTTCTCCCCTGCCCCCGCGCGCCGCACCACGATGTCACCGGAGAGTTTGTCCAGGTCGTAGCAGTGCGTGGGCTGGCCCAGTTCGAGCATGACGTAGTTGGAGATATCCACCGGCAGCGAGATGGAGCGGATGCCCGCGAGCCGCAGCCGGGACACCATCCACAGCGGGGTGGGCCGGGTGGCGTCCACGCCGCGGACAGTCCGGGCCACGAAGCGGTCGCAGCCGGGCTTGCCGTAAATGGGGGCGTCGTCGTTGAGCTTGACGCCGTAGCCGCCGGACAGCTCGGCCGGGGCGTTGACCCTCTCTGCGGGGTCCGTGAAGGCGGTACCGGTGGCGTGCGCGTACTCACGGGCCACTCCGCGGATGGAGAACGCATAGCCGCGGTCCGGGGTGACGTTGATTTCCGCAGCCTCGTCGTACAGGCCCAGCAGCTCCATGGCGTCCGTGCCCACTTCCGGGTCCAGCCCGATGCGGGACAGCACCAGGATGCCGTCGTGGTCCTCGCCGATACCCAGTTCGCGGACGGAGGCGATCATGCCGGCGGAGAGGTGTCCGTAGGTCTTTCGGGCGGAAATGTGGAAGTCTCCGGGCAGCACGGCGCCCGGCAGGGTGACCACCACTTTGTCGCCCTCAACGAAGTTGTGGGCGCCGCAGATGATGCCTTGGACACCGGAGGGATCAATGCCGTCTCCGGTGAGGGTCTGCTCCTGCCCCTCGGGGACAACGCGGACCTGGCACCAGTTGATGGTTTTGCCGTTGGTCTGGGTTTCCTTGACGAGGCTCAGGACCTGGCCAACCACGATGGGCCCCCGGAGGGTGTCCGTGGGGCGGTGGACCGCTTCCTCTTCGAAACCGACCTTGACCAGCTCTGCCATGACGTCTTCGGCCGTTGCACCGGCCGGTACTGCCGCGAATTCACGCAGCCAGGAAAGTGGGATACGCACGCCTAGATCTCCATCCCGAATTGCTCGCTGAACCGTACATCGCCTTCGATCATTTCCCGCATGTCTCCTACTTCGTTGCGGAACATCAGGGCACGCTCGATGCCCATGCCGAAGGCAAAACCTGAATAGACATCCGGGTCGATACCTGCGGCGCGCAGGACGTTGGGGTTGACCATGCCGCAGCCGCCCCACTCGATCCAGCGCGGGCCGCCCTTGGCGCCGGGGTGGAAGATGTCCAGTTCGGCCGAGGGCTCGGTGAACGGGAAGTAGTTGGGCCGAAGCCGGACCTTTGCCTCGTCGCCGAACATCTGGCGGGTGAAGTGCTCCAGCGTCCCCAGCAGGTCTGCCATGGACAGGCCCTTGTCGATGGCGAGTCCCTCGAACTGGTGGAACACGGGGGTGTGCGTGGCATCGAGTTCGTCAGTGCGGAACACCTTGCCCGGGCACAGCACATAGATGGGAACGTCACGCTCCAGCATGGAGCGGACCTGCACCGGCGACGTGTGCGTGCGCATCAGCAGGTGGGCTTCGGGCGGCTCCACGAAGAAGGTGTCCTGCATTTCGCGGGCCGGGTGGTCCGGCTTGAAGTTCAGCGCATCGAAGTTGAACCACTCCGATTCGACCTCGGGGCCCTCGGCGATCTCCCAGCCCATCCCGACGAAGATGTCCGCGACGCGGTCCTGCAGCGTGGACAGCGGGTGGCGGGCGCCGGCACGACGGCGGCGCGGAGCGGCCGTGACGTCTACGGTTTCCTCGGCCAGGATGCGGGCATCGTTCTCGGCTTCCAGGACGGCGGTCCGGTCGGCGAGCGCCTTGTTGACCCGGCCGCGGGCGGCACCCAACAGCTTCCCGGCGAGCGCCTTCTGGTCCTTGGGCAACCGGCCGATCTCACGGTTGGCAAGGCTCAGCGGCGACTTCTCGCCGCTGTGGGCAAGCCGCACCGACTTCAGCTCGTCAAGGGTGGCCGCACCGGCAATGGCGGTGATGGCCTGGTCTATAGCGGCGTTGATGGCGGCCTCATCCGTGGGGTTCGGAATGGCGGCGCCCGGCAAAGTTTCAGTCATCTACTGTTCTTAGCTACGAGTCGTGGCTGCCGGCGGCCGGGGCAGCCGTACGCGGTTTCCCGCTCGGCGCGTCCGTCGCTGGCAGGTCATGGATGAATGCGCTGAACGTCAGTTCATTCAATGACCAGGTCAGGGCTCGCCGGCAGGACCGGCGGCCACTGCCCTCCAGTCTAGTTGAACCCTCCGGCTACCATGGCCTCATGACTTTGCGGCAGCGCGCGGGTATCCAACACGGCCCGACGACGGCCCAGCGGCTCAGGCGGGCAGCGAACCTCCTTAACGGGAGCACCCTGGCCGGGCTCGCCGTCGCCCTCGCCGCACGGACGCGGATGAGTCGAGGACCGCACGGCCTTGTCATTGCGGCCGGGTACCGCTGGCGGCTTCCGGCCGCCCGCGCCTTCACGCTGGGCAACGTGGTGTTGTACCGCGGTTCGGCTGTTGACCTGTTGTCCCGGCCGGCGCTGCTGGGTCATGAGGAACGGCACTGCAGCCAGTACGCCTGGTGCCTTGGCTTCCCCTTTCTCCCCCTGTACCTGGCTGCGGCCGGCTGGTCCGTCCTGCGGACCGGAAATCCGGGCACGGCGAACATCTTCGAACGCAGGGCCGGGCTGGCCGCCGGCGGCTACCCTGCTCCGGCGGGGAGTGCGGTCCTATGAGCAGGCCGGACCAGGCCCCCGGGGATACCGGCACAGTCACCGTTACAGGGACCGGCTGGGCAGAGGCGCCGCCTGACCTGGTGACGGTTTCCGTGGCGGTGGAGTGCCGCGCGCAGTCGGTGGAGGAAGCGTATGCGGCGGCCGGACAGAGCCTTTCCGCAGTGGCCGCGGCGCTCCGGGACCACGGCATTGGCCCGGCCGACCTCCGGACGAACGGGCTGTCGGTACGGGCCGACCTCGCGTGGCGGGACGGCGAAGGCCAAAAACTCGTGGGCTACGTTACTGGCGGCAGCCTCGCCGTCAGGCTGCGGGACGTCGGCAGCGCCCCGGCCGCCATCTCCAGGGCCATTGAGTCAGGCGGAGACGACGTCCGGCTCGACAGCCTGCAACTGGTCCTTTCCGATGATTCCGCCGCCCGCGCTCAGGCCAGGGAGGCCGCTTGGCAGGACGCGTTCCGCGCGGCCGCCCAGTTCGCCTCGCTCGCGTCAGCCGGCCTGGGCCGCGTGCTGTCCGTGACGGACCAACGGGGTGCTCCGGGCCCGGTACCGGTTGCCGGCTTGCAGCGGGCATCCACGGTGGAAGGGCCGGCCATCGAATCCGGCACGAACAGGGTGGAGGCCGGCGTGACGGTCACCTGGGAGCTGCTGCACTAGCTGGCGCTGCCTGCCGGATCCCTTCCACCGCGCGCCGCCCTTGACTTCCATTCGAACATGTTTTCGAATGGAGACCATGAGATGGGAAGCGCAAACACTGGTGCCGGCGCAGGATGCCACAAGCGGGGCCGCTCCGGCATTGCTGCCGCTGGCCGGCCTGGTCCGCTCCGTCACCACTCCCGAATTCGCCGGCATCACGTTCCACGAGGTCACCGCAAAATCGGTGCTCAACAGGGTCCCGGCGGGGTCGAAGATGCCTTTCGAGTGGACGGTGAATCCCTATCGCGGCTGCAGCCACGCCTGCGTGTACTGCTTCGCCAGGAAGTCCCACACGTACCTGGATTTCGACGCCGGCATGGACTTCGACAGCCAGGTGGTGGTCAAGGTCAACGCAGCGGAGATCCTTCGGAAGGAAGTGAACAAGGCGTCCTGGACGCGCCAGCAGGTGGCGCTTGGCACCAACACCGACCCCTACCAGCGGGCCGAGGGACGGTACCGTCTCATGCCGGGAATCATCACTGCCCTGGCCGATTCCGGCACTCCCCTGTCCATCCTCACCAAGGGCACCTTGCTGTCGCGGGATATCCCCCTGCTGAAGAGTGCCGCCACGCAGGTGCCGGTGGGGCTGGGAATCTCGCTGGCCATGACCGATGAAGCCCTCTCGGAGGCCATCGAACCGGGCACCCCCGGGCCCAGGGCGCGGCTGAGGCTGGTTTCCCGGCTGCGCGAGGCCGGACTGCCGTGCGGCGTGATGGCCATGCCCATCCTGCCGTGGCTTTCCGACAGTGACGAAGCCCTGGATGCGCTCTTCAGCTCACTGGCGGCTGCCGGCGCAACGGGAGTTACTGCGGGTGCCCTGTATCTGAAGCCCGGAACCAGGGAGTGGTTCATGAAGTGGATCGCAGCCCACCACCCCGAACTGGCGGGACGCTACCGGCGGCTTTACGGGACAGGGTCCTACGCCTCCAAGGAGTACCGCACCTGGCTGGCCGCCAAAGTCCGGTACTTCAAGGCACGCCACGGTTTCTCGCATTCCTCCGGCTTCAGCCACCGGGACCTGGACAGCCGCGACCTGGACGATCCCCGTGCCGAGGAAGCCCAATATCCGGCCGGCAGCATTCCCGCCCCCGCCAAGGACAGCACCCCTGACGTTTCCGCTTCCCGGCCCTCTCAGCAGGACGCGCTCTTCTAGCGGGTCCTGTTTCCAGCGGGTCCTGTTTTTAGCGAATCCTGCCCAGTGACGATGCCACCGCGTCCAGCAAAGCCCTGACGATCGGAAAATCCGCCGGGATCCACGGCAGGCCCAGGACCGCGTCCCGGTCCCGGAGGTCCACCCACAGCAGCTCGTCATGGTCTTCAAGGGGCCGCGGTTCGCCGACGCTGACTTCCGCGAACCAGACCCGCATGCTTGCCCGCTCGTTCAGCGGCCAGCCACCGGGCGCCGCGGCTGGCAGCTCGGGTCCGAGCCGGACACCGATTCCGAGTTCCTCTGACAGTTCCCGCACCAGCGCGGCCTCGGGTTCCTCGCCGGGCTCAACCTTGCCGCCCGGGAACTCCCACAGCCCGGCCAGGTGCTCCGGCGCACTCCGCCTGGCCACCAGCAGGGCCGCCGGATCGGCCAGCTTGTCTACGATGGCTCCGCCCACAACCTGAATCAGTCCAGTCACCGGCCCATTCTATGGTCCACAATGGAATGTCCCGGAACAGCGTTCCCGCCTGAGGGAATAGGTGCTGCCCGCCAGGGGTTTGCGACTCTGTCCGGACGTTCCTGCCCCGCTGCCGTGGCATCCGGTCCTTTCACCCGTACCCTCAAGAAGCAGGCTTATGAGCAGCGTTCTGTCCCAGTCCACGGCAGCCCCCGCCAAGACCCCGAATCTTGGCATGGCCATCTTTGCGCTGGCCATGGGCGGGGTAGGCATCGGCGTCACCGAGTTCACCATGATGGGCCTGCTGAGGGAGGTGGAGCAGGGCCTGGCGGTCACCACCCCCCAAGCCGGCTACCTGATCTCCGCCTACGCCCTGGGCGTGGTGGTCGGCGCTCCCCTGCTCGCGGTCGTCGGGGCCAAACTGCCCCGCAAGTACCTGGCGCTGGGGCTCCTGCTGTTCTTTACCGTTGCCAACCTGAGCTCGTTCATAGCCCCGGACTACGGGTCCATGCTCGTCTCAAGGTTCGCCGCAGGGCTGCCGCACGGAGCGTTCTTTGGGGTAGCCGCCGTGATTGCCGCTTCCCTGGTGCCGCCGACACGGCGGGGCTGGGCCATCTCCATGGTGATGGCCGGCCTCAGCATTTCCAACGTCGTTGGAGTGCCCTTCGCCACCTGGCTGGGGCAGGCCTTCGGCTGGCGCCTGCTGTTCATCCTGGTGGGATGCATCGGACTGCTGGCCCTGGTGCTGGTCTGGATTTTCGTGCCCTTCCAGAAGGCACACCCGGATGCAAGCATCCGGCGCGAACTCGGTGCGCTGAAACGGCTCCAGGTATGGCTTGCGCTCCTGGTGGGGATCGTGGGGTTTGGCGGCTTCTTCGCCACCTACACGTACATCGCCCACACCATGACCAATGTGGCAGGAATTCCCTCGACCCTGATCCCGGTGGTGGTGGCGCTCTACGGCCTGGGCATGGTGGCCGGGAACATCAGCGGCGGAAGGCTCGCCGACAAATCGGTGATGGGCACCCTCTACCGGGTCCTGCCCGCCATAGCCATTGCCCTGGTGCTCTACGCTGTGGCAGCACACTGGGCATGGAGCGCCCTGGTCATGGTGTTTGTGGTGGGGGCATCCGGTTCCATGCTGATCCCCGCCCTGCAGACCCGGTTGCTGGATGCCTCACCGGATGCGCCGTCGCTTGCATCCTCGCTCAACCACGCCGCGCTCAACGTCGCCAACGCCCTCGGAGCTTTCCTCGGCGGCCTCGTCATCGCCCTCGGCTGGGGCTTCGTGGCCCCGGCGCTGGTAGGCGCCGTACTCGCCATCCTCGGCTTCGGCGTCGCGCTGCTCAGCGGCCTGCTGGAACGCAAGCGGCCGCTGGCAGCCTGATCCCGCCCTCAGGGGCCCGGAACCGTTGCGGACGGTTCCTTTCCGCCGTCGGCCGTGCGGTGCAGGTCCGGCTCCAGGTAGATCACGCGTGCGATGGGCACTGCGGCCCGGATCCTCGCCTCGCAGTCATCGATGGCCGTGGCGATCTGCTCGCCGGTGGCGGAGCGGCTGACCGCGATCTTGGCCGCCACCAGAAGTTCTTCCGGGCCCAGGTGCAGCGTCTTGAGGTGGATGATGCGGCCCCCGTCCGATTCGATGGCAGCCCGGATCCGTTCCACGTCATCTTTCGTGGCAGATTCGCCCAGCAGCAGGGACTTCGTTTCAAGGGCCAGCACCACGGCGATGGCCACCAGCAGGAGGCCGATCATGCCCGTGCCGGCGGCGTCCCACACTCCGTTGCCGGTCAGCAGGGTCAGGCTGACGCCTGTCAGCGCGAAGAGGAGGCCGAGGAGGGCACCGAAGTCCTCGAGCAGGATCACCGGCAGTTCGGGCTGCTTGGCGCTGCGCACAAACTTGACCCAGGATTGGTTGCCGCGCGTGTGGTTCGACTCCTTGATGGCGGTCCGGAAGGAATAAGACTCGGCGATGATGGCACCCACCAGGACTGCCAGCGGAACCCACCAGAAACCGCCTTCGATGCCGTGCGGGTGCTGGAACTTCTGCCAGGCCTCGTAGAGGGCAAAAAGGCCGCCGACGCTGAACAGCACGATAGAGACGATGAAGGCGTAGATGTAGCGCTCCCGGCCATAGCCGAAGGGGTGCTCCGGGCTGGCGGCACGCTGTGACTTCTTGCCGCCAAGGAGCAGCAGCAACTGGTTTCCGGAGTCGGCCACGCTGTGGATTGCCTCGGCGAGCATCGACGAGGAGAACGTCAGCAGGTAAGCCAGGAACTTCATGACGGCGATGGCCAGGTTGGCGGCCAGAGCCGCAACTATCGCCTTGGTACCACCATTTGCAGCCACGGGGGCTTCACCTCTTCGCCGGTTCTTCGCTGTTGGATGGAGCAGGATCCCGCCGTGGCCCCATCCCGTCAATACCGTACCCGGGCGGCCCCCTAACGATGCAGCAACGGCGCCGGCCCGGCTACTGACTTTGCAGGGTGCTTATGTTAGCTTGAGGCTCATCGGGACTATTAATCCCGGTCACAATAAGGAGGAGACATGGGTTTTCTTGCTTGGATTATTTTGGGCCTGATTGTCGGGGCCATCGTTAAGGCCGTTATGCCCGGACGGGTTGGCGGCGGCTGGGTCACCAGCCTCATCCTTGGTGTTGTTGGTGCCATTGTTGGCGGCTGGATCGGCAGCCTCCTTTTCGCCAAGGGCGATATGGGCTTCTTCGACCTCGGCACGTGGATTCTCGCTATCGTCGGTGGCCTCCTTGTCGCCGGCATCTACGGATTCGTTACCGGCCGCGGAAAAGCAACCCGCGCGCCCTGACCACTCTGTAACCACATAACCAACGGGCCCCGGATCTCCGGGGCCTTTCTTTGTGCCCGGTGAGCCCGGTGCCACCCCGCCGTCGCCCATCCCTTAGCCTGCGGGGACTGGTTCCGCGGCTGTCCCGTGCCGGCGCTGGGACCTGGCGCTGGCGTACAGGCAGACGGTGGCGGCGGTCCCCAGATTCAGGCTCTCGGCATCGCCGTAGACCGGGACAGCCACCCGGTGGTCAGCCAGGTCCAATTCTTCCTCCGACAAGCCCTGTGCCTCGTTGCCGAAAAGCCAGGCGGTTGGCTCCGCCAGGTCGAACACAGAATCCGGGCCGTGTCCGGTCAGCCTGCGGCGGGCGCTCTCATCCTGGAGCACATCCAGGTCCAGTTGTCCGTAACCATCCGCGGCCAGTATGCCGATGCCGCGGGATTTGCAGGCCGCTGCAAGTTCCGCCGGGTCCACGGCCAGGACAACGGGCAGGTGGAACAGCGAACCCGCCGTGGAGCGGACCGCCTTGGGGTTGTAGATATCAACGCTGGACGTGGTGAACACGACGGCGTCCGCACCCGCGGAATCTGCTGCGCGCAATACTGTTCCCGCGTTCCCGGGGTCGCGGACCTGGCAGAGCACGGCAATCAGGCGCGGACCGGCGTCGAGCACGTCCGCCAGGGAGACGTCCACGAACCGGCAGACGGCGACGATTCCCTGCGGATTGACCGTGTCCGCCATGGCCGCCAGGACTTCATCGGTGGCCAGCCGCGCGCTGGTCCCTTCGGCAAGCTCCTCGAACTCGGGAAACCGGTCCAGGCAGCTTTCGCTGGCAAAGACTTCCATGACGATGCCCGGGGCTCCGGCCGCAAGGCGCTGCTGGTGCAGCTTGAGTGCCTCCCGCACGGCCTGTGGCCCCTCTGCAAGGAACTGGCCCCGCTTTAAACGGGCCGGGCGCCCTGCAAGCTTTGCCACGTCCCTGACCCGATCGGCTCGGGGGTTGGATAGTGGAAAGTCTTGCGGGCGCCCGGTTTCGTTCATACAAGAACTGTAGTAGCTGCTGCCACCTGTTCCTGAACCGGCCCCTCAGGCGAGGAGCAGTGCGCGGCTGCTAGGCTGCGGCGACCTTCTTGGCGGAGGTGTCGGCCGGCAGGGAGTCCTTGGCCACCTGGACCAGTGCGGCGAATGCGTTGGCGTCCGAGACGGCGAGCTCGGCCAGCATGCGGCGGTCAACCTCGACCTCAGCGGCCTTCAGGCCCTGGATCAGGCGGTTGTAGGTGAGACCGTTGGCGCGGGACGCAGCGTTGATGCGCTGGATCCACAGGCGGCGGAAGTCGCCCTTCTTCTTCTTGCGGTCACCGTAGCTGTACACAAACGAGTGCAGCAGCTGCTCTTTGGCCTTGCGGTACAGGCGCGAACGCTGTCCGCGGTATCCCTTCGCCCGCTCAAGGACAACCCGGCGCTTCTTGTGGGCGTTGACCGCCCTCTTCACACGTGCCACGTGCGTACTCCTTCGAAAATCTGATCCCAAGCATCTGTTGCCGGAAATCCGGCGGCCTGAGAAGGCTGTTTGGCAGAAGACGAACCGCCAGGGGGCGGCCCATCAATAAACTTGGAAACTAGATGCCGAGCATCTTCCGGATGACCTTGGCGTCGCCCTTGAAGACGATCTTGTCGCCGGCGAGGCGGCGGGTCAGGCGGCTGGACTTGTGCTCCAGGTAGTGGCGGCGGTTGGCCTGCTGGCGGCGCAGCTTGCCGCTGCCGGTCAGCTTGAAGCGCTTCTTAGCACCGCTGTGGGTCTTCATCTTCGGCATGGGAACCGATCTCCTTACGTTTCTGCGGGCGCTGAGGCCGGCAGTTCTATCGCGCAGCCGCCCCTGCGGGCAGCATGCTGGTTGTTGACTGCCGGAGGGCGGAACCTCCGGCAGCTGTGAACTAGTTGGTCTTCTTACCCGCCGGCTTGGGCACTGCCTTGGAGGCAGGGCGGGCGGCAGGCTTCGGTGCAGCAGGCCTGGCCACCGGCTTCGGCGGTGCAGGCACGGCAGCGGGCTTCGGCGCCGCTGCCGCCGGCTTGGCGGCAGTTGCGGGCTTAGGCGCTGCAGCAGCAGCCTTCGGAGCCTCCTGCTTGGGAGCCTCCTGCTTGGGAGCTGCAGGAGCAGCCTTCGGAGCCTCCTGCTTCGGAGCCTCCTGCTTGGGGGCGGCAGCCTTGGGCGCCTCCTGCTGGGGAGCCGGGGCAGCCTTGGGTGCTTCCTGCTTGGCGGCTTCCTGCTCGGGAGCCGGTGCGGCAGGCGCCTCGACGGCGGCAGTTTCCTCCGGAGCCGTGTCCGGTTCCGTGGAAACGGTGAACCCTTCCGGCAGGAGGTCGGCCAGTGACTGGGTCATGGGCGACTGGTCCGTGCCGGACGTGTCCACGCGACCGGCGGCCTTGGCGTCGTTCTGTGCCTTCGCCTCGGCGCGCTGGGTGGCACGGCGGGCTTCAGCCTTGGCCTCGGCTTTGTTCTTCAGCGGACCTACAACCATGACCATGTTCCGGCCATCGATGCGGGGGCTGGACTCCACCACGCCAACTTCGGCGACGTCGTCCGCGAAGCGCTGGAGCAGTCGGATGCCCATCTCCGGGCGCTGCTGCTCACGGCCACGGAACTGGATCATGGCTTTGACCTTGTCCCCGGCGCCGAGGAAGCGAAGGGCGTGGCCCCGCTTGGTCTCGTAGTCGTGGGTGTCGATCTTGAGGCGGAAGCGGATTTCCTTCAGAACGGTGTTCGTCTGGTTCTTCCGGGCCTCACGTGCCTTGACCGCGGCCTCGTACTTGTACTTGCCGAAGTCCATCAGCTTGCACACCGGAGGCTTCGCCTGAGGTGCAACTTCAACGAGATCAAGGTCGGACTCGGCAGCCAGTCGCAGGGCATCCTCAATACGGACGATTCCTACCTGTTCACCTGCAGGGCCGACCAGCCGCACCTCGGGGACGCGGATACGCTCATTGATTCTTGGCTCGCTAATGTTAAAGCTCCTGTGTTTGTTGTTGTGTCCGGCAAATAGAGAAGGCCCCCAATTGCCGGAGCAATCGAAGGCCTCAGATAGGTTGGCGAAGCTGCCCCAAAAAGGGCTGCACGCGCACGGCTCCGGCTGATGCCGGTTCCATGCCCAACCAGGTACCCGGCAACCTTTCGTCCCAGGCGGTTCACAAGGAACCTGGGAAACAGCGGCTGACGCGGGTGGGAGAGAACTCCGCTTGCAAACTGCATGCCATTCTACAGAAAAAAATCCCGCCAACGCCGCGAAGCGCTGCTGGGAACCTCATCGTTTGGAACGATCTCTGAAATAACGACATCCAGTCGGTCTGTGTCAAGCTTACCAGTATGAGCACCTCAGACAGTAATTCGTACGTTTTCGAGCCCGCTGACGCAGGCACGGACGTTTCACAGCAGATCCGCGACATCTCGGAGGTCCCCGCCATCGAGGTCATCACCACGGCCGCCGTGCACCTCATGAGCGCCGCCGCCGTGAAGCTGGGCCTCGCCGCGGAAGATAACGCCGCCGAACTCAAGGACCTGGACGAGGCCCGGAAACTGATCACCGCCCTTGCAGGCCTGGTTACCGCGGCCGCACCCGAAATCGGCTCGCAGCACGCCGGACCGTTGCGCGATGGCCTCCGGTCCCTCCAGCTTGCCTTCCGGGAGGAGTCGCTGATTCCGGATGCTCCGGGCAAGGGCCCGGGCGAAAAGTACACCGGGGCCGTGAACTAGCCCCCGGCTCCCCCACGCAACGCCCGACGGCGGGACGACCATCCGAGGTCGTCCCGCCGTCGTCGTATCCCCGGAAAGGCGGCTCCACCGCCAGATGCTGCCTTTGCTCCGGCGCTTCGGAGCCCCGGAACGACGACTACGGAGCAGTGGTACGGGCGCGCATCCCGCGTCGGCGCTGCTGGAGGGCCAGGCCCACCAGGCACAGCACGACGCCGGCTGCACCGACAGAAACGAAACCGCCGGAAGGGCCCATCAGGTCGATGAAGATGCCCGCGAGCGGCGAACCGAGGGCAACCCCGGCCGTCAGGGCCGAGCCGTACCAGCCCATCGCCTCCCCGCGCCGCTCCTCCGGGACAAGGTCCGCCACCTTCTCGGAGGCCGCCGACAGCACCGGGGCACACAGCAGCCCGGGCAGGACGGAGACGAAAGCCAGCGTCCAGGTGTCGTGGGCGAGGGCCATGGGCAGCGTCAGCGCGGCCATGCCCAGCAGCAGGAAGACGGGCGGGACGGGCCGGTGCATGGCGCCGTAGATGACACCGCCCACAACTGAGGCCGCGCACCAGAAGACGAAGACGATGCCGATTTCACTCTGGTGTCCGCCGCGCTCGAGGGCGGCGACGATCCCGACGTCGGTGCCGCTCAGGACCATGCCGGCTCCGGCGGCCACCGCGAAGAGGGCCGCCACGGTGGCGGTGAACCAGGAGAAGCCACCCGCCAGCCTGCCCCGCAGGCCCTCCTGCGGGGCAGCGGCGCCCGCGGGCGCCAGTTCTGCGGCGGCTTCCTGGACATGGGCCGGTGCGGTCGAGACGACGGCGGCCTCCGCCGCGCGCTGCTCCTCAACGGCGCGTCCCGCTCCCTGGCCCGCACTGCGGGTGGGCGGGTTGAACCACATAAGGAACAATCCGGCCAGCGACGTCGCTATGCCCACCACGGTCAAGCCAGCGGTGGTGAACCCGCTGGTGGCCACGACGGCGCCCGCCGCAGGGCCGATCATGAACACCATTTCGGTGGTGATGGCGTCCAAGGCAAAGGCGGTACGGCGCTGGTCACCCTCGGCCAGGACGCCCAGGGACTGCCGGACGACGCTGAAGATGGGAAGCGTGAGCAGGCCGCCGACGAAGACGAGCGGCAGGAGCCACTGGTAGGAAACGTGCGGCACCACGGACCAGATGAGGGTCTCCGAGATCACTGATGGGATCAGTGCCGTCCGCAGGCCCACAGTGTCAACGCGCCGGCCACGCCAGGGCGCGCCAAGGGCAATGCCAATGGTCATCACCGCCGCGGCGGCGCCGGCCGCGGCGTAGCCCTGGCCCAACGTCAGGACGATGTGAAGCGTGAGCAGGACTCCGGCGGCCGAGTGCGGGATACGGGCAACCATGCCCACCAGCAGCAGCCGGCGGATTGGCCGGACGGCAAGCAACTCCCGGTAGAGAGCGAAATTCACGAAGCGATCCTTCAGGGTCTGCCCTGGCGCGGGAGGGGGTCACCCATCCGGCCGGCAGTTAGTCGGGAGCGCGCCTGAGTTTAATTTCCAGGGAATCGACGCGCTCCCCAAACAATACATTCCGGGACCACTCCGCCTGCAGGCCGGCCACCAGTTCCTGGACCCCTGCCGCGTCCAGGCCGTCCTCAAGGTAGAGCACCACCTGGAGCTCGGGTCCGGCGCCGCCGCCGGGAACCACCGTGCCGTCGGCAGCGCCGGCGGCCACTCCCCTGCCGGGCAGGAGTTCGATGCCGCGGACGGCGGGGAACCCGGAGGCGGCACGGCCCAGTTCGCCGGCCAGCTCACGGTCCTCGTAGGAGGGGATCCAGTCATGCTGCTTGGCCAGGGCCCAGACGGCCGGGCGCCGGACCACGAAGGTGAGGTCGGCTCCGGGGTCCAGGACCAGGAGTTCGGCGCCTTCCGCGACGGCGGAGAGCGCGGCCCGGGCGGCGTACACCGCAACCGGCCGGGCCTCGGGGTGCCAGGCTGACAGCGCGGCTGCGGAGGTGAACGCCGGGAGCGCGGTCCGGCCGTCGGCGGCCTTCAGCGTGACCAGGGCCATGTCCGCCTGCTTGTCGGCGTGCAGGCCGTGCTCCGTTTCCGCCTCTTCGGCCAACTGCGCCACGATGGGAATGAACACCCTGGCCGTCGCCAGGGCGGATACCACGCCGGCTTCGCCGCCGCTCCCCTGCCGGAGCGCGGCAACGGCGGCGAGGTAGCCGGCGTCGGCCGTGCCGTCGTCGTCCTCGAAGTTGTGGATTTTGGCGTCCTCACCGGCAAGGCTGCGCCCGGCCCATGGCTGGCCCGCGGAATCCCCGGCCCCGCCTGCCCCGGCGAGGGCTGCGGCGATATGACCTGGCAGTTGACGGGCTGCGGGACGTCCCGGCTCCTCGGCGTTGGACATTGAATGGATCTTCCGTGCCTAGCGGCGACCGGCGACGTCGAGGGCTTCGGGCAGCGTGAATGCCCCGGCGTACAGGGCTTTGCCCACGATGGCGCCTTCCACGCCCAGCGGCACCAGGGAGCGGAGAACCTTCAGGTCATCGAGGCTGGAGATGCCGCCGGAGGCGACCACGGGCTTGCCGGTCTTCTCCACCATCTGGCGCAGGAGTTCAACGTTGGGTCCCTGCAGGGTGCCGTCCTTGGTCACGTCGGTCACCACGTAGCGGGAGCAGCCGGCCTCCTCGAGGCGCCCCAGCACGTCCCAGAGGTCCCCGCCTTCCTTGGTCCAGCCGCGGCCGGCCAGCGTGGTGCCCCGGACGTCCAGTCCGACGGCGATTTTGTCGCCAAAGCGCTCGATGGCCCGGCGGGTCCACTCCGGATTCTCCAGCGCAGCGGTGCCCAGGTTGACCCGGGCAACGCCCAGGTCCAGGGCCGCTTCGAGGGTCTCGTCGTCGCGGAGTCCGCCGGAGAGCTCCACCTTGATGTCCAGCCGGCCCACGACGTCGCGGAGCAGGTCCGAGTTGGAGCCACGCCCAAAGGCTGCATCCAGGTCCACCAGGTGCACCCATTCGGCGCCTTGCTGCTGCCAGTTCAGCGCCGCGTCCAGGGGCGTGCCGTAGCTGGTCTCGCTGCCGGCCTCGCCCTGGACCAGCCGGACAGCCTGGCCATTGACGACGTCGACGGCTGGCAGCAGTTCAAGGACCGGCAGGTCATGTGCGGTGGTCATACTCATCCTCAGTGTTGGTGCATCGGGGCAGGGGCAAGGGCGAACCGGCCGGCTGGAACGGCGCCGGCCGGCGGGTCAGCTGGCGGGCAGCGTGAGCAGGTAGGCGGCCAGCAGCGACATGGCGGCCAGGACGTAGAACGATACCTGGGTCCACAGCGGCTTGTGCTGCTGCCGGAACGAGATGCCGCCGCCAATCAGGATGCCGGCGAGGCCCATCAGGAGTACGGACCACATCTAGGCGCCGCTGCCGGCTTCGGCCTGGGCGGCGCCGTGGCCGGTTTCGGCCTCGGAGGCGCCGGGCTTGCGGAGGTTTTCCACCCAGTTGCGCAGGAGCCGGGCGCCGGCGTCACCGGACTTTTCGGGGTGGAACTGGGTTGCGCAGAGCGGGCCGTTCTCGACCGCGGCGATGAACGGGCCGCCGTGCTCGGACCAGGTGACCAGGGGGGGCGCCATCCGCGGCTGGATCACGTCGAAGTTCCACTCCTGCACCCCGTAGGAGTGCACGAAGTAGAACCGTTCGTTTTCGACGCCGGCGAACAGCTTGGAGCCTTCAGGCACCTTGACGGTATTCCAGCCCATGTGCGGAACAACCTCGGCGCGCAGTGCCTCCACCTTGCCGGGCCATTCACCGATGCCTTCGGCTTCGGTGCCGTGTTCCACGCCGGCTTCGAAGAGGACCTGCAAACCCACGCAGATGCCCAGCACGGGGCGGCCGCCCGCCACCCGCCTGCCGATGAGCCGGATGCCGTCCACGGCCTTGAGTTCGCGCATCACGGTTTCGAATGCGCCGACGCCGGGCACCACCAGGCCGTCGGCGTTGAGCACGTCTTCCGGTTTGGCGCTGAGGATAACCTCCGCCCCCGCGCGCTCCAGGGCGCGTACGGCGGAGCGGACGTTCCCGGACCCGTAGTCGAGTACCGTCACTGTGGGCTTCCCCTCGGGCGACGGGAGCTTCTGCGACGCGGTGGGATCGATGATTGCGCCGTCCTTGAGGACCTGGCCGCTCACAGCGCACCCTTGGTGGACGGGATGCCCTCGACGCGGGGATCGGGTTCGACGGCGGCGCGAAGGGCGCGTGCGAAGGCCTTGAACTGCGCCTCCACGATGTGGTGCGGGTCCCGGCCGGCCAGGACGTTCATGTGCAGGCAAATGCCGGCGTGCAGCGTGATGGCTTCAAAGACGTGGCGGGTCAGGGAGCCGGTGAAGTGGCCCCCGATCAGGTGGTACTCCTGGCCTGCGGGCTCGCCGCCGTGGACCAGGTAGGGGCGGCCGGACACGTCCACCACCGCGTTGGCGAGGGCCTCGTCCAGCGGCACGGTGGCCTCGCCGAACCTGCGGATCCCGGCCTTGTTCCCCAAGGCGGTCCGCAGGACTTCGCCAAACGTGATGGCGACGTCCTCCACGGTGTGGTGGACGTCGATGTGGGTGTCGCCGGTGGCCTTGACAGTCATGTCGATCAGCGAGTGCTTGCACAGTGCGGTCAGCATGTGGTCGTAGAACGGCACCGAGGTGTCGATATCGGACACGCCCGTTCCGTCGAGGTTGATCTCCACGAGGACGGAGGACTCGCTGGTGGCGCGCTCCATGCGGGCGGTCCGGGCCGCAGCCGTGTTCGATCCGGTTGAACTCATGGTGAAGGATCCTTAGTGGGAGAAGGAGTAGTTCAGGGCGTCCAGCGCCGCAGTATCAAGTCTAGGCGGGAAGCGCGGCGCGGCCGGCAAGAATGCGTTCCAGGGACGTGAGGAAGGCTGTGGTCTCGGCCTCAGTGCCGGCCGTGACCCGCAGGTGGCCGGGAATTCCCACGTCGCGGATCAGCACGCCCGCATCCAGCAGTTCCTGCCAGACCTGGTGGGGGTTGTCCAGGCCGCCGAAGAACACATAGTTGGAGTCGGATGCGGCCGGCTTCAGCCCCATCCTGGTCAACTCCGCCACAATGCGGTCGCGCTGCCGCTTGATGTCCCGCACATCGGCCATCAGCGCTTCCCGGTGTTCCAGGGCTGCCAGCGCCGTGGCCTGCGTGATGGCGGACAGGTGGTAGGGCAGGCGCACCAGGCGCAGGGCATCGGTGACCTCCGGGGCCGCGGCCATGTAACCGAGCCGGGCACCAGCGAGGGCGAACGCCTTGCTCATGGTGCGGGATACGATCAGCCGCTCCCTGCCCGCCAGCAGGGTCAGTGCGCTGGGAGTGCCGTCGTGGGCGAACTCGTGGTAGGCCTCATCCACAATGACGATGGTCTGGCTTGCGGTACCGGCCTCGTAGACAGCCTCCACGACGTCCAGTCCCAGCCCGGTGCCGGTGGGATTGTTCGGTGAGCAGAGGAACACAATGTTCGGCTGCAGTTCCCTGACCTGGCGGGCAGCGGATTCTGCGCTGAGGTCATAGCCTTCCGCCCGGACACCGGTGATGTATTCGGTGTCGGTGCCGCTCGCCAGCAGGGGGTACATGGAGTACGTGGGGGGGAAGCCCAGCGCGGTGCGGCCAGGGCCGCCGAAAGCCTGGAGGATCTGCTGCAGGACCTCGTTGGAGCCGTTGGCGGCCCACAGGTTGGTTTCGTCGAGGCCATGGCCAAGGTATTCCGCCAGGGCCTTGCGGAGATCGGTGAACTCCCGGTCCGGGTAGCGGTTGAGGCCTGCGGCGGCCTCCGTCACGGCGGCGCTGATGGCGGCGCGTACGTCCGCGGGTACGCCATGTGTGTTCTCGTTGACGTTCAACAGAATGGGGACGTCCAGTTGGGGTGCCCCGTAGGGCGTCAGCCCGCGAAGGTTGCTGCGGAGGGGTAGCCGGTTCAGGCGTTCTAGCTGGTCGTTCACCTGACCAGTTTAGTTGCCGTGGCAACTACCGGAAAATGTGACACCTGTGGCAGGCTTCCGGCGCGGCCCGCACGAGGAGCTGAAGGAAGCCTCCGAGGGGTCCGGCGTCGGTGGCAGGGCAGGGCAGGGCAAGGTAGGGCAGGGCAGGGCCTCGGCCACGTTGCGGCGACCACTCAGCGTCGGGTCAGTGGCTGGGGACGAAAAGTTGCTGCCCCGGCAGCACGGCACCGGCGGACAGGTTGTTGAGCTGGACAATGTCCGCCACGACGTCGCGTGCATCGCGGTCCGGAGCCACGGCACCGGCGATGGACCACAGGGACTGGCCGGGCTGGACGGTTACCGTCACCGTGGGCGTCACGGCCAGGTCTGCGGCGGAGTCGGAAGCCTTGGCCGGGGAGTGGAAGAGTCCCGCCAACGAGAGCAGCAGCACCGCGAGGAGAATGAGCGGCACTCCCACCAGGACGATCCGGCCCCGCCGGGTAAGCCGCAGTGGCGCCGGGGACGGCGCCCGGCCGGCGCTGGTCCGCCGGCTGCCGGACATGTGGTGTTCCCCGCTGAAGAACTGCGGCCGCGAAACGTGGGAAAGAGTTAAAGCTGACATGAACTGAGCCCTCCTGGACCTGCCGTGCTGCCCGGGTGTCCGTCCCCGCGCCGCCCTGCTCCGTCCTGCCGGAATGCCTACTCTTCCGGCCAGGTCTTCGAACAAGCCACGCACTGGTTAGAACACATATTCGAACTTTGCTACCTAAGTTTTAGCACCTATCAACGAACAATGTCGAGACTCGCTAGAACAAATGTTTGAAAAAGCATTGTGGCTGGCCTAGCTTGGAAACCAAGAACAACCACCACTGAAGTTGAACAGCAGGGTCTGACAATGACAGCGGCAACCCTTCACTCGGCGCCGGGGACGGCGCGGAGCGGAAGATCCGGCGGCAAGCGAAAGGCATTGGCGAACATGGCAGCAGCAGCCGCCGGGGGCAGGACGGCCCCGCAACCGAAGAAGACTTCCAAGGGGCTTACCCCACGGCAGAAGAAGATCCTGGAGACCATCCAGCGGTCCGTCAATGACAACGGCTACCCGCCCTCGATGCGCGAGATCGGCGATACGGTGGGCTTGGCCAGCCTGTCCAGCGTGACCCATCAGCTGTCCCAGCTGGAGAAGCTGGGCTACCTCCGGCGCGACCCGAAGCGGCCGCGGGCCATGGAGGTGCTCATGCCACTCACCCTTGATGGCGGCGCAGGGAAGGCCATCGCCGCGTCAGCGCCCCAGACGCCCGGCGGCCCCGTGACGGAACTGCCCACCGCGCTGGACACCGCCATGGTTCCGCTGGTTGGCCGGATTGCCGCCGGCGGTCCCATCCTCGCCGAGCAACTCGTTGAAGATGTCATGCCGCTCCCCCGCCAACTTGTGGGCCAGGGTGAGCTGTTCATGCTCAAGGTGGCCGGGGACTCCATGGTGGACGCCGCTATCTGCGACGGAGACTGGGTGGTGGTGCGCCGCCAGGCGGATGCCGTCAACGGGGACATCGTCGCTGCCCTGCTTGATGACGAAGCCACCGTCAAGACCTTCCGCCAGCGTGACGGCCACACCTGGTTGCTCCCGCAGAACACCCAATACGAACCCATCCTCGGTGACCACGCCACCATCATGGGCAAAGTGGTCTCGGTGCTGCGGTCCCTCTGACACCGCCTGTCACCTCCGGCCGCGGCAGGCCTCTATCCTGAGGCCTCCGCGCCGAGCCTGATGAGTGCCGCCAGTGCCTTGCTGCGGTCCGTCGTGGACCAGAACGGCGGCAGCGCGCCCCGCAGGAACCCGGCGTAACGCTCGGTTGCCAGCCGCGAGTCCAGCACCGCCACTACGCCTTTGTCGCCGGTTGACCGGATGAGCCGGCCGGCGCCCTGGGCCAGCCGGATGGCCGCGTGGGTGGCCGAAACGGACATGAAGCCGTTTCCGCCGGCCTGCGCAACGGCCCGCGACCGTGCTGTCATGAGGGGATCGTCCGGCCTGGGGAACGGAATGCGGTCGATCACCACGAGTCGGCAGGATCCACCCGGAACGTCTACTCCCTGCCACAGGGACATGGTCCCGAAGAGGCAGGTGTCCGGTTCGTCGGCGAACTGCTTGACCAGGGCGGTCATGGTTGACTCGCCCTGGCAGAGCACGGTCACACCGAGCTTGGGCCGCAGGGCGTCGGCGGCCTCCTCCGCAGCGCGCCGCGAGGAAAAGAGGCACAGGGCACCGCCACCGGATGCTTTGATGAGCGCCTCGAGCTCCTCAAGAGCTTCCGGGGATACGCCACGGCCGGGTTTGGGCAAGTGGCCCGCCACGTAGAGGATGCCCTGTTTGGGGTAATCGAAGGGTGAGCCGACGTCCACGCCGGTCCAGCTGGGAGCTCCGTCGCCTGTCAGTCCCAGTCCTCCAGCTGCCGGTTCGAACGCGGACCCGATGGCCAGGGTGGCCGAGGTCAGCACGACGGTGTGGCCGGCAAAAAGACCTTCCCTCAGCCTCCGGGCAACGGAGAGCGGCGCGATGTTGACCAGGACCGGCGCATTCTCGTCAGGCTGGGAGTAGCCTTGGCCGGGATCGAAGGTGCTGGCGCGCGAGAACCAGACCACTTCGCGGTTCTCCCGGGCCGCCAGCAGCCGTTCGCACAGCTCCAGGATGAGCATGAGCCGGGACCGGGCGAGCTGCCTCCCGCCGTCGGCCGTGGTGTTGCTGTCCCCCTTGGAATCGGACAGCGCCGCGCGGCAAGCCTCGCGCAGCTGGTCCACGCAGTCCAGCTGTTCATCGTTCAGCCCATTGGGCAGCAAGCCGTTCGGCGCCCCGGCAAGGGCCAGCTCAAGGTTGGCGGCTGCTGCGTTCAGGGCGTCAACGGTGATGGCGGTGTGTTTGCGGGCACCTGATGCGGCAGCGTGCACCATGGCTACGGACAGCTGCCCGGACACGGCCCCGGTGACGCGGTCCTGGAGTTCATGCGCCTCGTCCACTACCACGACGTCGTACTCGGGCAGGACGGCGAGCCCTTCGAAGGCGCTGACGGCCAGCATGGCGTGGTTGGTCACCACGACGTCTGCCTCGGCCGCGTCCTGCCGGGCCAGTTCACTGAAGCACTCTGCGGCCATGGGACATTTCTGGGCCCCCAGGCATTCCATGGATGTCACCGAAACCTGCCGCCACGCACGGTCGGTCACGCCGGGCAGGAGTTCGTCACGGTCGCCGGTGGCCGTCTTTTCGGCCCACTCCCGGAGCCGCACCACTTCCTTGCCAAGCTGGGAGGCCGGGCCGCCCACGGAGGCGGCGAAGTGCGGAACACTGGTGTCCTCGCCCAGGGAGAACAGCTGGCCCTCGGAAGGCTCCTCGGAGGGGAACCCGCCCTCCATCTTGTGGCGGCAGACGTAGTTGGACCGCCCCTTGACCAAAGCCACTTTGACGGGCCGGTCCAGGGCAGGGGTGATGTTTTTCAGGAGTCGGGGCAGGTCCCTGCCCACGATCTGGGTTTGCAGCGCAAGCGTGGCCGTGGACACCAGTGCGGGCTTGTTGCTCTCCAGGGCATGGGCAATGAGCGGTACCAGGTAGGCCAATGACTTGCCGGTGCCGGTGCCGGCCTGGACCAACAGATGGTTGCCCGTACTGATGGCCCGGGCAACCTGGCGGGCCATCTCGTGTTGTCCGGTGCGGCTTTGTCCGCCCATGCCGGCGACGGCGCGGTCGAGCAGTTCAATAACGAACTGCTCGCCGGCCGTCGGTGCGGCTTCCCCGGCCGCGAGGTCAGTCATTGAGGGTGAATGGTTCCAGCTCGGCTGCCAGGCCCTCCCGGACCATCACCACAGCCTTGGTACCTTCCTCAACGTGCTCGAGGTTGATGATTTCGGCGTCGGATTCGTGCAGCTTGCTGAGCAGGTCGCCCCGGTCGTACGGGATGAGCAGTTCAAGCTTGACGCCGGGCCTTGGGATGGCGTCGCTGATGGCCTTCAGCAGCTCGGCAATGCCCTCCCCGGTCCTGGCAGAGACCACCACGTGGCGTGGTTCGCGCTGTTTCAGCCGCTCAATCACAAAGGGATCAGCGGCATCGGCCTTGTTCAGCACTATGATCTCGGGCACCTTGCGGGCGTCAACTTCGCTGAAGACCTTCCGGACTGCGGCGATCTGGCCCTCGGGATCCGGGTGCGAGGCGTCCACCACGTGCAGGATCAGGTCCGAGTCGGCCACCTCTTCAAGCGTGGAGCGGAAGGCCTCCACCAGTTGGGTGGGCAGCGAGCGGACGAACCCCACGGTGTCGGCCAGGGTGTAGCCCAGGCCGTCAGCGGTTTCCGCCTTGCGGACGGTGGGATCCAGGGTGGCGAACAAGGCGTTCTCCACCAGGACGCCGGCGTCGGTGAGCCGGTTGAGCAGGGATGACTTCCCGGCGTTGGTGTACCCCGCGATGGCCACCGACGGTACCTCATTACGACGCCGGTTGGCCCGCTTGGTCTCGCGCGCAGGCTTCATCGCGGCGATCTCACGCCGCAGCTTGGCCATGCGGGTCCGGATCCGCCGGCGGTCCAGTTCGATCTTGGTTTCACCGGGGCCGCGCGAGCCCATGCCGGCAGCTGCGCCACCCACCTGGCCACCCGCCTGGCGGGACATTGACTCGCCCCAGCCGCGCAGGCGGGGAAGCAGGTATTCCAGCTGCGCCAGCTCTACCTGGGCCTTGCCCTCGCGGCTCTTTGCGTGCTGGGCGAAGATGTCCAGGATCAGGGCCGTACGGTCGATCACCTTGACCTTGACGATGTCTTCAAGGCCACGACGCTGCGAGGGTGCAAGCTCGGCGTCCACCACCACGGTGTCCGCACCGGTGGACATGACGATGTCCTTCAGTTCGAGCGCCTTGCCCGAGCCCAGGAACGTTCCGGGGTCCGGCTTGGCCCTCCGCTGCACCAGCCCGTCGAGAACCTCCGAGCCGGCTGTCTCGGCGAGGGCAGCAAGCTCACGAAGCGAGTTTTCGGCGTCGGCGAGCGTTCCGTCGGACCAGAGCCCGGCCAGGACCACGCGTTCCAGGCGGAGCTGGCGGTATTCGACTTCGGTGACGTCTTCGAGCTCGGTGGACAATCCTGCCCTGCGGCGCAGGGCCCGGCGTTCCTCGAGGTCCTGCTGGTCGCCGTCGTACGTTGAATGTTCTTCGTCAAGGCGGGAAATGGCCTGGGCCTTGCCCAGCACCGCTTTTCCGTTGCCGCTGCCTTCGCCGCGGGGTGTGCTGACATTCCGGGCCGGTACGTCCTTGGCGAGGATCCGGTCGATGACAGCCTGGATTTCCTCGGGACTCATGTCCTGGGCGGCTGGATCGGACCCGGTATTTGGCTGGCTGGTCATGGTCTCCTTTGAAGATTCGGCATTTCCAGAATAGTGCCGATTGGCTGGAAGGTGGGAAGTATTCGCGCTGGGCTGACGGCCTGCGGTCATGCAGTCCTCCTGGTGGTGGGGCCGCCGGCTGCGTTGCCGGGGCCGGGAAGCCGCGTGGGACTGGGCGGCTGTACTGGCGGAGGCCGGAGAATGGCGGGAAGCGCAGCGGAAGGCTGACGTTCGAATATTGTCCGGCGGCCGGACCTGGACGGAAGGGTCAGGTCCGGTGCACAAGCGGAAGGGAATGGAAACCTGCGTCGCTGTGGGACTGGCTGCCTCTGATGGGCAGCGTGCGGGCACGGGCGGGGCCCGCACCGGCTACTCGAAGATCAGGAACATGCCCACAAGCCTAACAGAGGGGTATGCGCACAGTTTCCCATTACGCTGCAGGGGGAACTACTCTGGCCAGTTATGGAGTCCGCTCACTATTTCAGCACGTCCCCCGCCGGGCCGTTTACCCGCAAGCCCCTCACCGTGGAATTGGCCGGTGAGACGCGCAGGCTCCAGACCTCCGCCGGCATTTTCAGCCCGGACGGCATCGACAAGGGCACGGCGGTACTCCTGGCGGAGGTGCCTGCCCCGCACCCCCACGGAAACCTGCTGGACATCGGCTGCGGCTGGGGACCGGTAGCCCTCACCATGGCTCTGCTGGCGCCCCAGTCAAGTGTCTACGCGGTGGATGTCAACGAACGTTGCATCACCCTGACCAATGAGAATGCCGAGGCGCTGGGCCTTTCCAACGTCGTCGCCAGCACGCCTGAGGCCGTGGATGCCGACGTGCGTTTCGACACTATTTGGTCGAACCCGCCCATCAGGATCGGCAAGGAAGAACTGCATGCCCTGCTGAAGCTGTGGCTTCCGCGCCTGGCTGAGGGCGGGACGGCATGGCTGGTGGTGCAAAAGAACCTGGGCTCGGACTCACTGCAGCGCTGGCTGGCCGCCGAGCTGGACAGTTCGTTCACCGTAACGCGTGAATCGACCTCAAAGTCCTTCCGGATCCTGAAGGTCAGGAAAGCGTCCCGCTTGCCACGATGACTGCGGGGCCGCTGAGCTCGACATGCTCGTGGCCGCCTGGTCCGGCGAAGAACTTGACTCCGACAACCCCGCCGGGAACGTGGACGCGCCATACGTCCGGAGCTTCTGCGCCGGCCCAATGCCGGATGGCGACGGCGGCCGCGCAGGCGCCCGTGCCGCAGGACTGTGTCTCCCCCACCCCGCGCTCATGCACCCGCATGGTTACCGATCCGACGCCGTCGTGCACGAGGGGCTCCGCCGGAACCACGAATTCCACGTTGGTTCCGTTGGCCGGGACGGGGTCGACTTTCGGCGCGGTGAAAAGACGGGTGCCGGCAAGTTCGGCGAGCTCGGCGAGGGCCACCACGGTGTGCGGGTTGCCCATGCTCACGGACAAGGCCGGGCGGGGAACTTCCAACCCGTCGGCAGCGACCAGGGAATCCATGGCCTTGGCACTGGCTTCGCCGGGGAAAATGAACTCCCAGGGCCCCATGTCCACCGCGTAGTCGTTTCCGGTCCGGACCACGGTCTTAACCCCGCCGCGCGTGCCAATGGCCAGTGAACTGCCGTCGGGCAGGTCGATCAGTCCCTCGGTGCGCAGGAAGTGGACGAAGACCCGGACACCGTTCCCGCACATTTCGGAGAGCGAACCGTCCGCGTTGCGGTAGTCCATGAACCATTCCGCGCCGGGGGTATCCACGAGCAGTTCGCGGCCTTCGGGCAGGAAGCGGGAGGGTACGGCCCGGATCAGGCCGTCGGCGCCGATTCCCTGATGCCGGTCGCACAGGGCCGCAGCCTGGTGGGCGTCAAAGCTGTGGGTACCCTCAGGATCGGCCACCAGGACGAAGTCGTTGCCCGTGCCGTGCCCCTTGGAAAAGTGGAGGCCGCCCATGGCACGAAGGGCGGATCCGGACGTTTCGGCGGGGGTAGCATTCATGGTCCCAAGCGTAGCGGGGGATGCCTCTGCCACCGAAACCGCGGTTACCTGCAGAGCCGCGCAGCCTTGCCGGCAAGTTCCGGATCCTGCCAGTCCAGCCACGTGATGCGGGGGTCGGCGCGGAACCACGTGAGCTGGCGGCGGGCAAACTGCCGGGTGCCCACGATGGTTTCCTCCGCGGCGTCCGCCACCGTTGAGTCGCCGTCGACGACCCGCAGGAATTGCGCATAGCCAAGGGCGCGGGAAGCTGTCTTCCCGCTCCGCAGGCCCTGGGCGTCGAGCCTCCTGACTTCTGCCAGCAGGCCGGCGTCGACCATCCGGTGCACCCGGGCTGCCAGGCGCTCCCGCAGGACGTCACGGTCCACGCTGAGGCCCACCTGGACGGCCGGCTGGTGGTACTCCCGGCGGGGCATGAAGGAGCTGAAAGGCCGTCCGGTGAGTTCATGGACCTCCAGGGCGCGGATGATCCGCCGGGCGTCGGAGAGCCGCTCCGCGGACACCGGATCCACAGCCCGGAGCCTGGCCAGGAGTTCCGCTGTGCCACGTTCGGCGTGTTCCGCCTCAAGCCGTGAGCGCAACGAGGGGTCCGTGCCGGGGAACTCCAGCACGTCCAGTGCAGCCCGTACATACAGCCCCGAGCCGCCGGCCAGTATGGCCCTCTTGCCGCGGGCGTGGATGTCCGCAATCACGCCCCGGGCCTGCTCCTGGAAGTCGGAGACACTCGCCTCCTGGGTGACATCCATGATGTCCAGGAGGTGGTGCGGTATGCCCCTGCGCTCGGCAACGGAGATCTTTGCGGTGCCGATGTCCATGCCTCGGTAGAACTGCATGGCATCTGCATTGATGACCTCGCCGTCCAGTTCCAGGGCAAGGTTGACGGCAAGATCGGACTTGCCGGAGCCGGTGGGACCGACGACGGCGATGACGGGTGGGGCAACCACCGGTCAGCGCGTGCGCAGCGGCAGCGAGGGCATGCCCAGGGAGACACCCTTTGGGCCCGCTCCGCTTCCGGGCACCGGGGCTCCGCAGGAGTCGGCCTGTGACCGGTCCCAGGCGTCACCGGCGCGCGACCTGCGCAGGCTGTAGTCCTGAGGCGTGGGGTCCGCCACCAGGTGGAAGGCAGCGGCTTCGGTGATGGTGACGGTTACGAGGTCACCAGGCCTGGGGGCCAGTGCGCCTTCCGGAACCGAGAAATGCACCAGCCTCTGGTCCCGGGACCGGCCGGAGAGCCTGTGCGTTTCCTCCGACTTGCGGCCCGACTGGGCTGTGACCATGATTTCCAGGCGGCGGCCGAGCTGCTTCCGGTTTTCCTCGGCAGCGATCCGGTCCTGCAGCGCGGTGAGCCGTTCGAACCTTTCCTGGACCACTGCCTTGGGCAGTTGGTCCGGCAGGTCCGCGGCAGGGGTCCCGGGCCGCTTGGAGTACTGGAAGGTGAAGGCGGTGGCAAAGCGCGACTTCTCGACGACGTCGAGCGTGGCCTGGAAGTCCGCTTCGGTCTCGCCGGGGAAGCCAACGATGATGTCGGTGGAGATGGCGGCGTCCGGAATCTTGTCACGGACCTTGTCCAGGATGCCGAGGAACTTGGTGGACCGGTAGGACCGCTTCATGGCCTTCAGGATGCTGTCGGAGCCCGACTGCAGCGGCATGTGCAGCTGGGGCATGACATTGGCTGTTTCGGCCATGGCCTCGATGACGTCGTCGGTAAACGCCGCCGGGTGGGGGCTGGTAAAACGGACCCGTTCGAGTCCTTCGATATCGCCACAGGCGCGGAGGAGCTTGGAGAAGGCCTGGCGGTCACCGAATTCCACCCCATAGGAGTTGACGTTCTGGCCGAGCAGCGTGACTTCGATGGCGCCGTCGTCCACGAGGGCCTGGATTTCAGCGAGGATGTCGCCCGGGCGGCGGTCCTTTTCCTTGCCCCGCAACGCAGGCACGATGCAGAACGTGCAGGTGTTGTTGCAGCCAACGGAGATGGACACCCAGCCGGAGTACACGGAGTCGCGCTTGGTGGGGAGCGTGGACGGAAACACGTCCAGGGACTCCAGGATCTCCAGCTGTGCCTCGTTGTTGTGCCGGGCCCGGTCGAGCAGGGCCGGGAGCGCACCAACGTTGTGGGTGCCGAAGACGGCATCAACCCACGGCGCCTTCTTGAGGATGGTTTCCCGGTCCTTCTGGGCCAGGCAACCGCCCACGGCGATCTGCATCCCGGGGTTCGCCGCCTTGACCGGAGCCAGGATACCGAGGTTGCCGTACAGCTTGTTGTCCGCGTTCTCCCGCACAGCGCAGGTGTTGAACACCACGACGTCGGCATGCTCGCCTTCCGCGGGAACGTAGCCGGCGTCCTCAAGGAGTCCCGCCATCCGCTCCGAGTCGTGGACGTTCATCTGGCAACCGAAGGTCCGCACCTGGTAGGTCCGCGGCAGGGTTTCGTGCTGCGGCCCCGTCCCGGGTTCGACGGAAGGGGTAGCACCGGAATGGGGGGAAGGAATGGTCAAGCTCACCCGTTAAGGGTACCGGCTCTGGGG
Organism: Pseudarthrobacter sp. YAF2; assembly: GCF_052113345.1. NCBI lineage: Bacteria > Bacillati > Actinomycetota > Actinomycetes > Micrococcales > Micrococcaceae > Pseudarthrobacter > Pseudarthrobacter sp. YAF2. The sequence continues at coordinate 121,438 of NZ_JBFRDA010000010.1, read as the reverse complement.
CGGGCCACCGTCGGAATCCTGGATGGAACTGAGCACCTCATTGACGATCCGGAACGCTTGGGCGGGCTGGTAGCCCTTTCGGGCCAGCATGGACGCCAGCCGGCGGACTGCTTTGTCCCGTTCCGCCGGTTCCGACAGGTTTGATCCGGGGCGAAGCTTGCGCTCCACCAGGGTCCTGGCGGCTGCTTCTTCGTCGGCGTCCGTCAATTGCTCCAATGCCGCAGCTGCGGTTTCGGTGTCGATGCCCTTCTCCGACAGCTCGCGGCGGAGGGCACCCTTGGCGAGCTTGCGGGACTGGGAGCGGCTCCTGACCCACATGTCGGCGAATTCGGCGTCATCAATCAGGCGGACTTCCTGGAATTTGTCCAGCACCGCCTCGGCGACGTGTTCCGGGATGTTCCGTTCGGCCAGTTTCCGGGCAAGTTGCAGCCTGCTCTTGGGCGAGGCTGTCAGTTGTCGATAGACGATGGCCGTGGCCACGCTGGCGGGATCCGGCTCGGCATCCTCGGTCTGGGGGTCGCCGGGGACGACGGCCCGCTCCGCTGCCCCGGGGACAGTGTTGGTGGAGCGGCGCCGCCGGGAACCGGCTTTGGGTGACCGAGCTTCAGGAGGATGTGCCTCGGGAGACCAGGTCAAGGGCTAGAACCCGTCGACGGCTTTCAGCTTCGGCGTGTCCTTGGACTCGTCTTCAGCCGGCTTCACGCCCACGCCGAGCTTCTCCTTGATGAGGCGCTCCAGTTCGGCGGCGAGCTCGGGGTTGTCGCGGAGGAACCGGCGCGAGTTCTCCATACCCTGGCCCAGCTGGTCGCCGTCGTACGTAAACCAGGAGCCGGACTTCTTGATGATGCCGTGCTCGACGCCCATGTCGATGATTCCGCCTTCGCGGGAGATGCCCTGGCCGTAGATGATGTCGAACTCGGCAACCTTGAAGGGCGGGGCCATCTTGTTCTTGACGATCTTGGCCTTGGTCCGGTTGCCGACCGAGTCAGCGCCTTCCTTCAGGGTCTGGATGCGCCGTACGTCGATGCGGACCGATGCGTAGAACTTCAGCGCCTTACCACCGGTGGTGGTTTCGGGGGAACCGAAGAACACACCGATTTTTTCACGAAGCTGGTTGATGAAGATGGCGGTGGTCTTGGTCTGGCTCAGGCGGCCGGTGATTTTACGCAGTGCCTGGCTCATGAGCCGTGCCTGGAGGCCGACGTGGCTGTCTCCCATGTCACCCTCGATTTCAGCCCGCGGAACCAGTGCGGCGACGGAGTCGATGACGACGATGTCCAGCGAGCCGGAACCCACCAGCATGTCCATGATTTCCAGGGCCTGCTCACCGGTATCCGGCTGGGAGACCAGGAGGGCATCGGTGTCCACGCCGAGCTTCGCGGCGTAGTCCGGATCCAGGGCGTGCTCGGCGTCGATGAACGCCGCGATGCCGCCCAGCCGCTGGGCGTTTGCCACCGCGTGCAGTGCCACGGTGGTCTTACCGGATGATTCCGGCCCGTAGATCTCCACCACACGACCACGGGGCAACCCGCCAATGCCGAGTGCGACGTCCAGTGCGATGGACCCGGTGGGAATGACTTCGATGGGGGCACGGACTTCGTCGCCCAGGCGCATCACCGAGCCCTTGCCGAACTGCTTGTCAATCTGGGCAAGTGCTGCTTCCAGCGCTTTTGCACGATCCGGGGCTGCCGCCATGGTTGACACCTCTAATGCTTTCTCGATGGTGGCCTCTGCGGCCGTCTTGTTGGTCATCTCTGACGCTAAGGGGACCCACTGACATTCCGGCCTCAGGACATCGGCTATGTGGATAAACCCAATAGAAAAAGCATAGCGTTATCCGAACAGGTATTCGAAGAGGAAGGTGTCGCGGCGTGTCAGGCAAGGGATCCTCGGGACGGTCCCCGCGAAGCCGGCGGAAGGGTCCGCCCCGCGGAAGAGTCAGTCGCGGCGGGGGGCTATGTCCCGGCCGAGGCGGCGCTCCGCCGGCACGTCCTGGAGGTCGCAGACTGCAAGCCAGACCTTGCGCGGCTCCACCCCGGCAGCCAATGCCTGGTCGGCGGTGCGGCTGCCAACCCCGGCAAGGACCAGGGTACTGCTCAGCACTCGGGAGTAGCCCGCACCGAACTCATCATCCATGAGCCGCCAGTAGTCGCTGATTCGCATCGGTAAATCCTCTCATGATTGGGGACCCTAGAATTGTTGCCATGAGCAACTCCCCCGATGGCACGCCACCAGATGACGCAGTTAAGGCTGCCGCCGACACAGCCCTGCAGAACGTCGAGCACCAGATCAGTCTTTTTTGGCGGCGGGCCCGGGCCATCTCGAACCAGCTCTCCCGGCAGGTGCACCCGGACATGGAGCCTGCCGCGTACGGGCTGCTGACGGTGATCCGCCGGGAGGGGCCCATCCGGCTGACCGAACTGGCAATGAACATCGGGGTGGGCAAGCCCTCCGTCAGCCGCCAGATCGCGTTCCTTGAAGGCCTGGGACTGGTTTCGAAGGAAGCCGATCCGCTGGACCGGCGGGCGCAGTCCATTCGGCTCACCCCCAAGGGGGAGGAAAAGATGCACCAGGTCCAGGACGCCCGGCGCCAGGTCTTCCAGGAACGGCTCCGGGAATGGCCGGTGCAGGACCTGCAGGAGCTTGCCCGCTACATGGCCAAGCTGAACTCCACCTACGAGCCTGACGGGTTTCCCAAAGAAGCACCGGGCCCATCTCCTGCACGGGAGAACTAAGCGCCTGGACACAAGGAAGCCCCCGGCAGTGCCGGGGGCTTCCTTGTTCCACGGCCCACCAAATGGTGGGGGCTACCCTTAACGGGCGCCGGAGAGAAGGCCTGTGGAGAGTTCGTCGTTCAGTTCAGCGTTGAGGTCGCGTTCCAAGTCACGGCCGTAACGCTGGGAGAATTCCTGCGGTACGGTGTCCGGAACTGCAACGCCCTCGGCTACCGCCACCCGGTCGCTGACCTCCCGAAGCATGCTGGACAGCGGAACGTCCAGCGCCGAGCAAATCGAGGACAGGAGCTCTGACGAGGCTTCCTTCTGGCCGCGCTCCACTTCGCTGAGATATCCCAGGGAAACACGGGCGCTGTGCGAAACTTCACGGAGCGTACGCCCCTGACGCTGGCGGACGTCGCGCAGCACATCACCAATTTCGTGACGAAGTACCACCATCTTGCGCTCCTTCTGTTCGCTCTTAGCCTGTTCGGCGAGGCCCACATCCTTCCAGCGGACAACGCCGTTTACGGATACGGGCTGCTTTACCATCTGTATCGCCTTGCTCCCTCATTGGTCAGGTCCCCCGAAAGGCGGACCGTCTGGTCGTTTCATCCTAGGCGCCTCCGCTCTCCGGAAGCGACACAATGTAATAACTAATCGGTACCGGCTTTTGTTCCCGGCAACTTTACGTGCGGTAACTTGGGCGGGCAAGCCTCAGGCGGAGAGTGCCTCGAGGAGCCTTTCAAGGGCTGCAGCACACGCCTGGGCACGGATGTCAGGCCTGCTGCCGGCGAAGGAATATTCAAACGCCGCTGTCCCGGCCGCTGTGGCGATTCCCACATAAACCCGCCCTACCGGTTTGCCGTCGTGCGCCTCCGGACCGGCCACGCCGGTGGTGGATATCCCGATATGGCCGCCGAGGACGTCGCGGGCTCCTGCTGCCATGGCCCGGGCGACGTCCGGATCAACGGAGCCGGCACGCGCCAGGAGCCCGGCGGGGACACGCAGCACCCCTTCCTTGACCGAGTTCTGGTAGGCCACGACGCCGCCCTGGAGCATGCCGGAGGCCCCGGGGGTATCGGCAAGCACAGCGGAGACCATGCCTGCGGTTAAGGACTCTGCGGTGGCAACGGTCAGTCCCGCCTCAAGCGCCTGCCGCACGGCCTGTCCGGCCAGATGGTGGAGGTTGCTCACGGTTTCTGCCCTTTCGCCGTTCCCGCCTGCCGGCCCTTTGCGCGAAGGCGCAGGGACTCGATGACATATTCCACGCCGGTCCACACTGTGATGGCCACCGCGGCCATCATGACGGCGAACGCGACCCACACCAGCCAAGGCGCGAAGGCACCAAAAGGCAGGAGATAAAGGAAGATCGCCGCAGTCTGCACCACTGTCTTGAGTTTGCCGCCGCGGGAGGCGGGAATGACTCCATAGCGGATGACGAAGAATCGCAGGGCCGTGATTCCCCATTCCCGGACCAGGATCACCAGCGTTGCCCACCACGGCAGTTCACCCAGCAGGGACAACATGACCAGGGCGGATCCGGTGAGCAGTTTGTCGGCGATGGGGTCGGCGATCTTGCCGAAGTCCGTGACCAGGTTCCGGCTCCTGGCGATGTCGCCGTCGAGTTTGTCCGTGTAGATGGCGACGGCGAACACCGCCACCGCGGCCCAGCGCCACGGCCCGGCCTCGCTGTGCAGGCCGGGGGCGTCCGCCACGAGGAACCAGACGAAGAACGGGACCAGCGCGATGCGGATCATGGTCAGGACATTGGGAAGGTTCCAGACCCCGGCACGGCGCGGGCCGGCGGCGGTGGCATCGGTGCTAGTCACGTTCCTAGGCTACCTTCCCGGGGCTGCCGCAACGCCGCCCGGGCCCTACCGTCCGGTGAGCGACCAGGCGTCCTCGGAGCCGTCGTCGTCATCGCCATACCCGCCGGGCGCGGAATCGGAGCCGTCGTAATATTCGACGTTCTGCTTGCGCTTGTCCAGGTCGGCGGCCACCAGGTCCTCGGCGTAACCACCTTGGGCGATGTTGGCGTTGGCATTATCGCTGAGCGCGGCGGTCTGTGAGTCAGGCGCCGCAGGGGCCTCCTGGCCCTTCATGGCGGCGAGGACGGCGGCGAGGTCATCCGGCTTCACCAGCACGTCGCGGGCCTTGGAGCCCTCGGACGGGCCCACCACGCCGCGCGACTCGAGCAGGTCCATGAGCCGGCCTGCCTTGGCGAACCCGACGCGGAGCTTGCGCTGCAGCATCGAGGTGGAGCCAAACTGCGTGGTGACCACAAGTTCGGTGGCCTGCAGCAGCACCTCGAGGTCGTCCCCGATGTCGTCGTCGATCTGTTTCTTTTCCGCCTCTGGGGCGACGTCATCCCGGTACACGGCCTTTAGCTGGCCCTTGACGTGTTCCACCACTTTGTGGATCTCGGACTCGGTGACCCAGGCGCCCTGGACGCGCATGGCCTTGGAGGCGCCCATGGGCAGGAAGAGCGCGTCACCCTGGCCAATGAGCTTTTCGGCGCCCGGCTGGTCCAGGACCACGCGGGAGTCGGTGACGGAGGACGTGGCGAAGGCCATGCGGGAGGGCACGTTGGCCTTGATAAGGCCGGTGACAACGTCCACGGATGGACGCTGGGTGGCCAGCACCAGGTGGATGCCGGCGGCACGGGCAAGCTGGGTGATCCGCACGATCGAGTCTTCGACGTCACGGGGTGCCACCATCATGAGGTCCGCGAGCTCGTCCACGATAACCAGCAGGTACGGGTAGGGCCGGATGACGCGCTTGGACCCCTCGGGCGGGATCACCTTGCCGGCCCGTACCGCTTTGTTGAAGTCGTCAATGTGCTTAAAGCCGTAGTTGGCAAGGTCGTCGTAGCGCGCGTCCATCTCGCGCACTACCCACTGCAGTGCCTCGGCAGCCTTCTTGGGGTTGGTGATGATCGGCGTGATGAGGTGCGGGACGCCCTCATAGGCTGTCAGTTCAACGCGCTTGGGGTCCACCATGACCATGCGGACTTCGTCAGGGGTGGCACGCATCAGGATGGAGGTGATCATCGAGTTCACGAAGGATGACTTACCGGCACCGGTGGCACCGGCCACCAGGAGGTGCGGCATCTTGGCGAGGTTGGCCACCACGTAGCCGCCCTCGACGTCCTTGCCCACGCCCATGACCATCGGGTGGTCCGTGCGCCGGGCATTCTGGCTGCGCAGCACATCGCCCAGGGAAACCGTTTCGCGGTCGGTGTTGGGGATCTCGATGCCGATGGCCGATTTGCCCGGAATAGGGCTGAGGATGCGGACGTCGCTGGAGGCCACGGCATAGGAAATGTTCTTGGACAACGCCGTGACGCGTTCCACCTTGGTTCCGGGCGCCAGCTCGATTTCGTACCGCGTCACGGTGGGGCCACGGCTGAAGCCGGTGACGGTGGCGTCGACGTTGAACTGCGTCAGGGTGTCGGTCAGGGCGGCGACGACGGCGTCGTTGGCTTCGGTGCGTTCCTTCGGGATGGACCCGGGGGTCAGGTAGTCCGAGGCAGGAAGCGTATAAGTCACGTCCCCGGCGAGGGAGAGTTGCTCGGTCCGCTGCGGGATGGGAACAGGTGGCGGGGCCGGCGCCACCGGGTTGGCGGGCACGGTGGGGGCGGCGGAGCCGGCAGCACCGTGCGCCGCAGCGGCGGGGATGACCAGCGGGATTGCCTCCGTGGCGTTCTCTGCGGGGGGCGCCGCACTGGTTCCCAGTCCCTGGGCCGCCTTGATCTTCTCGACGGCGATCTCCGCCTGGGTGGGCCGTCGTACTCCCGGCGCGGGCCGGGCAGGCTCCGGCTCGTCGTCGTCGATGACGGCATGCTCGAAGGCTTCGTCGCCCACGTAGCCCTCCAGGCCGGCGTCTGACTCGTGGTCCTTGCCGAACAGCTTGCGCTTCCTCTTCTTGGGCGCTGCGGGTGCCGGGCGTTCGAGGTAACTGCGGTCGTGCGCGTCGCCGGGTTCCTGGTCCATCAAGTCGATGCCCATGAGGTGTTCGTAGGCGCCGCGGAGCCGCCGCGGGATGGCTGTGAAGGGGGTGGCCGTGATGATCAGCAGCGAAACGAAGGCCAGCAGCCCGTACAGCGCCACCGGCACGGCTGGATGGATGGCTGCCAACGGGGTGGCGGCCAGGAATCCGAGCATGCCGCCGGCTTTGCGGAGGCCGTCGAAACCATCGGCGACGGTGGGCTGTCCGCCGAGGATGTGCGCCAGCCCGCACCCGGCGAAGGTCATGATGAGGAAGCCGATGCCCACCCGGTTGTTGCCGCGGCCGTCCGAGGGGCGCCTGAACAGCCGGAACGCGCAGACAAAGAGCATGAGCGGGAGCAGCAGGGAGAGCCAGCCGAAGGTGCCGTTGACCACGGCGTAGACGGCGTCCGGGAACCAGCCCGTCAGGCCCCACCAGGCGAAAGTGGCAATGAAGACGCCGAGGGCCAGGTTGAACAGCGCGGCACCGTCGCGGCGTTCTTCCGCAGGCAGGTCGCTGACGTCATGGCCTATCCTGCGCACTCCCCCGCCCACCAGGTGCCCGATTCCGAGCCACGCCCCGCCCACCACGCGCAGCAGCCAGGGCTGGTGGTGTTCGACGGCGGGAAGCTGGCGGGTGCGTGCGGTGCTGGAGGAGCCGCCGCGGCCCGTCTTGCTGGCGGTGGAGCCGGTTCCGCGGCCTGTGGAGCTTCCGGCTTTGCTGCCGGAGCTGCCCCTGCCGGTACCTTTGGGCGCGGAAGTAGTACGTGTGGCCATAGTAGCCACGCTACCGGAAGCATGCCGTGATTCCGGGGATATCGGGGCCGCCGGGCGCCCTGCGGGATGCCCGGACACACCCGGCCGGGCGCGCGAAAAGGCCCGGTCCACCAGGAACCGGGCCTTTCGGATCTGCCGCAACTGGCCGCCAATGGAGGTCCGCGCAGGTCAGGTCTTCGCGGGCTGGCCGCGCGGGTGTTCTCAGGCCTCGAGCACCACCGGGATGATCATCGGCTTGCGGCGCAGCTTGCGGTTGACCCAGGTGCCCACGACCCGGCGGACCACCTGCTGGAGCTGGTGGCTGGTGTGGTCTGCGTGATTCTGGACTGCTTCCTCCAGGGCCGCGTTGATCTTGGGGATGATGTCGTCGAAGACCGAATCGTCCTCGGCGACGCCGCGGGCATGGATCTCGGGCCCGGACACCACCTTGCCGGTGGCACGGTGGACGACCGTAATGATGGAAATGAAACCTTCATCGCCCAGGATGCGGCGGTCCTTGAGGTCGGCGTCGGTGATCTCGCCCACGCTGGAGCCGTCAACGTAGACGAAGCCCACTTCCACCTGGCCCACGATGTCTGCCTGGTGGTCCCGGAGGTCGATGACCGTGCCGTTATCCGCAAGGATGACGCTGGCCTCGGGCACGCCGGACTCGATGGCGATCTTGCCATTGGCAATCAGGTGCCGGGTCTCACCGTGAACGGGCATGGCGTTCAGGGGCTCAAGGATGTTGTAGCAGTAGAGCAGCTCACCGGCGGCGGCGTGGCCGGAGACGTGGACCTTGGCATTGCCCTTGTGGATTACGTCGGCGCCGAGCTTGAGGAGGCCGTTGATGATCCGGAACACTGCATTCTCGTTGCCCGGGATGAGGCTCGAGGCCAGGATGACGGTGTCGCCGTCACCCACCACCACTCGGTGGTCGCCGTTCGCCATCCGCGACAGCGCCGCCATTGGTTCGCCCTGGGACCCGGTGGACATGAGCACCACCCGGTTGTCCGGCAGGTTGTCGATGTTCTTGATGTCCACGATCAGCCCGGCGGGGACATCAAGGTAGCCCAGCTTTTCCGCGATGGCCATATTCCGGACCATGGAGCGGCCCACGAAGGCCACCTTGCGGTTGTGCTTGGCGGCGGCATCGAGGACCTGCTGCACGCGGTGGACGTGGGAGGAGAAGGAGGCCACGATGATGCGTTTGGTGGCCTGGCCGAAGAGGCGCTCCAGGGTGGGGCCGATTTCCTTCTCGGCCGTGGTGAAACCGGGCACGTCGGCGTTGGTGGAGTCGGACATGAAGAGGTCCACGCCCTCCTCGCCCAGCTTGGCGAAGTGACGGAGGTCGGTGATCCGGCCGTCCAGCGGCAGCTGGTCCATCTTGAAGTCGCCCGTGTGCAGGACGGTGCCGCCCGCGGTGCGGATGAACACGGCCAGGGCGTCCGGGATGGAGTGGTTGACTGCCACGAACTCGCATTCGAAGGGTCCGAACTTCTCCACCTGGCCCTCTTCGACGGTCAGCGTGTAGGGCCGAATGCGGTGCTCCTGCAGCTTGGCCTCAATCAGGGCGAGGGTCAGCTGGGATCCCACCAGGGGGATGTCGTTGCGCAGGCGCAGCAGGTACGGCACAGCGCCGATGTGGTCCTCGTGGCCGTGCGTGAGGATGACGGCCACGACGTCATCCAGCCGGTCCTCGATGTAGGAGAAATCGGGCAGGATCAGGTCAACGCCGGGCTGGGTTTCCTCGGGGAAGAGGACGCCGCAGTCCACGATCAGCAGCTTGCCGTCGATTTCGAACACGGCCATGTTCCGGCCGATCTCCCCCAGTCCGCCCAGCGGAACGATCCGGAGCGTGCCTTGGGGCAGGCGCGGAGGGGTGACAAGGCCGGTAAGGGCAGTTTGGGTCATAGTGCACTACTTTCCAGGCGGAAGGGTGCCGGTCTTAGCCTCAGGAGAAGACCAGCCCCGCTTCCGCCAAATCCCCGCGGATGGTTTCGATCTCGGTTTCGTCCGGCTCCACGAGGGGCAAGCGGACAATCGAGTTGGGCAGGACTCCCTGCCATTTAAGAATCTGTTTGGCCGCCACAGCCCCTTGGACACGGGTCATGGTTGCGCGGACCACCGGCTGCAGCTCGAAGTTGATTTTGCGGGCGGTGCCCAGGTCATTGGCATTGATGGCGTCGATGAGTTCGCGGAAGCGGCGCGTGGCCACGTGGGTGGTGACGCCCACCAGGCCGACGGCGCCCAGTGCCATCCAGGGAAGGGTGAGTCCGTCGTCGCCCGAGTAGAACAGGAGGTCCGTTTCCGCCATGACGCGGGTTGCCGCAACGAAGTCCGCCTTGGCGTCCTTGACGGCCACGATGTTGGGGTGCTGGGCCAGCCGGATCATGGTGTCGGGTTCGATCGCAATGGACGACCGGCCCGGGATGTCGTACAGCATGACGGGTACGTCCACGGCGGAGGCGATGGTCTCGAAGTGGGCGCGGACACCGGCCTGGCTGGGCTTGTTGTAGTAAGGGGTCACCAGGAGGAGTCCGTCGACGCCGAGGGCGGCGGCCTGCTGGGAAAGGTGGACCGAGTGCGCGGTGTCATTGGTGCCGGTACCGGCGATGATGGCCGCACGGCCGCCCACGGCGTCCTTCACCGCGCGGAACATGCCAAGGTTCTCTTCGTCCGTCAGCGTGGAAGTTTCACCGGTGGTGCCGGTGACCACCAGGCCGTCGCAGCCGTCGTCGACCAGCTTGCCGGCCAGCGCTGCCGCCTGGTCATAATCCACTGCGCCGTCCTTGGTAAACGGCGTGACCATGGCGGTCAGGAGGGTACCGAGGGCAGGGATGTGCGCGGAAGAATCAGCCATGGAAAAAACGTTACCCTGTCCCCGCCTGGTTAGGACAATGCCACGGGCGTGACGAGCGTCAAATAGCTTGGCGGCCGGGCCGCGGTGCGCCGGTTCCGGCGTGGCAATAGCGGCCGACGGCGGCCTGCCGCAAGTCCTCCGCCCAGGCGGCGAGCCGCTGCGCCGCCCGCACGTAATGGAACAGCTCCGTGGGCGTCAGGGCGTCGATATCGGTTTCCGACAGCCGCCGCGCGAGTTCGGCTCCCTCCGGCTGGGCAGCGAGGGTGATGCCCTCGCGCTCCCACTGGATGTCTTCTGCCGGCCGTCCGGACACCAACTGGCGGAACAGGTAGTCCACCACACCCGGGCTCATTGCCTTCAGGGGCAGGTTCGTTGACTGGGTACTTTCGGGCTGCAGGCTTTCCCGCCCGGCGGGGGCTCCGAATGATGGCGTGTCCATTCCGCCATATTATTCGAACATATATTCGAAACACAAGGGTGTGCTTCAGTCAGGCCGGCACGGCCAACGGTTGGCGGGCACCGTGCGCCCTTGCCTGGCGGCATGCCTGCGCGGGCATGTGAGACGATCGGGTCATGACGTCCCGCACCCCGGCCACCCGGTCCCGAAAGACCCCCGGGCGGGCCCAACCGGGCCGTCTCCGCGGCATCGATGCGGCCCGCGGCGTCGCGCTGCTGGGCATGATGGCCACGCACCTGCTGCCAACTTTTGAATCGAACGCCAACCTCACCCCTACCTGGATCGGCCTCACGTTCTCCGGACGGGCCGCCGCCCTCTTCGCGGTGCTGGCGGGTGTGGGACTTGCCCTGTCCACCGGGAAGCACCAGCCTTTTGCCGGCCCCGAACTCGCCAAGGCCCGCCGCGGCGTGGCCCTGCGCGCCGTGGTGATTGCCGCCGTCGGACTTACCCTGGGTGGCCTGGAAGTGAACGTGGCCATCATCCTGGTCCATTACGCGGTGCTGTTCGTGTGCGTGCTGCCGTTCCTGGGCCTCGGTGTTAAGCGCCTGTGCGCCTGGGCGGCGGCGTGGATCCTGGCGTCCCCGGTGCTGGCATACCTGCTCCGCCCTTGGCTCCTTGCCGCGGAGCCGCCCCTGAGGCTGGGCCACAACCCGCGGTGGGAGGACCTGGGCACGCCGGCCCGGCTGCTGGGCGACGTCTTCCTGACCGGCTACTACCCGGTGGTGCAGTGGCTGTCCTACCTGCTGGTGGGGCTGGCCATCGGCCGCCTGGTCCTTACCAAAGCAGTGGTTCCTGCCCTGCTGCTGGTGGGTGGAACGGTGGTGGCCGTCGCCGCTAAGACCATCGGGGTTGCTGCGATGGCGGACTGGGGCGGCCTGGCTGCCCTGGAGAAAGTGCTCAACTCCCCCGGGTACCCGCTGGGCAGCGTGCTGCAGGTAAACCTTGCGGGCCTCCCCCAGGAGGGCTCGTGGTGGTGGCTGGCGTCGGCGGCGCCCCACTCGGGAACCCCTCTTGACCTGCTGCACACCTCGGCGGTGGCAGCAGCAGTTATCGGCGCATGCCTCCTGTTGGAGCGGCTCGCCGAATGGGTGGACCTGGACCTGCTGCTGCCACTGCGCGGAGCGGGAGCGATGACGCTGACCCTGTATACGGTCCACGTCTGGGTGCTCTCGAACTTCTACCTGAAGCCCCTGCCGGCCGGCTGGACCGAGGACGGAATGTACTTCGCCCATGCCGCTGCTGCCATCGCCGTTGGCGTCGTGTTTGCGCGGCTGGCTTGGCGCGGTCCGCTGGAATGGCTGGGCCACGCCGCGGGCCAGCTGGGTCGCGGCGCGCTCCCGTGGCCTGCTACTGGGGGGTCACGGTGAAGCTGGACGCCTGGTCACCATAGTCATCGTTGACCACCACCTTGACCGGGCCCTGTTTGACGTCGAAGGCGATGACCCCCTGGCGTGAATCGCCGGCGCCGACTTCTTCGGTCTGCAGGCCCCCTACTTCCTTGTCCAGGTAGACCAGCTCGCCCTCCTTGCCGTCCGCGTCATAGACGCTGAAGTTCGATGGCGTGGCAAAGCTGGTGCCGGTAACAGTTTCCCAGGAGACCTGTATCGCAAGGAAGCCGCCGTTCTTTGGCTCCAGGTAGGACATGCCGGGGATCTCGGCGGTGTAGATGGAATCCAGCACACCCACCCTGACGGTGTTGCCTTCGGACATGGTGACCACGAAGGAATTCGCGCCCGGGGAGGTGCCCGTGGACGTGCCAGATGACGGCGCAGGCGCGGCCTGGGAGGCTGACGGGAGTGGCGCCTGGGCCGGGACGTTGAAGCCGTCAACTGCAGCAGCAACCATCGCGATGGAGGCAATGGTCACCACGATCCCCGTAATGACGCCGACAAGCCATACGACGGCGGTGATGATCCAGGCCTTCTTCCTGTTCTCCGGGTAGCCAGCCAGCGGGCGGCCATGGATGTCCCTGGTGTTCCCAGTCAATGTCATGACCAGGTCCACGATGGCCCAGATACCCAGGCCGCCGGCTGTCAGCAACTTGGCCACCCCGGAACCGATCTTGCCAAGGTAGAAGCGGTCGGCGCCGAAGGTGCCCAGGAGCAGGGACAGGATCCAGGTGGCCACGAAGGACTTGCGCGGTTCGTCGGAGTAGGGAACCTCGGGGTAGGCACCCGGTTGGTAGTCCCCGTGCGGGCCTGTTGGGTACGGTCCTCCAAATGGGGACGGCGCCGGCGGAACCGGGGGCGCTGACGGTCCACTGTGGGGCGGCTGGGGGTACTGGGGCTGACTCATTGATCGTCCTTCGTGCGGGATGGGTGCGGGCAAGCGGGGTTCAAGGGACGATCGTGGCGGAGAAACCGCCAACCCCATCTCCGCCCCCCAAGCCGGAAATTATTGCCAAACGAACATACCGCGGGCGGCATGGAACTGCGATGGGCAGAAATGCCCATCGCAGGAGGTCAGCGGCGCCCCGGCCGTTGGACCGGCCGCTGCCAGGACGCCGCTAGGATGCCGCGGTGAACAACCGGACGGCGTCGCGCATGGAGGCCCTGGCCCGCTTGCGGTCCCCGGCGGCGTCGTAGGCGCAGCTCAACCGGAACCAGGAACGCCAGTCCTCGGGAGCGGACTCGGCTTCGGCACGGTATTTTTCGAACTCGGCATCTGCCGCTGCCCGGACGATCCTGCCGCCGGGCGTGCGCGGCAGTTCATCCACCGGCAGGCCGCCTTCGGCTTCCAGGACCTTGGCCATCTGCTCGGTGCGGGCACCGAACATGAGCTCGCGGACCAGCGCCCATGCACCCACGACGGGCAGCACCAGGTAGGCGGCACCGATGGCCTTCGCCGTCAGGTTGCTGTCCGCCAGAAGCAGGAGGGAGCGCTGGAAGGACACCACCAGGTAGAAAACCAGCAGCAGCGTCACCGCTCCCACCCAGATCTTGGTGCGGTTTTTCCGGAAGCCGGCAACAAGCCCGTTCATGGTCAGAGCCCCAGGTCCAGGTAACCGTCCAGGCCGACGGTCAGGCCGGGATGCGCGGCGACCTTCCGGACACCCAGGAGGACTCCGGGCATGAACGAGGCCCGGTCGAAGGAGTCGTGGCGGATGGTCAGCTGCTCTCCGGGACCACCCAGCAGGACTTCCTGATGCGCCACCAGGCCGCGGAGCCGGACACTGTGGACCCGCACGCCCTCCACCTCACAGCCGCGGGCGCCGGCACGTTCGCTGGTGGTGGCGTCCGGGCTGGGCGGCACCTGCGCGGCGTTGCGCGAGGCGGCGATGAGCTGCGCGGTCCGGACGGCGGTGCCGGACGGGGCGTCCACCTTGTCCGGGTGGTGCAGCTCGATGATTTCCACGGACTCGAAATACTGGGCGGCCTTCGCCGCGAAAGCTGAGGCCAGCACCGACCCCAGGGCAAAGTTCGGGGCGATGAGCACGCCGGTGTCCGGGTGCCCGGCCAGAAGGGCTTCGAGCGCGGACAGGCGGCCCGCGTCCCAGCCGGTGGTTCCCACCACGGCGTGCATGCCGTGCTCGACGGCGAAGCGGACGTTCGCTTCGGTGCTTTCGGGAACTGTGAGGTCCACCACGTACCGGGCGCCGGAGGAGGTCAACTGCTCCAGCGAGTCACCCCGCCCCAGGGCTGCGACGAGCTTCATGTCGGGCGCTGCGTCAATGGCCTTTACGGCCTCGGCGCCCATGCGTCCATTGGCGCCCAGGACGGCTACCAGCTTGGGAGCGGAGTGTTGTTCGGTCATGCCCTCAAGCCTACCGGCGGGACCGGTTGCTACAGGAACCGGCCCGGTGCGTTACCTCGCAGCCGAGCGCGGCCTCGGCACGCCTGCGCAGTCCGCCCTGGTTCTCGGACGCCGCGGGCATCAGCCGTCCGCGCCAACCCATTCGACGGTGCCGTCGGAAAAGAACTGTTCCTTCCAGATGGGAACCTGTTCCTTGATCCGGTCCACGAGTTCGGAGCAGACGGCGAAGGCCTGGCCACGGTGTGCCGCGGATACCGCGCACACCAGGGCGGGATCGCCGATTTCCAGCATGCCGATCCGGTGCGCCGCCCAGATCCGGACAGGCTGCCGGACGGCGTCGCCGCCCGTGTCCGCCGAAGCGTCCTGTTCGGCAACCAGGCGGGCAACGACGTCGGCCATCACCTGGTGTGCCGTGGGGTGCGCACTGTAGCTGAGCCGCTCAACTGACTTGCCGGCGTCGTGGTTGCGCACCACGCCGCTGAAACTGACCACGGCGCCCGCGGTGTCGCTTTCCACCGCGGCAATCGCCTGATCAACGGAAATGGGGTCCGCGCTCAGGACTGCCCGGACCACCTCGAATGCTGCGTCAGTGCCCATGTCCGCCTTCCAGCTGGTCGCAGAGATGCCCGATCACCGGGTCCAGGACGGTCAGTCCGTCCATGACCCCCTTCGGTGAACCGGGCAGGTTCACAATAAAGGTTTTCCCCGCCGCGCCGGCGTGGCCCCTGCTCAGGGCGGCCAGCGGTGTCTTGGCCGCACCGGCCCGCCTGATGGCCTCCATGATGCCCGGGATCTCCCGGTCCAGCAGGGGCAGGGTGACGTCCGGTGTGCGGTCGTCCGGACTCAAGCCGGTCCCGCCGCTGGTGATGACGACGGCGGGGTGCTGGGTCAGGAGTGCCCTGATGGCGGCACCGACGGGCTCGCCGTCCGGGACCACCATGGCCGGGAACACGTCGAAGCCGTGCTCGGTGAGCCAGTCAGTGATCACCGGGCCTGCCTCGTCGTCATAGATCCCGGCGGCGGCGCGGGTGGAGGCGATCACCACCCCGGCCTTCCGTCCCTGCACGTCGCCGTGCCGGTGCGGCTCGGGTGCTCCGAGCGTGTTGGGGGTGGTCACAGCGCCCAGTCTCCGCTCTTGCCGCCGCTCTTGGCCAGCACCTTGATGTCCGTCAGGACAGCGTGCTTGTCCACGGCCTTGATCATGTCGTACACGCTCAGGGCAGCTACGGATGCGGCCGTGAGTGCTTCCATTTCCACTCCGGTGACGCCGCGGGTCTTCACGGTGGAAGTGATGGTGACGGCATCGGGTCCAAGGTCAAAATCAATCGTGACCTTGGACAGCGGCAACGGATGGCAGAGCGGGATGAGGTCGGGGGTCTTCTTGGCGGCCATGATGCCGGCCACCCGGGCAACGGCCAGGGCGTCTCCCTTGGGGAGCCCGCCGGTGCCCAGGAGTTCCATCACCCCTGTGGTGGTCCGGACCGTGGCAGTGGCCGTGGCTTCCCTGGTTGTCTCGGCTTTGGCGGAGACGTCCACCATCTGGGCGCTGCCGTCCTGGCGCAGGTGCGTCAGTGCGGGGGTCTGTTCTGCGTTCACAGCATCCATACTTCCACCTCGGCGCCGGCGGCGAGCTCCGTTACGCCGGCGGGAACGTGGACCAGGACGTTCGAGCCCGCAAGCGCATGCATCAGGTGGGAGCTCTCGCCGCCCTCCAGGCGGACGGTGCCGCCGGGCTGCAGGCTGCCGCGCCGGACCTGGTGCTTGGGCCCGGGGGACGTGAGCGCGTGGGCAAGTCGTGCCCGCAGCGGCAGCCTGGCCGCCGGTGCGCCCAGGAGCCCGGACAGCGCCGGGCGGAGGAACATCTCGAAGGACACCAGGCAGCTGACCGGATTGCCGGGGAACCCAAGGAAGGGGACGTCGTCGAACGTTCCCAGGCCTTGGGGGCCGCCGGGCTGCATGGCCACGTGCAGGAAATCGACGGGCTGTCCGGCCATGGCCTGCCGCACCACTTCGTAAGCGCCTTTGCTGACCCCGCCGGTGGTGACGATGAGGTCGGCACCCCGGCCTTGGGCGCGCAGCAGCGTCCGCAGTTCTTCCGGATTGTCGGTGGAAATGCCGGCCCGCCGGACGGTGAGGCCCGCCTGCTTCATGGCGGCTTCGAGGAGGGTCCCGTTGGAATCGTAGATCTTGCCGGGCGGGAGCGGCCGGCCGGGTTCCACCACTTCGTCCCCGGTGGTGACCAGCAGGACAGTGGGGGCCCTGTAGACCGGCACCTCCGCCATGCCCAGCGCGGCGAGCAGCCCCAGTTGCGCCGGTCCCAGGCAAGTCCCGGCGGCCAAGGCCCGCTCCCCCGCGGCGATGTCACTGCCGGCGTACCGCACGTATGTTCCAGGCCCGGTGGCGGGCAGCGTCACGGTGCCGCCCTGGCCGGGCTGCAGGAAGTGGTCCGGCACGGCCCGTTCGATGGGGACGACGGCGTCAGCCCCCGCCGGGATCACCGCACCTGTCATGATGGGCGCCGCAGTCCCGGGCTTGAGCGCCGGCGGGGTGGATCCGGCGGGTACCGGGGTCACGACTCCGAGGTCGGCGCCGTCGCCCGGAATGTCACTGGAACGGACGGCGTAACCGTCCATTTGGGAATTGGCGAACGGAGGAAGGCTGACCGGTGCGGCCACATCTGCCGCCAGCCCCCGGCCCAGTGCCTGGCCGAGCGGCAGCATTTCGGTGCGTCCTGCCGTGCGGAGCCCCTGCAGGAGTGCTGCGACGGCGGCGGCATGGTCAGCGACGGAGCGTGCGGGTTCCCGTCCGTGCCGGGCGTGGACGTCCGGAGGGTGGCCGTGCGGGGGGTGGCTGGTCATGGGTACGCCTTCGGTCGCGGACTTCAGGATTTCACGTCCACTCTAACCGTGTGGAATCCGGTGGCCCCGTCCGGCGCCGGTGGCCGCTCGGTTTCCTCCTGGGGTCGGCCCGTGAGGTCGGTGGCGCGGACCTGGACCTCATACTGCCCGGGGGTGAGGTCCGCGGCCAGTTTCCACTGGTACCAGGTGTCCGCGGACAGGCCCGATGCGAGCTCGGCTTCCCGCCAGGGTCCCCGGTTGACCCTCAGTTCCACCTTTTGGATTCCGGTGTGCTGGGCCCAGGCGACGCCCGCGAAGACCACGGACCCTGCGCTGACCGGGCGTCCGCTGCGGGGCACATCGATGCGGGAGGACGTCTTGATGGGGCCGCGCTCGGACCAGCCCCGCGGGGTCCAGTACCCAGCGTCATCGGCGAACCTGGTGATCTTCAGTTCGGTGATCCACTTGGTGGCGGACACGTAGCCGTAGAGGCCCGGGACGATCATCCGGACGGGAAAGCCGTGCTCCAGCGGCAGCGGCTCTCCATTCATGCCGACTGCGAGCAGCGCGTCCCTGGTGTCGGTGAGGACCTCCAGGGGTGTCCCGGCCGTCCAACCGTCGGAGCTCCTGGAGAGCACCATGTCCGCTCCGGGGTGGGGCCCGGCCTGTGCGAGCAATTCGCGGACCGGCCAGCCCAGCCAGCGGGCGTTCCCGATCAGGTCGCCGCCCACGCCGTTGGAGACGCAGGCGATGGTGATGTGGCGTTCGGTCAGCGGTTTTGCCAGAAGGTCCGCGTAGGAGAGCTGGACCTCCCGGTCAACCATGCCGGTGACTTTGAGGACCCAGTTGTCCGGGTTGACCGCCGGGACGGACAGCGCGGTGTCGATCCGATAGAACTCGCGGTTTGGCGTGACCAGGGGCGTCATTCCCGCCACGCCGAGGTCCGCGGCGGCCGGAACCGGCGGCGCGGGTGACGCCGGGACGGGCAAGGCGATGCGTGCCCTGGCGTCGCTGACGGCGCTTGTCGCCCCGCGCCAGGCGCCGGCCAGCACGCCGACCACGGCAGACACCGCCGCGGTGCCGGCAAGGGCCTGGAGGAAGCTTCGCCGGGAGCCGCCGGACGCAGCCGTTCCAGGGCCGCCTGCGTCCCACTCCTGCAGCTTGCCGGCGAGGAAGCGCAGGAGGACCACCGCCACCACCGCAGCAACGACCGGCAACGCAACGGCTACCGGGGTCATTTGGGCCCGTGTGAGGATGGCGGCGGCTCCGACGGCTCCGAAGACCACCACCACGGCCACACCCCTGAAACGGCGGCGGAATTCCAGCACCCCTGCCACTGCGGCCAGGATGGCAATGACCAGGGCCATGCCCGCCAGGAGCGCAGCTTTGTCTGCCGTACCGAAGACGGAGACCGCCCAGTCCTTGACACCCGGCGGGACGGCGTCGATGACGGCACCGCCAACAGCCGTCAGTGGCGAGAGGGAAGGGCTGAGAAACCCTGCGAGCAACTCCCCCACGGCCACGCCGCCGCCAACGGCGGCCACCCCTGCGGCGGCCGCCCAACCGCCTTTGGCGCGCGGGGCAGCCTGTAGCCGGACGGGACGTTCCTGCAGCTCCCCAAGGCGCGCGGCGTCGTCGTCCGCGGCCTTCTGGTTCCGGGAACTCTTCACACCTCCAGCATAGGTTTGCCACCGCCCGCCGGCACCGGGCCGCACGACTTGTCTGGACCTTTAGTTGCACCTGGGCCCGTCACGGGTGTGATGCGCGGCTCAACGTGGCGTAGCCTGAATTCATGAGTGTCCAGCTAGGCATGCCGCAGCCGCGGGAGGAAGCAGCATCGGCGCTGCCGGGCGTCCCCGCACCCCGCCCCGCTGACGCACCGGCCGGGCTGGTGGACCGATATGGCCGCCGCGCCACGGACATGAGGCTGTCCCTGACGGACAAGTGCAACCTCCGCTGCACGTACTGCATGCCGGCGGAGGGCCTTGAGTGGCTCGCCAAGCAGGCCGTCATGTCGGGCGCGGAGATCGTCCGCATCGTCCGCGTCGGCGTGGAGCAGCTGGGCGTGCGGGAACTGCGGCTGACGGGCGGCGAGCCCCTTGTCCGGCACGACCTCGTTGAGATCATCTCGGCGCTGCGGACCAACCATCCGGACCTGCCGATCTCGATGACCACCAACGGCGTAGGCCTTGCCAAGAAGGCGGCGGCGCTCAAGGCAGCCGGGCTGACCCGCATCAACGTCTCGCTGGATTCCCTGCACGAGGAAACCTTTGCCAAACTGACCCGGCGGCCGTTCCTGGACCAGGTCCTGGCCGGAGTGGACGCCGCCTGGGACGCAGGCCTGGGCCCGGTGAAACTGAACGCTGTCCTCATGCGCGGCATCAACGATCTGGAGTCGCCGCAGCTGCTGGCTTGGGCCCTGGAGCGGGGATACGAACTGCGGTTTATCGAGCAGATGCCGCTCGACGCCGACCATGGCTGGACCCGCCGCAACATGATTACCGCAGCCGAGATCCGCCAGCTGCTGTCCAGGGATTTTGTCCTCAGCCCGGATTCACGGGCCCGTGACGGTGCCCCGGCAGAACGCTTTGACGTACGACGACGGGCGGCCGGTTCGTTGGAGGCGGACGGTCCGGTGCTGGGAACAGTGGGGATCATCGCCTCCGTCACCGAGCCGTTCTGCGCGGATTGCAGGCGCACCCGCATCACTGCCGAGGGCAAAATCATGAGCTGCCTGTTCTCGCGCGAGGAGTTCGATTTGCTCGGGTTGCTGCGTTCAGGCGCGACTGATGATGAACTGGCGCAGCGGTGGCAGGATGCCATGTGGCTCAAGCCAAAGGCCCACGGCATGGACCACGTGGGACTGGACGCTCCGGACTTCGTCCAGCCGGACCGCAGCATGAGCGCCATCGGGGGCTGACAGAATGCTTGTACGTTACTTCGCTGCCGCACGCGCTGCCGCCGGCTTTGAGGAAGAGAAGTTCGACCTGCCCGCGGGCTCCACCATGGCGGACCTGCTGCAGGCGGTGCTGGCGGTGCCCCGCGCGGAGCCGCCCGCGGGGACCCCGCCGCTTCCGCGGATCCTGTCCCGCAGCAGCTTCCTGCTCAACGAGGTGGCCGTGCGGGACCATGCCACCGTTCTCGGCCCCGATGACGTGATTGACGTGCTGCCCCCGTTCGCCGGCGGGTAGGGCCGGCCCCCCATTTTCGGCCGGCACCGGCGAGCTCTTACGTTGCCGCCAAGCCACCGCCCCTGGGTGCCTTTCTTGCTTGCCGTGGGTGCCCGGCTACCTAAAATGTCAGTGCGTGGTTGGATGATGTTTTTATGGGAATTGGTGCGGATTTGGCGGTGGTGATGGAGGGTGTTCGCGCCTCTGTTGCTGCGCTGGATGTGCTGGTTCTGGAGGATGCTGCGCTTGAGGGTGCGGCGCTGGATCCTGCGGGGGCTGCGGCTAATTTGGTGACCGTTGCTGGGGCGGGTTTTGGGCGCGACGCTGGGGCTGCTGGTGTTAGTTTTGAAGCCGGCGCCGGTGTTGATGTGTTGGCGCGGCGGTATGGGTTGTGCCTGGAACGGTTGGATGTCGTGGCGCGGTTGGAGGCGCAGCTTGCGGCGGTGAAGGCCCGGGACGTGGCGGAGTGTGTCGGGTTGCAGCTGGCCATGACCCCGCCCGAGGCCCCGGTGGATGAGCGCACGTTCGCGGAGATGTCAGTGGTGGAGGAGATTGCCGGGGTCCTGACCATCAGTTCCGGGGCGGCGGGGGCCTTGGTGGGGCAGGCACGGCGGGTGTGTTCGCTGCCGCCTTTGTTTGAGGCCCTGGCCGCAGGTGCAGTGTCTTGGCAGCACGCGAAGGTCATTACTGATGAGGCCGAGGGCCTCACGCCCTCGGGTGTTGCCGGGCTGGTGGCGCATTTCTTCGACCCCGACGCACCCAACCCCGCCCGGGGCGCCGCACCCGGTGAGCTCGTGCCGTCCAGGTTCCGGGCCAAGGTCCGCAGCTGGCGGGAACGCCACCACCCCGAAACCCTGGAGAAACGGCATGCGAAGGGGGTGGCGGACCGGCGGGTGGACTACGCCCGGACCGGGACGGCATGGGCTGGATCTTGCTCCACCTGCCCGGGGACACCGCCTGTGCCATCTGGAACCGGAGTACCGCCACCGCCCGCGGCCTCCAAAGCCCTACGGAAGAGCGGACCCTGACCCAGCTCCGCGCCGACGTCGCCGCGTCCCTGCTCCTCGGCGCCGGGCTCAGCATTGCGGCTGCTGGGAGCACCAGCATCGCCAGCCCGGCCCTCGGCGCCGGGAGCGCCGCGGACGCGAGCACCGAACACGCCAGCGCGGCTACAACTGTGGCCGGCCGCGACACGGCTCCGGTGCATGCCACCGGTATAGCCAGCACCGAGGGTACTGGGACCGACGGTGCGGGGACCGCTGCCGGGCTTGGCAAGGTTCCCGTTCCGCGGGCGGATGTCATGGTCATGGTGCCGGTGTTTTCCCTGCTTGGCCTCACCGATGAGCCCGCCGTGCTGGACGGGTCCGGGCCTATCCCGGCGTCGATGGCGCGGAGGCTGGTCGCGGGCGGGGCGGAATCGTTCTACCGGGTCCTGGTCGACCCCCGCGACGGGGCACCCCTGGACATCGGCCGAACCCGCTACCGGCTGCCCGAGACCATCAAGAAATGGATCCGGATGCGCGACGGTAAATGCACCTTCCCCGGCTGCACCAACCGCACCACTGACAACGACACCGACCACCTCACCGCCTGGGAACACGGCGGCACCACCGGGGCCAGCAACCTCGGCCAGCTCTGCCCCAAGCATCACCGGCTCAAACACGCCCGCCCCTGGATACCAACCCCCGGAACAACGAATGAGCCACCCGGCTGGACCTCACCCACCGGCCGCCACTACAAACCCGAACAACCAGACCGTGAACCAACCCACTGGCCACCAGCAACCCTGCCGGTGAAAGTTGACGCGCTGCTAAATGAGAGGGGCGCCCCGCCGAGCACCTCAACTTCACCGGAGGTGACGACCACGCCGAACACTTCAACACTGCCGGACCCGGAACAGCCAATGGAGGATCCGGCACGGCAACTGCCGGACGCGGAATGGCAGCTGGAGGAACTGCAGTTCCTCCAGCTCATCGCCGGGATGCCCGCCTGGCCCGACCCGCCACCCGAGGAACCACCCGGCGATGAAATGCTTTATCCGGATGAGCTCCCGCTGACGGATTCCCTGTGGGACGACTTCCGCGCTGCACCGTTCCTCGTGCCGCCGGACGCAGCGAAGGACTGGGATCTCCTTCCGTCATAGGCGATTTCGAGGGAGGCGGACAATGCCGGCCATTCTTCTCAAGCGGGCGTTTGCAAGTCGTCGGGCCCGAGGTGCTATGCCCTAAATCCCGTTCCCAAGAGCCATGGCCAGGAGTGAAGCACGGCTGTGGACTCCGCAGGTTTGGAAGACATGTTTGAACTGGTCCTGAACGGTGTACTGACTCACACCCTGGGCCTCAGCCATAGTTTCCGTATCCGCCCCCGTTGAAGCCAATCGCAACAGCTCACCTTGCCGGGGTGTCAGGCCAAAGGCCCGGACGAACATATCCAGCCGGGAAGAAGCGGAACAGCCCTGGATCGTCACCGCCAGCGGCAGACCTGCCGAATCAGGCGCTCCTGACGCCATTCGGGTGGCCCGCAGGGTGGCCCAACGTCCCGCACCAATGTGCACCCTGCCCTCCGCTTCGTGGCTATCCACGCCCGCCTCCCTGGCAAGAAGCTGGGCTGCAACATTCAACACCTCAGCAGGCACGTGATGGTGCGGGGACGGTCCTGGCTGCAGCAACCGCAGCCATTCGTCGACCGACTCAGTCTGTCCTGCTATGCACAGGTCGTCGTTCAATGTCAGGACTGCCTGCGCCGGCAACGGAGGCTCGCCGTTATGGACGGAGCCGTTGCCGGAAGAAGCAGTCCCGGGCGCCACGTACGCCCGGAACTCTCTGGCCGCGGCCCTTCGCAGGCCTGCAGCTACTACTTCTGCAAGCGCAGCCAAGTGGGAAGCCTCCTGGTCGGTGAATGCGCGCGAATCGCCCGTCCGCCACAGATCGAGCCAGGCCCAGCACCCGTACTTGTCGGAAAAGACCGTGGAAAGTACGTCCCGAACGCCATAGCGTTGCATCACACCGTTCCACACCGGGCTGCGGGCCAAGTCCCCTTCTGTTGCCTGCAGCAGGGTTACGGCCGGAGAAGGCGAGCCCATCAGCACCGTCCATCGCGCAGGCTTGGAGAGGTACTTGAGGCGGACGAGCCGGGGTAGCTCCTGCGGGCAGGGAATCCTGGCCTGCGGGGCCATTGCCACCGTAGAACGGGGATCACAGAGAGGCCAAACATAAGCATCAAAGGGCACCGTCCGGGCCACCTCTGCCAGCACTGCCCTGCGGAGGGCCTGGTGGTCCAGTCGGGAGTCGACAACAAGATGCCGAATACGCTCTTGGCTCCGACTCTCAGCCCGGCCCCTGGTCATGTCCCCAGTATGCTCCCGTCTGCTTCGCAGCCGGCACACCGCTGCCCACCCAGATTTCTGGGATACCGCCTGCTCACCGGACCATCTAGCTTTGGCAACATATCCAGCCACCACTCGGAGCCGCGAGTGGCGGGGAGAGTAAGGAGAGACAGGAATGTACACCCTGCAGATCGAACACAGCATTACCGATTTCAGCACTTGGAGGTCGGCCTTTGACCGCGACCCGGTAGACAGAATCGCGTCCGGGGTACTGGCGCACAGAATAGGCCGCCCGGTCGGCGACCCTCACTACATTGTGGTTGAGTTGGACTTTGCCGATTTGGACAAGGCGGAGCAATTGCTGGCCAACCTGCGGGAACATGTCTGGCAGTCCCCCGCCAACGCCCCGGCTCTTGCCGGAGCACCAAAGACCCGCATCATCGAAGCGACATCCTGAACGCTCAATCAGTCACGGCAAAAGACCGAGCGCATGAACGGCTTGTAGGCAGAACCTCTTCCGTCCGCTCCTGCTTCCGCGGCGTCGCCGGCGTCGTCCTTGGCCAGGGATTTGAGCTCTGTGACGTGAGTCAGGACGTCGCCTTCCACCCGGATGGAGTGACGTGTCCAGCCTCCCGCGCCACGGCGTTCAACACGGAGGACGGGATCGCGCCAGGTACAGCGTGCCGCGGTACCCGGCGGAACCCCCGAACTGTCGATGTAGTACCAGAGCACATCGTTATGGACGGGGTCGACCGTGAAGATGCCGTGGCCTTCGAAGTGGCTGCCGTCGGGTTCAACGTGCCGGTAGCTCTGGACCACCCCTTGGCCCCCGGCCACTTGGCTGTACGTCACTTCGGCATCCAGGCTGCGTTCCGGGCCCCAGGGACCTGCAGCCACAAGCGTGCTGCCACGCCAGTGGCCCAGCAGCGCCGACAACGCCGCATGTCCGCGCTGGAGTCCTGGACCCTGCACCATCGCGCCGCCTCCTGCCCAAGGACAAGATGCTCATGGCCACCTGCCATTGGCATCCTGTAACTCAGGATGGACCTTGCCGCGCCACGACACCAGTACCGCGTCCCAGCCAGCTGGTTACAACCCGAACGTCTCGTCTTCATCGAACGGGCCCACAACGGTGACAGTGCGCGGCGCTGCGGCGAGTTCGGCGGCCAATTCCTGGACCTGCTCTGCGGTGACGGCTTTGATCTGGCGCAGGGTTTCGTCGATGTCCTGGTATTCGCCGGAGACCAGTTCGGCACGGCCCAACCGGGACATCCGGGACCCGGTGTCCTCCAGTGCCAGGACGATCCCGCCCCCGAGCTGCCCTACGGCCTTACGGAGTTCGTCCTCCGAAATGCCGTGCTCCGCGAGTTTGTCCAGCTCCACGGCCAGCAGTTCCAGCACCTGCCGGACCTTCGATGGCGTACAGCCCGCATACATCCCGAAGTAGCCGGCGTCGGCGTAGGACGATGCGAAGGAGTAAGTGGAGTAGACCAGGCCGCGCTTCTCGCGGATCTCCTGGAACAGCCGGGAGGACATGCCGCCGCCCAGGACGGCGTTCAGGACACTCATCACGTAGCGGCGTTCGTCAGTGGCAACGATGGTGGGGCACCCCATGATGATGTTGGCCTGTTCCACCGCGCGCTTGACCACATGCAGGCCTGCCGTTCCGGTGATCAGGGCGCGGTCCGTGGGACGCCGGCTGACCGGGGCCGCATCCGGTTCAAGCGACCAACCGGCAGACTCAAGGGCGTCCACCACAAGTCCGCAGACAACCGCGTGGTCCAGCCCGCCAGCGGCCGTGATCACCAGTTCCTCGGGCTTGTAGTACCTCCGGTAGTGGTCCCACACCGAGTCGCGGGCCACGGCCTTGATCGCCGCGGGGGTACCGCCGATCGGCCGGCCCAGCGGGTGGCTGCCCAGCACAGCGGCAACAAAGTGTTCGTGCGCAACATCGGTGGGGTCATCGCTGTCCATGGCGATTTCCTCGAGGATGACGTCGCGTTCCTGCTCCATCTCATCCGGGTCCAGGACTGCGCCGGTGATCATGTCCGCGATGACGTCGATCGCCATGGGCAGGTCCGAATCCAGGACACGGGCAAAGTAGCAGGTGCTTTCCTTGGCCGTGGCGGCGTTCGATTCGCCGCCCACCTCGTCAAACGCCGAAGCGATCTCCAGGGCGGTGCGCCGCCTGGTGCCCTTGAACAGCAGGTGCTCAAGGAAGTGCGTGGAGCCGTGCTGGCCGGGCGCCTCGTCACGGGACCCGACGCCTACCCAGAACCCGATCGTGGCCGACCGTTGGCCCGGCATCGCTTCGGTCAGTACCCGCACTCCCCCCGGCAGCACGGAACGGCGGACCTCGGACCCGCCGTCGGAGCCATGGACCAGGGTGTCGCCGGCGTGGTTCTGCTCAAGCGGCAGGGGTACAACAGTCATTGAAGCCTTTCAGGACGGGCAGCCGGATCTGGCTGCCATCGTAACAGCGGCGGGACCGGTGGATCATCCACCGGTCCCGCCGATTCATGCGTGTGCCCAGCGAGGGCTGTTAGACGTCAGCGCCTTCAGCGGGCTCCGAAGCGTGGGCGCGCTCGGTGTCGGCCGGAGCCTCTTCCTCGGCGACCACCGGGGCGAGCGAGAGCTTGCCGCGGTCATCGATCTTGGTGATTTCCACCTGGACCTTCTGGCCCACGGAGACGACATCTTCCACGTTGTCAACGCGCTTGCCGTTGGCCAGCTTGCGGAGCTCGGAGATGTGCAGGAGGCCGTCCTTGCCCGGGGTCAGCGATACGAAGGCACCGAAGGTGGTGGTCTTGACGACCGTACCCAGGTAACGCTCGCCGATTTCCGGGACCTGCGGGTTGGCGATGGCGTTGATGGCGGAGCGTGCTGCGTCTGCAGACGGGCCGTTGGTGGCGCCAATGTAGACGGTGCCGTCGTCCTCGATGGAGATGTCGGCGCCGGTGTCTTCCTGGATCTGGTTGATCATCTTGCCCTTGGGGCCGATGACCTCGCCGATCTTGTCCACGGGGATCTTGACGGCGATGACGCGCGGTGCGAACTCGGAGAGCTCGTCCGGGGTGTCAATGGCCGAGTTGATGACCTCGAGGATGTGCAGGCGTGCTTCGCGGGCCTGCTTCAGCGCTGCCGCCAGCACCGAGGCGGGGATGCCGTCGAGCTTGGTGTCCAGCTGGATCGCCGTGACGAACTCGGAAGTACCGGCAACCTTGAAGTCCATGTCACCAAAGGCGTCTTCGGCACCGAGGATGTCAGTGAGGGCTGCGTAGCGGGTCTGGCCGTCCACCTGGTCGGAGACCAGGCCCATGGCGATACCGGCAACTGCCGCCTTCAGCGGCACACCGGCGTTCAGCAGGGACAGGGTTGAGGCGCAAACGGAACCCATCGACGTCGAACCGTTGGAGCTGAGAGCCTCGGACACCTGGCGGATGGCGTACGGGAACTCCTCGCGGGACGGCAGCACCGGAACAATGGCGCGCTCTGCAAGGGCACCATGGCCGATTTCGCGGCGCTTGGGCGAACCCACACGGCCGGTCTCGCCGGTGGAGTACGGCGGGAAGTTGTAGTTGTGCATGTAGCGCTTGCGCGTCACCGGCGACAACGAATCGATCTGCTGCTCCATCTTGAGCATGTTCAGCGTGGTGACACCCATGATCTGGGTCTCGCCGCGCTCGAAGATGGCGGAACCGTGAACGCGGGGCAGGACCTCGACCTCGGCGGTGAGCTGGCGGATATCCGTCAGGCCGCGGCCATCGATGCGGACCTGGTCCTTGAGGATGCGCTGGCGCACCACGTGCTTGGTGACCGAGCGGAACGCTGCGGACAGTTCCTTTTCGCGGCCTTCGAACTGGCCGGACAGCCCAGCGATGACCTCGTCCTTGAGTGCGTCGGAAGCGTTGTCGCGTTCCTGCTTGTCGGCGATCTGGAAGACGGCGGCAAGCTTGTCGGCTGCAGCGGATTCGACGGCGGCGTACGCGTCATCCTCGTAGTCCAGGAAGACCGGGAACTCGACGGTGGGCTTCGCAGCGCGGGCGGCGAGATCGGCCTGGGCGTCGCAGAGAGCCTTGATGAACGGCTTGGCGGCCTCGAGGCCCTCGGCTACAACCTCTTCGGTGGGGGCGGTGGCGCCCTGTTCCTTGATGAGGTTCCAGGAGTTGTCGGTGGCTTCGGCTTCAACCATCATGATGGCGACGTCGTCACCGGCAACGCGGCCGGCGACCACCATGTTGAAGACCGAGTTCTCCAGCTGGGAGTGCTTGGGGAACGCGACCCACTGGGAGCCGTTTTCGTCGTTCACCAGGGCCACGCGGACGCCGCCGATGGGGCCGGAGAACGGGAGGCCGGACAGCTGGGTGGACATCGAGGAGGCGTTGATGGCCACGACGTCGTAAAGCTCGTCAGGGTTGATCGCCAGGACGGTCACCACGATCTGGACCTCGTTGCGCAGGCCCTTGATGAAGGCGGGGCGCAGCGGGCGGTCCATCAGGCGGCAGGCCAGGATGGCTTCGGTGGAGGGGCGGCCTTCGCGGCGGAAGAACGAACCCGGGATGCGGCCGGCAGCGTACATGCGCTCTTCGACGTCGACCGTGAGCGGGAAGAAGTCGAAGCCTTCGCGTGGGTGCTTGCCTGCGGTGGTGGCGGACAGCAGCGCGGTGTCATCGTCGATGTACACCATGGCTGCGCCGGCGGCCTGCTTGGCGAGGCGGCCGGTTTCGAAGCGGATTACACGCTTGCCGAAGCGGCCATTGTCAATGACAGCCTCTGAGAACTGGATTTCGGGACCCTCCAAGAGAGTCACCTCCGTTTCTGTTTCACGGAAGTCCAGCCGCATCAACCCAGCCCAGCATCTGTCTACTGGCCCTTGCACCCGGTCATCGATCGAGACCCACGGGCCGCCGGCTTCAGTCGACGAAGCCGTTCCCGGGGATCACTACCGAGGACCGCGAATGCGTGATGCGGTTGATCCTCCTGTTTAGTTTTTCATTTGAAGAAGGCGGCCCGTTCCGGAGGGAAGGGGCCGCCCCAAAGCCAGACTAGCGGCGCAGGCCGAGGCGCTCGATGAGCGAACGGTAGCGGGCGATGTCAGTCTTCTTGAGGTAGCTCAGCATGCGCTTGCGACGACCAACCATGGCCAGCAGACCGCGCTGGGTGTGGTAGTCGTGCTTGTGCTCCTTCATGTGCTCAGTCAGATCCTTGATCCGCTGGGTCAGGACCGCAACCTGGACCTCGGGTGAACCGGTGTCGCCTTCGGCGGTTGCGTATTCCTTGATGATGGACTGCTTTACAGCGGCTTCAAGTGCCACAATAACTCCTTGGGAATGTGCCGTGAGGGCCCAGGTCAGAAGTTCACTGCCGGGTCTGCCGTGCACGTCCTGCTCCGGAAACCGGGGAAAGCGTCAACGACAGGACCCAGCCGCCACGGACTGCAGCCGGATCCATCGTCCAGTTTACCGGCCCGGGCCTAACCTTGTCGAAACAGTGCCGGCGGAGCCGCCGCCCCGTCCGGTCCCGGCGTCAGCCCTGCAGCCGGTCCCTGATCGCCGCCATGCCGTGGAGCACTTCGGCGAAGCTGGTACTCAGCGGCGACAGGCCCACCCGGATGCCATGCGGTGAGCGGAAGTCCGGGATGACATCACCATCCCAGAGACCTTCCACTGTGGCTTTGCTGAAGGCCGGATGGTCCACGGTGATGTGGCCGCCCCGCTCCCCCGAATCCCTGGGCGAGGCCAGTTCGGCACCCAGCGGGGCCAGCCAGGCGTCGAAAACGTCGATGGCGAAGGCCGTCAGGGCCACGGACTTTTCCCGAATCGCGGCCATCGAGGCTTCCTCGATGAGGTCAAGGGTGCCCTGCATGGCGATCATGCCGAAGATGGCGGGGGTGCCGCTAAGGAAGCCGCGGATGCCTGCGGCCGGTGCATAGCCGGCGGCCATCTCGAAGGCGTCCTTGCGGCCCATCCAGCCCCAGATGGGCTGGTTGAGCGCCGGCAGGTGCCGGGCATTGACGTACGCGAAGGCGGGTGAGCCGGGCCCGCCGTTGAGGTACTTGTAGGTGCACCCGGCGGCGAAGTCGACGTCCGCGGCGTCCAGGCCGATCTCCACCGACCCGGCGGAATGGCAAAGATCCCACACCACCAGCGCGCCGGCGTCGTGCACTGCCGCGGTGATCCCCGGCAGGTCCGCCAGGTGGCCTGAGCGGTAGGCGATCTGGCTGAGGAGGACGACGGCGGTGCGCGGCCCGGTGGCTTGGCGCACCTGGTCAAGGGTCACGCCGGCGGCCGGGTCGGGATCGATCCAGCGGAGGGTCAAGCCTTCTTCGAGGGCGATGCCTTCCACCAGGTACCGGTCCGTGGGAAAGTTCCCGGTATCCAGCACGAGCTCGTCGCGGTCCGGGTCCTGCACGGCCGCGAGGGCGGCGCGGAGCAGCTTGTAGAGCACCACAGTGGTGGAATCGGCGATGATCGTTTGTCCGGGAGCGGCTCCCAGGACAGCGCGGCCCAGCTGGTCCCCAATGGCCTCCGGCATGGTCAGCCATTGTTCGTCCCAGCCGCGGATGAGCCGCCCGCCCCACTCGTTCCGGACGAAGGCGGCGACGTCGTCGGCGGTCCTCTTCAGGGGCCTGCCCAGGGAGTTGCCGTCAAGGTAGGACAGCGGGGTGTCCGTTCCGATGAAGTGGTCCCGGTAGTGCGCCAGCGGGTCCTGGCGGTCCAGTTCCCGGGCCCGCTCGCGGAGCGCTTGCAGGGGAACGCCGGTGGGGGTTTCCTGGTGGGTGCTCATTGTCCGATCTCCGTCCTGACAGCGAATAGTTCCGGGAAGAACGTCAGCTCCAGGGCCTTCTGCAGGAAGGTGACCCCACTGGAGCCGCCGGTGCCTGTCTTCATGCCGATGGTCCGCTGGACGGTGCGCAGGTGCCTGAAGCGCCAGAGCTGGAAGTTGTCCTCCAGGTCCACCAGTTCCTCGCATGCCTCGTAGGCCGCCCAGTTCTCTGCGGCGTTTTCGTAGATGTGCTTGAAGAGCGGCACCAGGTCCGGGGTGAACTCGTGGGCCCGGGTTACGTCCCGGTCCAGGACGGCGGCGGGCACGTCGAATCCGTGTCGGGAGAGGTAAGCCAGGAATTCGTCGTAGATGCTGGGGGCGGCGAGCAATTCCGCCAGCATGGCGTGTGCCTCGGGATCGGATTCGAAGACCGGAAGCATCTTGCGGTTCTTGTTTCCCAGCACGAACTCGACGGCCCGGTACTGGGCGGACTGGAAGCCCGACGAGTTGCCCAGGAAGCCGCGGAACTGTGAATACTCGGTGGGTGTCAGGGTGGCCAGCACGGACCATTGTTCGGTGAGGGTCTTCTGGATGTGCTTGACCCGGGCAATGCCCTTCAGTGCCGACCCAAGGTCGTCTGTCCGGAGCCAGGCGGCAGCGCTTCGCAGCTCGTGCAGGACCAGCTTCAGCCACAGCTCCGTGGTCTGGTGCTGGATGATGAACAGCAGCTCATCGTGGTGTTCGGGCTCGCTGACAGGTTTCTGGGCACTGAGCAGCGTGGGCAGCTGCAGGTAGGAGGCGTAGCTCATCCGCGAACTGAAGTCACGGACGATCCCTTCGTCGAGCTTGCGGGTGTTCTTTTGGACGGACACGCACTGCCTTTCGTTGTTGTGGCCCGGGCAGTGCTGTCAGCGGCCGCCCAGGAGCTGATGGGCCTCGGCCACATCGAGCCGCATCTGGTCCACCAGTGCCTCAGGGCCACGATAGGCCACCATGCCCCGCAGCCGTTCGACGAATTCCACGATTACTGTCTGGCCATACAGATCGAAGTCCTCCACGGCTTCCTTGGGCCTGTCGATGACGTGCGCCTCGACTTGCCGGCTGACGCCGTCGAACGTGGGATTGGAACCCACCGAGATCGCCGCCGGCCACCGCGTTCCGGCCTGGTCAACCAGCCAGCCTGCGTAGATGCCGTCGGCCGGGATCAGTCCAGTGGCATTGGGAGCGAGGTTTGCGGTGGGGAAGCCGAGCGCCCTGCCGCGGGCGGCACCGTGGACCACTTCGCCGCGCATCCGGTGGGGCCGGCCCAGCACGGCGGCGGCGGTGGCGACGTCGCCCTCCTGCAAGGCCTCACGCACCCAGGTGGACGAGCAGCGCCGGTCGGTGGCGTCATCCTCATGCAGCGGGTAGCCCTCGGAGCCGAATTCGCTGATCACCTGGACGTCGAAGCCGAACTTTTCGCCCAGCGCCTTCATGGTCTCCAGGTCTCCGGAGTTGCCCCGGCCGAAGCGGGCGTCGTGGCCGATCACCACGTGGCTGGCGTGCAGGCAGTCCACCAGATACTGCTCCACGAACTCCTCCGCGGTCAGGCTGGCAAGGTCCAGTGAGTATTTGACCACCAGGACGGCGTCAAGGCCGAGCTCGCCCAGGGCCTCCAGCTTGTCCTCCAGGCCCATGATCAGCTCCGGCGCGGTTTCGGGGCGGTGGATCAGCGCCGGGTGGGGATCGAAGGTGACGGCCACAGCCTTGGCGTGCGCGAGGCGGGCCGAGCGGATCAGCTGGGACAGCACCTGCTGGTGGCCGCGGTGAACGCCATCGAAGTTGCCGAAAGTGACAACGGATGGGCCGAAGTCCGCCGGGACATCGGACGGATCGTTCCAGATGTAGACCATCACCCTCGCCTTAAGCTGCCTGCAAAAATCGGTGTTCCGGAGCCATGCCGGCGGCGGAACTCTTCAAGGTTACCCGGATTCACTGCGCCGCTTTGGCCTGCGACGGGCGGCGGCGGTACAGCCACACCAGACCAAGGATGGGCAGCAGCAGGGGGATGAAGCCGTAGCCCCGTCCAAACAGGGACCAGACGGTCTCATGCGGGAACTGCACGGAGTCCAGGACACTCAAGGTCCCCACCACCAGGACACCGGCCAGTTCCACGAGTACCGCCGCGACGGAGACCTTGAACCAGGTGGTGCCTGCCTTGGCCAGGGAAACCGTGGCCACCACGTACACCAGCGCGGCGAAGGCCGAGAGCAGGTATGCCAGCGGGGCCTCAGAGAATTTGGTGAGGATCTGGTAGCCGGCGCGTGCGGTGGCGGAGATGGCGAAAACCCCGTACACCGCGATCAGCAACCTGCCGGGCCCGGTGTTGCGGGTGTTGCGGGCGGGTGCGTTGGCGGCCGGGCCGGCCTGCTGGTCTTTCATTTTGATGCTTCTTCCACTTCAGTACCAGATCTGGTTCATTCGTGCGGCCATCACCAATGCGGTGACGCCGACGGCGGCCAGGACAAAGTTGCTCCATCGGGTCCGTTCCAGGATGGACCAGTAAACCGCTGCCGGGGGCAGGAGCATGGCGGTGGCCATGTAGCCCCAGAATTCCCAGGCTTCACCCGCGATGTGTTCGCCGGCGATGACCCGCACGATTGAACCCACCAGGTAGACCACGAGGGCCACTTCAACGACGGCAACGGAAAGGATGGTGACGTCGTTCGGCGCCTTCTTGAGGATTCCCGCGCCCAGGCAGGCCACCGTGGACACCAGGCCGACGACCAGGATGATCCAAAAATATGCGTCCACGCTTACGCCTCCGCGGCGGTGCCGTTACCGGGCGCAAAGACCAGCACCGGTTTAGCGTAGCTGCCGGCGTCGGCGAGCAAAGCCACCAGGGAGCCGTCGGGGGCGAAGGCAGCGGCCGGGTGCTCCGCCGTGGCGGTGCCGGGACTGCCGGGGGCCGCCCCGGCAGCGATGCGCCGGCCGAAGGAAATCTCCGTGGTTTCCTCAGGGCTCAGTTCACGGTTGGGCATGAGGGCCCGGGCGGCCTGCGACATTTCCAGGATGTTGAGTTCTTCGGCGAGTTCTTCGAGGGTGCGCGCCTGGTCAAGGGTGTAGGGGCCCACCTGGGTCCTGCGGAGGGCGGTGAGGTGCCCGCCGACGCCGAGGGCATTGCCGAGGTCCCGGGCGAGGGCCCGGATGTACGTGCCGGAGGAGCATTCAACGGTGACATCGAGGTCAATCACATCCGCCTCCGGATCCCGCCGGACAGCATGGACCTCAAACCGGTGGATGGTGACGGGCCGCGCCGCGAGCTTGACGTCCTCGCCGGAGCGCACCCGTGCGTAGGCGCGTTCGCCGTTGACCTTGATCGCGCTGACGCTGCTGGGCACCTGCTCGATCCCGCCGGTGAGGGCTGCGACGCCGTCGTAAATTGCCTGCTCACCCACGCCGGACGTGCCGGACGTGGCGGTGACCTCGCCCTCGGCGTCGTCCGTTACGGTCGACTGGCCCAAGCGGATGGTGGCCGTGTAGGTCTTGGAGGTGCCCACGATGTAGGTCAGGAGCCGGGTGGCTTTGTTGATGCCAAGGACCAGCACGCCGGTGGCCATGGGATCCAGGGTTCCTGCGTGCCCCACTTTCCGGGTACCTGCGAGGCGCCGCATCCGGCCAACCACATCATGGCTGGTCCATCCCTGCGGCTTGTCCACTATCACCAGTCCAGAAAGCACGCCTCCCAGTATATCGGCGCAGGTTGGGGCCGCCGCACGCCAAGCGGCAGCCGGCCGGGAGGCTAGGATGGCTGGCATGCCCGAGCTTGCCGCCCATGTCCGCGACGTGCCTGTCAACCAGATCCGCGAGATCACCGAGGCCGCCTGGCGCACCCCGGGCGCCCTGGTGCTAAGCATCGGAGAGCCAGGCTTTCCGCTCCCCCGCCACGTCCTGGACGCCGGCATTGCCTGCTTGGACAGGGACGAGACCAACTACACGCCGAACGCCGGGATCCCGGCCCTGCGTGAGGCGTTCGCTGCCAGGTTCCGCCAGGAGCAGGGCGTGGACGTCGGAGCGGACCGGGTCTACGTGGTGGCCGGCGCGCAGCAGGGCCTGCACTTCGCCATGAGCCTGCTGCTCTCCCCCGGCGACGAGATCCTGATCCCCAACCCGGGCTACCCCACCTTCGCCATGACCAGCCGGTTGCTCAATGCCGTGCCCGTGGAGTACCCGCTGCACCCGGACCATGACTTCCAGCCCCGGGTGGCCGACGTCGAGGCCCTCATCACCAGCCGCACCCGGGTGCTGGTGCTGAACTCCCCTTCCAACCCGCTGGGCGCCGTGCTGGGCGAAGACCTGGTGCGGGACCTGATGGACCTGGCCCGCCGGCACGACCTCTGGGTCATCTCCGACGAGTGCTACGAGGCTTTCACGTACGATGTGCCGCACGTGAGCCCGGCACGGTTCGACGACGGCGCCCCGGGAGGGGCGCGCGTGTTCACCTCCCTGACACTGTCCAAGACGTACGGCCTCACGGGGCTGAGGATTGGCGCACTCATCTGCCCGCCGGGCCTCAAACAGAAAATGGACAACGTCATGGAGTCGATCGTTTCCTGCGTGGCTTCAGCCCCGCAGTACGCGGCGCTCGCAGCCCTGAGCGGGCCGCAGGACTACGTCCGGCACGCCCACCAGCACTACCGGGAGAACCGGGACGCCGCCTCGGCGGTCCTGGCAGCCAAGGGGATCCGCTTCCTCCCAGCGCAGGGTGCGTTCTACCTGTGGGCTGACATGTCCCATGTGACCGGCGGCGATGTGCGTGCCTGGGTGCACGGTTTCCTGGCGGACTCAGGGGTGGCGCTGGCTCCGGGGACGGCCTTCGGCTCCATTGGTGAAGGCTGGGTGCGGATCGCGTTGTGCGGCCGGAAACAGGAGCTCGTTGACGGGGCGTCGCGGCTTCCCTCCGCCTTGCGGTAGCTGCGGACGCAGGACCTGGCGGCGGAGATCAGTTGCCGGCGCCGGCGAGTGCCCGGTCCAGCCAGGAACGCAGGGCGTCCGCCGGCGCCGCTCCGGCCTGGCGCGCTGCGACCTTGCCGTCAACGATCACCATCAGCGTGGGAATGGCCTGGATGTCGAAACGCCGCGACAAGCCGGGCGACGTGTCCACATCCACCTTGACCAGTTTGATCTTTCCGGGCCGTTCCCGGGCCAGCTTGTCCAGGACCGGGCTGACCATCCGGCAGGGGCCGCACCATGCGGCCCAGAAGTCCACCAGCACCGGAACGGCCGATTGCTCGGCGACGGCGGCGAAATCTCCGTCACCCGCGGACACGATCCACGGAAGGTCCGCTTTGCAGTTGCCGCAGCGCGGATGCCCGGATGCCCGGGCGGGCACCCGGTTGGTCTTTCTGCAGGCGGGGCAGGCGATGAGCGCAGGTTCCATGGCTAGTAGTCCTTCCTGCCGGCAAAGGCGCCCCACGCCTGGAAGGGGAGGTCCGACGTCGGGACCTCCCCCCGGGTGACCGGCATCAGGTCCGGCCTGGCGCCGTTGAAGTACTCGTAGAAGAGGGCATCATCGAAGCCTGCAGCCGCAGCCCCGTGCCGGTCCGCGGCAAAGTACACGTGGCCGATCCTGGCCCATAAAGCTGAGGCCAAGCACATGGGGCACGGCTCGCAGCTTGCGTAGAGTACCGCTCCGGTGAGGTCGAAGTTGGCCGTTGCTGAGGCCGCTGCGCGGATGGCCACCACCTCCGCGTGGGCAGTGGGATCGTTGTCCCGGGTGACGCGGTTGACACCGGCGTGGACGTGCCCGTCAGCGGTGACCACCACAGCTGCGAACGGCCCGCCGCCACGTGCGACGTTCTGCGTGGCCAGGTCCACTGCCTGCTCGAGGTACGTGGAGGGGCCGTTTTCGTGGTCTGCAGAGGTCATAGCACGATCCTAGCCACCGGGGCCCTGCAGGGGGATGAAAAGGGGGCAAAGAAGGGGAGATTC
Organism: Pseudarthrobacter sp. YAF2; assembly: GCF_052113345.1. Taxonomy (NCBI): domain Bacteria; kingdom Bacillati; phylum Actinomycetota; class Actinomycetes; order Micrococcales; family Micrococcaceae; genus Pseudarthrobacter; species Pseudarthrobacter sp. YAF2. The sequence continues at coordinate 84,839 of NZ_JBFRDA010000010.1, read as the reverse complement.
CCCCAGCGACTACCCGCTGGTAGGAGCCTACGCTTGCGCGCGGGGGAAACAATTTGCCTCTGCCGAGGCTTTCCTATCCAGCCCGTCAAGGGCCTCGCACCCGGAGAACCCAATGAAGAAACGACTCGCATTCTTAGCCTGTATCGCGGCCACCGCCGCTGCCGTGGCGTCCGCTGCCCCCGCCTCCGCATCCTCCCGCACACCTGACTACGATGTCCTTGCGGATGGACTCGTCTCACCGCTGCACGTCTCGGCGGGGACCGGTAAATCGGTCCTGGTGTCCCAGGACTTTGCCGGGAAACTCACCCGCATCAACCGGGACGGATCCGCCGGGGACCTGGCCACGCAGACGCCCAAGGGTTGGGAGGTGGCCGGCTCCGACACCCGCGGCAGCACCACCTATTACCTGGAAAGTGTGGGCGCCGGCGAGGGAGACCCCGCTGCACTGCACGGATACCTCAAGTCCATCGACTCCAGGGGCGACGTGGACACCATCGCCAACTTTGCCGACTACGAGCGGCGCCATAACCCGGACGGGTCCCAGCACTACGGGTTTGGCAAAGACGTCAGCGATCAGTGCCTTGCGGGTTGGCCTGCTTTCCCGCCGGCCAGCTACAAGGGCCTTGTGGACTCCCACCCTTACGCCCTGGCGGTGAAGGATGACACTGCCTATGTGGCCGACGCCGGCATGAACGCCGTCCTCAAGGTCAACCTGAAGAATGGTGACATCGATACGGTCGCTGTCCTGCCGCCACGTCCGGCCACCATTCCAGCGGGCTTCAAGGTCCCGGTGGACATGCAGGGGAACACCATGACGGTTCCGGACTGCGTGGTGGGGCATAAGTACGCGTTCGAGCCCGTACCTACCGACGTGGGGATCGGCCCGGACGGGATGCTGTACGTGACGTCCCTGCCCGGCGGACCGGAAGGTCCCGAACTGGGTGCCCGCGGTGCGGTTTTCAAAATCAACCCGTGGAACGGTGACACCGACCTCTGGGCTGATCACATTCTCAGTCCCACGGGCCTGGCAGTGGCCGGCAATGGTGACGTGTTTGTCGCCTCGTTGTTCGGCGGCGAGATCCTGAAGTTCACGTGTGAGGGCAGCCGTTCCCGGTTCCTGGCGGTGAACATGCCGGCCGATGTCGACATCAGCGGCCATACGCTTTACGCCACGGCGGACGCGCTCGGGGATCCCTCGCAGCCGCCGTCCGGAAAGGTCATCAAGGCCGATCTGCACTAGGGGATGCAGCACTGCTGGGTTAAAACAGCAGGGCCCGGGATCAACTCCCGGGCCCTGTGTGCGTTCTACTTGTTGCTGTCCTCTTCGACGTCGCCGTCGTCGCTGAGGTCGGTGTCCTCTTCGTCGAAGTCGTCTTCGTCGATATCGACGTCGTCGGACGCGTCTGACTTGTAGGGGTCGGCGTCGCCGGCGTGCCGGGCGTTGGCAGCAAGTGCTGCCACCTCGGCGTCACGCTTGCGGGCCTCCCGCAGCAGTTCCTCGAGGTTGGAGGCGTTCACCGGAATCTGGTCGGCCACGAACTCAAGGGTGGGGGTCAGGCGGACGGTGATGTTCCGGCCAACTTCCTGCCGAAGGACACCCTTGGCTTTTTCGAGCCCCTTGGCGGCATCAGCCTGGACAGTCTCGTCGCCAAAGACGGTGTAGTAAACGGTGGCGTGCTGCAGATCATTGGTCACCCGGGCATCGGTAACAGTAATGCCCTCAAGCCGGGGATCCTTGGCCTTCCGGCCCAGAGCCTCAGCAACAACAACCTTAATCCGCTGCGCCAACTTAGCAGCACGTGCCGGATCAGCCATGAACAACTCCTATAAGAAGAAAAAATTGGGGACGTACGACGGCGGCAGTGGGCCTGCGCCGAACGCTTCAGTTAAGTGCCGCGCACTAAAGGCGGGCCAACGACGACGCCGTCGAAATTTTCCGGCGGCGCTTTGGAGCCGTGAAGGGGGCCCGGGAGTGGCATCGGGCCTGCCGGAGACGGGTGGCTGGCGATCGTAGATCGTCAGCCACCCGTCGTAGGGGCGGGGCCCCCTTCACGGCGGAAAAGCGCGGGGCCGCCGGAACAATTCCGACGACCCCACAACAGACAGCCTAGACGCGCGGCTTCTCGCGCATCTCGAAGGTCTCGATGATGTCGCCTTCGGTGATGTCGTTGTACGAGCCAAGACCGATACCACACTCGAAGTCCGTGCGGACCTCGGTTGCATCGTCCTTGAAGCGCTTGAGCGTCTCAACGGTGAGGTTGTCACCGATGATCTTGCCGTCGCGGGAGACGCGTGCCTTGGCGTTGCGCCGGATAACACCGGAGCGGACGATCGAGCCGGCGATGTTTCCGAACTTGGAGGAGCGGAACACTTCGCGGACCTCGGCGGTGCCAAGCTGGACTTCCTCGTACTCCGGCTTGAGCATGCCCTTGAGGGCTGCTTCGATGTCATCGATTGCTGCGTAGATGACGGAGTAGAAGCGCATGTCCACGCCTTCGCGGTCTGCCAGTTCGGCAACACGCTCGGCGGGCTTGACGTTGAAGCCGATGATGACGGCGGAGTCGACCGTTGCCAGGTTGACGTCGTTCTGGGTGATGGCACCCACACCGCGGTGGATGACGCGCAGCTGCACGCCTTCGCCGACGTCGATCTTGAGCAATGCGTCTTCGAGGGCTTCCACGGCACCGGACACGTCACCCTTGAGGATGAGGTTGAGGGTGTCGATCTTGCCTTCGGCGACGGCCTGGTCGAAGTCTTCCAGGCTGATGCGCTTGCGGCGCTTGGCCAGGGCGGCGTTGCGGTCGGCAGCTTCACGCTTCTCGGCGATCTGGCGGGCGGTGCGCTCGTCAGCGGTCACGAAGAAGGTGTCGCCTGCGCGCGGGACGTTTGACAGACCCAGCACCTGCACGGGGCGGGACGGGCCTGCCTCGGTCAGGGCGCTGCCGTCGTCGTCGAACATCGCACGGACGCGGCCATGGGCCGTGCCTGCCACGATGGTGTCGCCGACGCGCAGGGTGCCGGACTGGACCAGGACGGTGGCAACCGCACCGCGGCCCTTGTCCAGGTTGGCTTCGATTGCGATACCGCGGGCGTCCTTGTTCGGGTTGGCGCGCATGTCCAGGGCGGCGTCCGCGGTGAGCAGGACCGCCTCAAGCAGCTCGTCGATGTGGAGGTTCTGGCGGGCAGAAACTTCCACGAACATGGTGTCGCCACCGTATTCTTCGGGAACCAGGCCGTACTCGGTCAGCTGGCCGCGGACCTTTTCCGGGTTGGCGCCTTCCTTGTCGATCTTGTTCACTGCCACGACGATCGGCACGTTGGCCGCCTGGGCGTGGTTGAGGGCTTCAACGGTCTGCGGCATCACGCCGTCGTCCGCTGCGACCACCAGGATGGCGATGTCGGTGACCTTCGCACCACGGGCACGCATGGCGGTGAACGCCTCGTGGCCCGGGGTGTCGATGAAGGTGATCTTCCGGTCTTCGCCTTCGTGGTTGTGCGCGACCTGGTAGGCACCGATGTGCTGGGTGATGCCGCCGTGTTCGCCCGCCATGACGTCGGACTTGCGGATGGCATCCAGCAGCCGGGTCTTACCGTGGTCAACGTGACCCATGACGGTGACAACCGGAGGACGTGCCTCGAGTTCCTCGTCGCCTTCGGCTTCCAGCTCGGCGTCGAAGTCGATGTCGAACGTGGAGAGCAGCTCGCGCTCCTCGTCCTCCGGGGAGACGACCTGGAGCTTGTAACCAAGCTCCTCGCCCAGCAGCGCAAAGGTCTCTTCATCCAGCGACTGCGTGGCGGTAGCCATTTCGCCGAGGTGGAAGAGGACGGTCACCAGTGCCGCGGGGTTCGCCTCGATCTTGTCGGCGAAGTCAGTGATGGATGAGCCGCGGCGCAGGCGGATGACGGTGTTGCCGTCGCCGCGGGGTACGCTCACGCCACCCAGCGACGGGGCACTCATCTGCTCGAGTTCCTGGCGCTTGGCACGCTTCGACTTGCGCTGCTTGCCTCGGCCTGCACCGCCCTTGCCGAAGGCACCCTGGGTGCCACCGCGACCGCGGCCACCCTTGCCGAAGCCACCGCCGGCCGGGGCGCCGCCACCTGCGCCGGGACCACCGGTGCCTGGAGCGCCACCCGGACGGCCCGGACCGCGGCCGCCGCCACCCGGACGGCCTGCACCAGCGGGCGCGGGACGTTCGGTGCGGTTGGGCATCATTCCGGGAGTAGGACGGGGACCGCCGGGACGGGGTGCGCCCGGACGGGGTCCGCCTGCGCCGGCTGCGGGACGGGGCCCACCGGCACCGGCTGCGGGACGCGGCCCACCGGGACGGGGACCACCAGCGCCGGCTGCGGGACGGGGACCACCGGGGCGGTCGCCGTCGCGGCCGCCGCCGGGACGGGGCATGCCCTGGGACGTGGCGAACGGGTTGTTGCCCGGACGCGGAGGGCGCTCACCGTCTCCGCCACGGCCACGGGGCATGCCCTGTGAGGTGGCGAAGGGGTTGTTGCCCGGACGGGGACCACCGGGACGGGGACCGGACCCACCCGGCGTGGAACCGCCCGGACGGGCGGAAGGAGCCGGGGTCTCTGCCTTGGGGGCAGGGCGTGCGCCGGGCTTGGCACCCGAGGACGGAGCCGCGGGAGCGGCAGGCGCCGGAGTTGCAGCTGCGGGAGCCGCCGGGGCAGCCTGGGCAGGTGCAGCCGGTGCTTGTGCCGCAGGGGCCGGAGCCTTGGGCGCAGCCGGGCCCGGAGCCGGTGCTGAAGGACGTGATCCTGCTGCGGGCGCGGCGGCCTTGGGGGCGGCAGCGGGCGTCGCGGCCGGGGCCGCTGACTTGGCGGCGGCGTCGGGGAAGGCGTTGCGCAGTTTCCGCACAACGGGGGCCTCAATGGTGGATGAGGCGGAGCGAACGAATTCGCCCAGTTCCTGCAGTTTTGTCACTGCATCTTTGGAAGTTATACCGAGCTCTTTGGCGAGCTCATGTACGCGAACCTTGGCCACATTTCTCCTGTCTCGGTCCGCACCGAGCCAGGCACGAACCGTCTACTTCTTACTGCGGGCCTCCGCCGCGAACGCAGCTGAAAGGCCCATTGCAGAGCGCAACAAAGTTGTCATCGTTACGCACTCATCGCTGGGAACTCATCGGGTTTCCATCAGTTTTCTGACCCGCTTTCAGGTTGGACGGTTGGTGTTGCAGCCGCCGCGGCGACGTCAACGTTCGGACCTGACATGATCCGGTGTTCAACTGCGGCGGTACCGGTTGCGCCCGGAAGGGCACGTCCGAATGCTCGCCGTTTGATCGCCAGAGCCAGGCACGATTGGCTGGGGTGCAGCCAAGCACCCCGGCCAGCCATCCGGCGTCGTTCATCCACCAGGACAGCGGATGATCCGCTGCCTTCGGCGACGAGCCGGAGCAACTGCGACCGCAAGCCCTTCTTCCGGCATCCGATGCAGGTACGTTCGGGGTGACTTCCGGTGGAAAGCACTTCTGCCACGGTCATCGTCCTGACGTTCATTCTGCTGGCCCTGGCGTAACCACCTCCGGGGTTCCGGAAAATTGGCATACACAGGGCACACGGCTGCCGGCCGTTAGGCGCGGTCTTATCTATTCTAGCCCCTTTGGGCCGTTCTGCCCGAAACCGGGCGGCTGCCCGGGTACGGCAACCACCCGGTCCTGAACCTCATTTGTCGCGGGGCGCCGCGGCGTCCGAGACGATGTCGATGCGCCAGCCGGTCAGCTTCGCCGCCAGCCGGGCGTTCTGGCCTTCCTTGCCGATGGCCAGGGACAGCTGGTAGTCGGGAACCACCACCCGGGCGGACCGGGTAGCCTCATCGGTGATAGTGACCGAATTCACACGCGACGGCGAGAGGGCGCTGGCGATGAAGGTCGCCGGGTTCTCACTGAAATCGACGATGTCGATCTTTTCGTCGTTGAGTTCGGTCATGACCGCCCGGACCCGCGAGCCCATTTCCCCGATGCAGGCGCCCTTGGCGTTGATCCCGGGAGTGTTCGCCTTCACGGCGATCTTGGTGCGGTGTCCGGCTTCGCGTGCCAGCGCAACGATTTCCACGGAGTGATCGGCGATTTCGGGCACTTCGAGTTCGAAGAGCTTCCGGACGAGGCCCGGGTGCGAGCGGGACAGCGTAACCGAGGGCCCCTTGTTGCCGCGGTGGACATCAATGACCAGGGCGCGCAGGCGGTTGCCGTGGATGTACTTTTCCCCGGGAACCTGCTCGGGCGGCGGGAGCAGCGCCTCCAGCGATCCGAGGTTGACCTGGATCATGTGCGGGTTGTTGCCCTGCTGGATGGTGCCGGACACCAGTTCGCCTTCGCGGCCCTTGAATTCACCCAGGACGTTGTCATCCTCGACGTCGCGGAGCCGCTGCAGGATGATCTGGCGCGCGGTGCTGGCAGCGATGCGGCCAAACCCTTCGGGGGTGTGCTCGAATTCGCCGATTGGAGCGCCGTCGTCGTCAATCTCGACAGCCCAGATGGTCACATGGCCGCTCTTGCGGTCCAGCTCGGCACGCGCTTTCTCGAAGGCGCCGGGCGACTTGTGGTAGGCCACCAGGAGCGCCTGCTCGATGGTGGGGATCAGGAGGTCCAGCGGGATTTCACGCTCACGCTCCAAAAGTCTCAGTGCGCTCATGTCAATATCCATCAGGCCTCCTCGGAAGGTCCATTGTGTTCAGGTTCCAGACCATCCTCGGGGAGGTGGCTGAATTCGATCTCGACTTTTCCATTGCGGATCCTGTCGAAAGGAAGCTTTACGGCGTCGCCCTGCCGGGGCTTCATGCCCTTCTTGACGGCGACCTCGGGCACGAGGGTCACTCCGCCGTCGTCCACCGACTGGATGCGCCCGGTGACGTTCTCACCCTGGAGCACGTTGACCTTGACCATCCGGCCCCGGGCGCGGTGCCAGTGACGGGGTTCGGTCAGCGGACGCCCGACGCCGGGCGAGGACACCTCAAGGTCATACGGGCGGGTATCTGCGTTGGGGTCGCTGTCCAGGACATCGGAGAGCACCTTGGAGATATCGGCAATGACGTCCAGGCTGACGCCGCCCGTTTCCTCCTGCGGCAGGTCCACCACGACGTTGACCACCCGGTGCGAACCGGCGATGTTGATGACCACGTCCTCAAGGTAGAGCCGGTTGGCCTGGATGGCGGGCTCCAGGAGAGCCCGGAGCCGGGCGGCTTCGGGGTTGTGGGCCGGTGCGGATCCGCTTCCCGTACCCGTGTGGTCTGGTGAAGCCGTGGCTTCTGCATTGCTCACGATGCCGGCCGCCCTCCCTATAGATGATGTGGTGTTTACTAGCGTAGCTATTTTACCGGCCCAGCGGTGCACCGGGGTGCCGCCGCAGCGTGACACCATGGTCTGTTGTGAAAGACCGCCGCCACGACAGCCGCCCGCGCCTGCGCCCGCTCCGCTATGCCGTCTTCGCACTGGCGGCACTGGTTGTCCTGAGCCTCGGTTTCGCCCTGATTCCCGCGGAAAAACCCGCCCCGGCCCAGCCATCCTTTTCGGAGCGGGCCAGGGCGGCGGCCTTCAGTGACGCTATGGACCTGCGGGCTGCGGGACAGGGCCTGGCTGCCAACGGTGCAGTGGATTCCACCACGGTGGACGGTGTTGTGACGTTGCTGACCATCCAGGCCAAGGCACTCCAGTCCCCCGCCCCCGCACCTGCTGCGCAGGGGTCAGCTTCCCCGTCGCCGGCACCGACGACGCCTGCCAGGGGCGCAGCAGAGCTGGTCCAGGCGCTCGCTGCCAGCGGCGCTGCCCGCGTCAAGGACGCAGAAGCGGCCGACGGCGGCATGGCACGGCTTCTCGCCGGCACCGGCACCGCACAACTGCTCGCCGCCGGGAGGCTCGCTGCGGCCGCCGGAGTGCCCTTGCCGCCTGGCACGGCTGCAGGACCGGGCGGGGACGTGTCCGGGGCTGGCTCCAGCGTGTCCCCTTGCGTGGCGCCGTCGGCCGTGGCGGCCGCGCCGGAGGCCACCCAGCAGGGTCCCGGGACTGGTGCTCCTGCAAACACCCGCCAGGCACTGGCCGCGGTTACTGCCGCCGCATTGGCCGCGGTTACTGCCGCCGAGCAGCAGGCCGTCTACGCCTACCAGGCGGCCCTCCCCCGCCTCGCTGCGGCGGAGGCGGCCCCGGCGTCGGAATTCCTGGGTCAGCACAAGGGCCTCACCGCGTCCGCGGAAGCGCGCCTTCGGGTTGCCTGCGGCGCGTCCGTGCCGCAACAGCCGGGGTACATCCTTGACAGCGGCTTCCTGGCCGCACCGGCGGCGGGGTTGGGCCGGATCGAAGCGTCAACCCTTGCGCCCTACGGCGATGTGGTGGCGTTATCCCAGGGCCAGGACCGGGCATGGGCGCTGTCAGCACTGCAGTCCGCGGCCGCCCGGGCTGCGCGGTGGGGCGCGGACCCTGGACCTGTTCCAGGCCTGATCCTGGACGTGGGCCAACTGCCGGCACTTCGTGCCGGCGACGCTGCCACGGCGTCGCCCGCAGCGTCCTGAACGCCAACCGCGCCACCCCCCTCCGAATTCCAGGGCACGCGCCCGCAATGAAGCATGGTGGAAGGGTGGCACCGGAGCATCCGGGGTGGTTTGCTGAAGGCATGAACGCGGACGAACCTGCCGATTCCCGGGGAATCAATCCGGAAACCCCGGAACTGCACCGCCATCTTAAAACTGAACCCCACGGCAACGATATTGCCCACCGGCTGAACTGGCTGCGTGCCGGCGTGCTGGGGGCCAACGATGGCATCGTCTCCGTGGCGGCGATCGTGGTGGGCGTGGCCGGGGCCACCGCAGAATCGGGCCCCATCCTCACGGCGGGCGTCGCCGGAGTGGTGGGCGGCGCGGTGTCGATGGCGTTAGGCGAATACGTTTCCGTCAGCAGCCAAAGCGACAGCCAGCGGGCCCTCATCGAGAAGGAACGCCGGGAACTGGCGGAAGAACCGGACGCGGAACTGGCGGAGTTGACCGCCATCTACCAGGCCAAGGGCCTGGCCCCGGAAACAGCGGCCAAGGTGGCCGAGGAACTCACGGCGCATGATGTCCTGGCCGCGCACTTGTCCGCCGAACTGAACATCGACGAAACGGACATCGTCAGTCCCTGGCACGCGGCGTTCGCTTCGGCGCTCGCCTTTACGATCGGCGCTGTCCTGCCCATGCTGGCGATCCTCCTGCCGCCGCCGGAGATCCGTATCCCGCTGACCTTCGTGTCGGTTTTGGTGGCCTTGGCGTTGACGGGGGCCCTGGGTGCCTGGATTGGTGGCGGCTCAAGAACCAAGGCGGCCGTCAGGGTAGTGCTGGGCGGTGCACTGGCACTGGCGGCAACCTTCCTGATTGGCAACCTGCTCGGCGCCTCGGGGGTTGTCTGATCCGGTGGTCAAGGCAGCGGCAGTACCCATCCCTCCGGACCTTGCGGCCCGCTACGCACGCACCAGTGCAGGCCGGGCCTGGATTGCCGGCTTGCCGCGTTTGCTGCAGGAACGCCTGGAGCAGTGGCGGCTCGACGTTGACCTGGCACCAGGCAGTCTCCCCTGGAACGGGCACGGCGGTGTGGTGGTCCCGGTGCTGCAGGACGACGGGTCCCCGGCGGCCCTCAAGATCGCCTTCCCCCACGACGAGGCCCAGGTGGAGCGCCATGCGCTGGCCTTGTGGGGCGGCCAGGGGGCCGTGGCCCTGCTGGCCTCGGATGCCGGCTCATGCGCCATGCTCCTGGAACGCCTCGACGCGGGCAGGTCGTTGGCTGCCCTGTCAATGGACGACGCCGTCCCGGTGTGGGGCGGCCTGGTCCGGCAGTTGGGACTTTCCCCGGATCCACGCGCCGAGTGGCAGGAGTTCGGCCACATCGCTGCGCGGGCCGAGCAGTGGAGCGACGACTTTCCCGCGGACTGGGAGCAGTTGGGCCGGCCTTTTCCCCGCTGGCTGCTGGAGGCAGCCCTTGAGGTGTGCCAGACCCGCGGCGCAGTGGGCCGCCGGTTCGCCCGGGACCTGCTGGTCCACACGGACCTGCATTTCCTCAATGTCCTCGCCCGTCCGGGGACCGCGGCGCCGGACGGGCGACACCCGCTGGACGGTTACGCGGCCATCGATCCGCAGCCAATGATCGGCGAGCCCGAGTTCGCCGTCGCCCCCTTGCTGTGGAACCGCCTGACGGACCTGCCGGCGAACGACGCCGGTGGCGGCCTGCTGCGGCGCTGCCACGACTTCAGCAGGGCCGCCGGCCTCGACCCTGACGTTGCCCGGCAATGGGGTATCGCCAGGGAAGTGGAGAACGCATTGTGGTATGCCGCGCATGGGCACCACGGTGACCTGGCCCGGTCGCTGTGGGTGGCCAGCACCCTGGCCGGCAGCACGCTGGACAGCCTGCCGCATCCCCATGACCTGCCGGAGCCCGGCCAGGGTGGATAGGAGCGGGCAGCCGGGCCGGCGCGTCAGACCCGCGAACGGTCAGGAATTCCGCACGGCGGCCAGGGCTGAGCGGACAGCTTCCACGGCGGTGGCAACGTCGGCTCCGGCGGTATGCCAGTTGCTCACGGAGACCCGGAGGATCTCGCGGTCCTGCCAGTGCGAACCGGACATCCATACTTTTCCGTCCTCGATGATGCGGGCGGTCACCGCACGGGTGGTGTCGTCGTCGCCGAATGCGATGCACACCTGGGTGTAGCCGACGTCGTTGAGGACCTCCACGCCATCCAGCGCAGCCAGGCCTCCGGCAATCGCGGCGGCGGCAGCCGCGAGCCCGGCCACCTGGGCTGCCACCCCGTCACGGCCCAGGCTTTTCAGCGCCGCCCAGACCGGGACTCCGCGTGCGCGCCGCGACAGTTCGGGAACTTTCTCGAACGGGTCCCCCGGCCCTTCGGCATCGTGCACGAGATAGCTGGCGTGCAGGCCCATGGCGGACCGGAGCGCCGCGGCGTCCCGGACGATCGCAATGCCGCAGTCATAGGGCACGTTCAGGGTCTTGTGGGCGTCGGTGCCCCACGAGTCTGCTTCTTCGAAGCCTGCAGTGAGGTGCCGCAGTTCCGGCGCGGCGGCCGCCCACAATCCGAACGCGCCGTCCACGTGTACCCAGGCCCCGTGCCTGCGTGCGACGGCGATGGCCTCGGCGAAGGGGTCAAAGGCGCCGGAGTGCAGGTTGCCCGCTTGCAGGCACACCAGGGCGGGTCCGGTGCCGGCGGCGAGGGCGGCATCCAGCGCGGCGGGAACCACACGGCCCTGCCCGTCGGCGTCGACCGCCGTCGGCTGTCCCAGCCCGAGGTACCGCAGGCCAAGGTCCACGGTGTCGTGCCGCTCCCTGCCCACGAAGCAACGGATCCGGGGCGCACCGGACAGGCCGTCCCGGTCCAGATCCCAGCCCGCGTCGGAAAGCAACCGCCAGCGCGCGGCAGCCATTCCGGTGAAGTTTGCCATGGTGGCGCCGGTGACGAACCCGACGTCGGCGGCGGCCGGCAACCCCAGCAAGTCCAGCAGCCAGGCGCCGGCGGCTTCCTCAATGGCAGCCGTTGCCGGGGTGGCGTACCGCAGGCCTGCATTCTGGTCCCAAGCGCTGACCAGCCAGTCCGAGGCAAGGGCAGCGGGAAGGGTACCGCCGATCACCCAGCCGAAGAACCGGCCGGCGGGCATGGCCATGAGCCCGGGTTCGGCCGCGGTGGCAAGCAGGTCGATGACCTCTGCGGCAGGCATGCCCGCTGCCGGCAGCGGGCCGCCAAACGCTGCCGCGAGCTCGGACGCGTGCAGGCTGGGTCCCACCGGGCGGTCGGGAAGGCTGGCCAGCCAGGCCTGCGAATGCCTCGCCGCCGCCGCCAGTGCCGGTGCATACTCGTCGTCGCCGGGTGCCATACCTGCATGCTACGCCCGGCGGGTCCAGGCGACGAGGGCCCGTTCCGGGGAGGGATCAGCCGAAGTTGTCCTGCCAGACGTCGTAGCCCAGCTTGACGATCAGCGCGCCAACAACCACCAGGAAGACCACGCGGACGAACTTGCTTCCCTGGTTCACGGCGGTGCGGGCGCCCAGGTAGCCGCCGGCCATGTTGGCTGCCCCGAGCAGCAGGCCAATGCCCCACAGGATGGACCCGTGCGGCAGGAAGAACAACAGCGCACCGGCGTTGGTTGCCATGTTCACGATCTTGGCTTTGGCGCTGGCTTCGAGGAAGGCGTAGCCCATGGCGGACACCAGGGCGATCACCAGGAAGGATCCTGTCCCGGGGCCGATGAGTCCGTCGTAGAAGCCGATCACGGCACCGATGAGGCAGGCGACGACGTAGTGCTTGTGGCCATCGTGCCGCAGCGCCGTCAGCTCACCCACGTTGGGCTTCAGCGCGGTGAAGAGCGCGACGGCGACCAGCGCCACCACGATGATCGGCTTGAAGACCCCGGCGGGCAGGGAGGCGGCCAGGGTGGCGCCGCCGAAACTGCCTGCCAGGGCTATGACGGCCATGGGGACGGCCGTCCGGAGGTCCGGCCCCACCCGCCGGTAGTACGTGGCGGCACTGGTGGCGGTTCCGAAAATGGAGCCCATCTTGTTGGTAGCCAGGGCCTGGACGGGCGCGATGCCGGGAACCAGGAGCAGCGCGGGAAGCTGGATGAGGCCTCCCCCGCCAACTACCGCGTCGACCCAGCCGGCTGCGAACCCAGCCACCACGATCAGGATGATGGTGGTGAGCTGGATCGATTCGAAGCCGGATATCACTGGTTGCGGACGGCGTTGACCACGTAGTCGACGGCCTTGTCCACTGCAACGTTCTCGGCTTCGCCGCTGCGGCGGTCCTTGATCTCTACCACGCCGTCCACCAGGCCCCGGCCCACGGCCAGGATGGTGGGTACGCCCACGAGCTCGGCGTCGCCGAACTTCACGCCAGGCGAGACCTTGGGGCGGTCGTCGTAGATGACGGACAGGCCGGCCTCTTCGAGTTCTGCAGAGAGCTTTTCGGCGGCCTGGAAGATGTCCTCGCCGCGGCCCACGGCCACGACGTGGACGTCGGCCGGAGCCACCGTGCGGGGCCAGACCAGGCCGCGGTCATCGTGGTTGGCTTCGGCCAGCGCGGCAACGGCGCGGGTCACGCCGACGCCGTAGGAGCCCATGGTGACCACCACCTGCTTGCCGTTCTGGTCAAGGACCTTGAGGTCCAGAGCTTCGGCGTACTTGCGGCCGAGCTGGAAGATGTGTCCCATCTCGATGCCGCGGGCAGTTTCCAGGGGGCCGGAACCGTCAGGTGAGGGGTCGCCGGCGCGGACTTCGGTGCACTCGATGACGCCGTCCCAGGTGAAATCGCGGCCGGCCACCAGGCCGAAGACGTGCTTGCCTGCCTGGTTGGCGCCGGTGATCCACGCCGTTCCGCTGACCACCCGCGGGTCCACCAGGTAGAGCATCTTCGTTGTGCTCCCGGCGCCAAGGAACGGCTGGTCCCGGGTAAGGCCGGGGCCCAGGTAGCCCTTGACGATCAGCGGCTGTTTCTTGAGGTCTTCCTCACCGGCCTGCTCGAGGCCGATTTCGCCGGCGATCGGCAGGAACGCGCCGATGTTGGCTTCCACGCGCTTGAGGTCCACGGCGCGGTCGCCGGGAACTCCGATGACCACCAGCTGCCGCTCACCGGTGGGCAGGGTGACGGCGAGGACCACGTTCTTGAGCGTGTCCGCGGCGGTCCAGGCACCGCCGTCGGCCTCTGACCGCGGGGCGATCTGGTTCGAAGCGGCAACCAGGGTCTCGATGGTGGGCGTATCCGGGGTGTCCAGGACCTTGGCGGCCGGGGCGTTGCTGAAGTCGATCTCGTCGGGGACCACGGTTGTGACGGCCTCAACGTTGGCTGCATAGCCGCCGGCGGAGCGGACAAAAGTGTCCTCGCCGATCTCTGTCGGGAACAGGAATTCCTCGCTCTTGGAGCCGCCCATGGCCCCGGCGGTGGCTGCCACCGGAACGACCTCCAGCCCCAGGCGTTCAAAGATCTTCAGGTAGGCGCCGCGGTGGGCCGCGTAGCTGGCATCCAGGCCGGCGTCGTCGACGTCGAAGGAGTAGGAGTCCTTCATGATGAACTCGCGGCCGCGCAGGAGGCCTGCCCGCGGGCGTGCCTCGTCACGGTACTTGTTCTGGATCTGGTACAGGCTCAGCGGCAGGTCCTTATAGGAGGAGTACAGGTCCTTGACCAGGAGCGTGAACATTTCCTCGTGCGTGGGGGCCAGCAGGTAGTCGGCGCCCTTGCGGTCCTGGAGCCGGAACAGGCCCTCACCGTATTCGGTCCACCGGTTGGTGGCCTCGTACGGCTCGCGCGGGAGCAGGGCCGGGAAGTGCACTTCCTGGGCGCCGATGGCAGCCATTTCCTGGCGGATGATCTCCTCGACCTTACGCAGGACGCTCAGCCCCAGCGGAAGCCACGTGTAGATTCCGGGAGCCGCGCGGCGGATGTAGCCGGCGCGGACCAGCAGTTTGTGGCTGGCAACCTCGGCGTCGACGGGGTCTTCGCGCAACGTGCGCAGGAAAAGCTGGGAGAGTCGTAGGACCACGGGTGGAATCCGTTTCTGGGGAGGTGCTGGGTCAGCAGTGCCGGACAATTCGTCTGGATACTAATCTACCGGCACTCAACCTGCGGTACGGACTGGCCGGGCGCGGCGGCCGGCCCGGGCATCCCGCCACGCCGGAAACAGTAGGGCCACGCCCGGAAAATACAAAGCCCCTGGCCCCCCAGTGAGGCTGGTCATCGCATCCGGGCGTGGCCCAACGCCGTTATCGCCTTAGTACTGGTGAGGACTGGTGAGACCGCCCACCCCACTTCCAGCGCAGCTAGATTGAACCTATGTGATGGTGCACACGTTTGACAAGTGTTTTTGCATCGCGGGATCCCCTTGTCCCTTGTTCCGCCCAGGCCTACATTTAATTCACCAGGTGATGAATTCCCCGGGCTGATCCGTCCGGCCAGGCCTGAGGCAGCGACGGAGGCGGCATGTCCCACTCGGCAGCACCCTTGGCACCGGCCCGCGGCCAGGACGCCGCGGCCATCGTGGCCTCAGCTCTGACCGTGAAACTGGCCCGGCGTCCCGTGTTGCTTGGAGTGGACTTCAGCATTCCCGCCGGACGCATCACCGGCCTGCTGGGACCCTCCGGAAGCGGCAAGACCACCCTGATGCGCACCATCGTGGGTGTTCAGCGCATCGCCGGCGGGACGGTCGAGGTCCTGGGTATGCCCGCTGGAAGTTCAGCGCTGCGGCGGCAGGTTGGTTACGTCACCCAGTCCCCCAGTGTCTACCCGGACCTGACCGTCGAGGCGAACGTCCGCTACTTCGGTGCCATGCACCGGAAACGGAAAGCCGACGTGGCCGAGGCGATTGCGGCCGTCGGCCTCGAAGCGCTGGCACGCCGCAAAACCGCCGACCTGTCCGGCGGCCAGGTCAACCGCGTTTCCCTGGCCTGCGCCCTGGTGGCGCACCCCCGCCTGTTGGTGTTGGACGAGCCCACGGTCGGCCTGGATCCTGTCCTCCGGGCCGATCTTTGGGAACGGTTCAGGGCCATGGCACGGGCCGGAACGACGCTCCTGGTCTCCAGCCACGTCATGGAGGAGGCCAGCCGCTGCGACACGCTGCTGCTGTTGCGGGAGGGCCGGCTCCTCGCACAGCTGACGCCCGGCGAGCTCAGCAGGAGGGGGCACAGCAGCAACCTGGAACAGGCCTTCCTGGCCATCATCCGGGACGCCGACCACGCCGGGACAGGGCTTGACCCTGCAGCCGTGGAAGCCGCCGGGCCGGACGGGAGGGTGCTCTGATGGACGCCCTGATGATGCTTGCCACCACCCGCCGGGTGCTCAGCCAGCTCCGCCACGACCACCGCAGCATCGCCATGATCCTGGTGGTGCCGGCCCTGCTGCTCACGGCGGTGTACTTCCTCTACGAGAACGAGACGCTGCCGCCAGGTGCTCCCCGGACGTTCGACCGCGTGGGACTGATGATGCTGGCCATCTTTCCGTTCGTGGTGATGTTCCTGGTCACCTCCATCACCATGCTGCGGGAACGGACGTCCGGGACGCTGGAACGGCTGCTCACCACGCCGGTACACAAGGCCGACCTGCTGTTCGGGTACGGCGTGGCTTTCTCCCTGATGGCAGCCCTGCAGTCGCTGGTGGCCACGGCGGTGGCCTATTGGATTTTTGGCCTGGACATCGCCGGTGCTCCGGGCTTCGTGGTGTTGATCGCGGTGATCAACGCCGTCCTGGGCGTAGCGCTGGGCTTGTTCTGTTCGGCATTCGCCAGGACCGAATTCCAGGCAGTCCAGTTCATGCCGGTAGTAGTGGTGCCACAGATCCTGCTGTGCGGCCTTTTCGTTGCCCGCGATCGGATGAATGACGTCCTGGAGGCAATCTCCAACGTGCTTCCCCTGACCTATTCCGTGGACGCCCTCCAGGAGGTTGCCGCCCATGCGGAGGCCACCGACCGGTTGTGGCAGGACGCCGCGGCCATGGCCGCCATCGCCCTCGGTGTCCTGGTGCTCGCCGCGTTGACGCTCCGCCGGCGGACGGCGTGACCCTCCCCGGACCGGACACTCCTGCAGCCCGCCCGGTGGGGTCCGCCGGCCGCCGCGGACGCCGTGGCGGTGCCACCGGGTCCCGGGACCACATCCTCGAGGCCGCCCGGAGGCTCTTCGCCGAGCACGGCTTCGACGGGACCAGCCTGCGCCAGGTGGCCCGCGCCGCGGGAGTGGATCCGGCTATGATCCACCACTTCTTCAACGGCAAGGACGAACTGTTCGCCCTTAGCGTGGAACTGCCTGCCGATCCGGAGCAGGTGCTGGCCGGCATGGCGGAATCAAACCCTGACCAGCGGGGGGAATTGATCGTCCGCACGGTGCTCCGGCTCTGGGAAAGCCCTGCCCAGGCCGGCCTCCTGGCCTTCCTGCGCGGAACCATCGGGTCCACAGCCAAAACGTCGCTGCTGCGGGAGGCAGTGGCACGCCGGGTGATCAGCAGGATCACGGTGTCGGTTCCCGGGCCGTCCGAGGAGGTGGCGCTGCGCGGAAACCTCGTGGCAACCCAGATCGTGGGTTTGATGATGGTCCGCTACGTGGTGCGGCTGGAACCGCTGGCGTCAGCGCCGCCGGAGGACGTTGTGCGGCTGGTCGCGCCGACCGTGCAGCGCTACCTGACCGGCCCTATTTGACCAGGGCGGCAGCCGCGTCGAGGAGCGCACCCGCCCGCTTGACGGCGTCGGCCTCGCTCGCGCCGCCGGACGCGACCGAGGTGAGCACCACGCCCTGGTGGACCACCTGGGCCGTGACCGTGGACTGCGTGCGGCCGTCCGGCAGCGAGCTGTCCGTACGGTACGCGACCGCGCCGGGAACCGAACTGACTCCCGGCACTGCTTTCACTGTGACCGCAATCTCCATTCCCGAGGCAGTCATGGTCATGGACGAGCACTTCGCCAGCTGCTCCGATGAGTCCGCGACCTTGGCGAGGAAGCTCTGGTCCAGGCCCGCTATCAGGGACAGTGCCGTGGCTGCCCCGGTGCCGGTATCGGTGCTCATGCCGATCGCCATGGCGGCGCCGTCAACGGACGGCACGGTGCTGGCGGCAGCGAGTTCCTTGCACTCAGCAGGCTTGACATCAATGGAGGCGAGCATGGTTTTGGTTTGTTCCAGCGTGGTGGCGATGTCGCCTGTGGGCAGGACGGTCAGCCGCCGGTCCGCCGCATCCCTGACCTGTGCCACGATGGCGGCCAGCTGTTCGGCTGTATAGGCCTTGGCCGTGGGTGTGGGCGTTGCCGTGGGGGTCGGGGGCGCCGTCGTTTGGGACGCCGCGGGCGCTGCCGTGGAGGAATCTGCTGCCTGCGGGGATGCCGGTCCGCCGCATCCGGATACCGCAATGGCCAGAAGGGCAGAAGCCCCGAATATTCCCAGCACGGACTTCTTCATTTTTCCCCCAATTTTCAGTTCACCTCCGGCGGACGCCGCTAGAAAAGAACTGTAGCGAACGTACCCACCTGCCGGAAGCCGACACGTTCGTAGGTGGACCTGGCCTTGGTGTTGAAACCGTTGACGTACAGGCTTGTCACCGGCGCGATCTTCTGCGCTTTTTCCACCACTGCCGACATGTAGCCGGAGCTCAGGCCCCGGCCGCGGTACCGGGGATTCATCCACACACCCTGGACCTGGGTGACATCCGCGGTCACGGCCCCGAGCTCGGCCTTGAAAACCACTTCGTGGGCCTCGTTGAGGTGGACCAGGGAGTGGCCCTGCCGGATGAGGCCTTCCACCCTGCGGCTGTAGAACTCCCTGCCGCCCAGGTAGGGCGAGTACCCCACCTCTTCCTCGAACATGGCGGCACAGGCGGGAAGGATGCGGTCAAAGTCGGCGAGGTTGCCCTGGGCCAGGCCGGGGTGGGGTTGGACGCGGGGCGGATCCTGGATGACCATCAGCGGCTGGTCTGCCCGGACTTCATGGGCACGGTGCCCCCGCTGGGCGAGTTCTGTATTGAGGGCAAGGACGGCCTCGGCCGGGCCAAAGGCGGACGCATACCGGCGGCCGGAGCTGTTCGCCGCCTCTGCCACGAGGGGCGCCAGTGCGGGGTCCAGCTGGACCGGGACCAGGTTGGCCCCGGCCCAGCAGGCGCCGGTCAGGACGCCGTTGTCGAAGACGCCAATAACGCCGGCTCCGCCGGCGGTGGGGGCCGCGGTGCCCGTGGCGCGCAAATGCGCCAGGATGAACACGTTGGTCACGGGATCCTGCTGCGCCAGAAGGCTCAGCGAGGCGGTGTCCTGGCCGTCAAGCGTACGGACGGAAATACCCGCAGGGTCTGGAACGTCCCTACGAGACGCTAACCACGGGGCTACCCTTGACAGCATCTTCGCCATCGGCCTCCCCCATCTCTTCCGCGATACGCATGGCCTCTTCGATCAGTGTCTCAACAATTGCGCTCTCAGGGACAGTCTTGATGACCTCGCCCTTCACAAAGATCTGGCCCTTGCCGTTTCCGGAGGCAACGCCGAGATCGGCCTCGCGGGCCTCGCCCGGACCGTTCACGACGCAGCCCATGACGGCGACACGCAGCGGGATCTCCATTCCTTCCAACCCTGCGGTGACCTGTTCGGCCAGGGTGTAGACGTCCACCTGTGCCCGGCCGCAGGAGGGGCAGGAGACGATTTCCAGCTTGCGGGGGCGAAGGTTCAGGGACTGGAGGATCTGGTTGCCTACCTTGATCTCCTCCACCGGCGGGGCAGAGAGGGACACGCGGATGGTGTCACCGATCCCGCGGGACAGGAGCGCCCCGAACGCGGTGGCGGACTTGATGGTGCCCTGGAATGCGGGGCCGGCCTCGGTGACGCCGAGGTGCAGCGGCCAGTCGCCCTTTTCGGCGAGCATTTCGTAGGCGGCCACCATGACCACGGGGTCGTTGTGCTTGACCGAGATCTTGAAGTCGTGGAAGCCGTGCTCCTCGAAGAGGGACGCTTCCCAGACAGCGGACTCGACCAGGGCTTCGGGCGTGGCCTTGCCGTACTTCTTGAGGATGCCCGGTTCCAGGGAGCCGGCGTTGACGCCGATGCGGATCGAGGTGCCGTGGTCCTTCGCCGCGGCCGCGATTTCCTTGATCTGGTCATCGAACTTCCGGATGTTGCCGGGGTTCACGCGCACTGCCGCGCACCCGGCTTCAATGGCCGCGAACACGTACTTGGGCTGGAAGTGGATGTCCGCGATCACCGGGATCTGGGACTTGCGGGCGATGATGGGCAGCGCCTCGGCATCGTCGGCAGACGGACACGCGACGCGCACGATGTCGCAGCCGGACGCGGTCAGTTCAGCGATCTGCTGGAGGGTGGCATTGATGTCCGTGGTGGGCGTGGTGGTCATGGACTGCACGCTGATGGGGAAATCGGATCCTACGCCTACCGAGCCGACTTTGATCTGGCGCGTCTTGCGTCGGGGCGCAAGGACGGGCGGCGGTGCTGACGGCATTCCCAGGCTGACCGAGGTCACGTGGACTCCTTGAGTTGAAAGGGTAGGGAGGCGGCTACGCGGCGAGCCCGGCGAGCATGCCGGTGACCGGTGACCATTCGGTGATACGGGTTCCGGCGACGACGCCGGCTGCGGCAAACGGGTCCTGCTTGAGGATCGCGTTCAGGGCTGCTTCGTCTGCCGCCGTGAAGATCAAGAGGGCGCCGGCGCCGTCGCCGTAGGGGCCGCTGGCCACGATGACGCCGTCCTCTGCCAGGCCGCCGGCCCATTCCCGGTGGGCGGGCCGGACCTCGTTGCGGGTTTCGGTGGAGTTGGCGGCGTAAACGTACTCAACGGCAAAAACTGTCATACGGCTACCCTATCGCCATGGCTGCCTTCGCACCCATCCGGACCGTCCCGGCACGGAGCCCGGTGCGCGTTTACTGCAGGAAGAGGACCCTGACGGCGGCGGCGGTCCCGGCCGCCCAAAGCATGGAGGTGAGGGTTCCGATGATGAAGCGTTCCGCGGCCACCGGGGTCTCTTTGAGTTCGGCGAACCTGCCAAGGCCCTTGATGGCGACGATGTAGGCGATCGCGACCGGCTGGCCGGCCAGGATGGCAAGGCACACCCCCAGCCGTTCCAGCACGCCAATGATGGCGCCGCCGCGCAGGATGCGCTGGCTGGGTGCTGAGGCTTCGGCGGCAGTCCCGTCCGGCGACGGCGGGCCGGTATGCGCCGTCAACTCACCGTCAACTGCCTGGCCTCCCGCCGTTCCCGCCGCTCCACGGAGCGCGTCCGCGTCCGGGGCGGCGTCCTGGCCGCCGGGAGACGGGGATGGCTCGTCCACGGTGACGTCTGCGGACGGGTCCTGGGCAGCGGGACGGGCTTCCCCTGCCGTTCTGGCGGCGTCGGCTTTGTCATCAATGGTCCTGGCAAGCTTGAACACCAGGGCCGTGACCGGCCATCCCGCGAAGCCTGCCACCACCAGGGCAACGGCCACCCAGAGTGCGGTCACTTGTCTCCTCCATTGCCGGTGACTGTTTCTTCGGCCGGGACCACCTGTGCCTGGGCGACATCAAGCAGCATGGACGCAGCCGGCCGTGCTGCCCATTCTTCCTGCCACCCGGAGCGAAGCACGGTGCGGCTCACGGACTGCTCCGAAATTCCGAGTTTCCTGGCCACCTGTTTCTGGCTGCCGTGCCGGGCCGGACCGTGCCGCTCTGCCCCGTCCGCGCCGGCATCAAGGTCCCGCAGTGCATCAACCACCCGCCACTGGGCGTCCGTCCGCTCCTGGACCAGGCGGCCCAGCAGCCTCAGCACTGCTTCCGCGTTGGCGCATGTCCGCTCCCCTTCCCCGGCAGGGACACTCCCGCCTGCCTCCCCTGCCATGATGCCGGCCACCACTGACAACGGCACTTGGGAACCGGCGGCCTTGGCACGTTCAACGGCCTTGCGGGCGGCAACAAACGCGGATCCGGCACCTTCCCGCGGGCTGGCGCCTGCCGGCAGGGACACGGTTCCGACGCCGATGCCGACGTACCAGCGCCCTTCGCGCAGCGCGTACAGGGCGATGTCCACCACGGCATCAGCGTCCCGAACCACCCCCTGGACTTCGTCGCCGACCGAGCGCTCGAAGACCGGCCCGTCCGTCGCGGCAGATGCGAGGCGCGCGAGTTGTGCAATGAACTCCGGGACCCGGTCCAGGTCTCCGGTGCTGCCGCGCTGGTCGATGGTCATCACGAACATAGCTCAACCATAGATGGTTGATTCACGATAATCAATCAAATCTGACTGATTTATTGAAGTCAGCCTAACGCGGCTGATTATCAGAAGAGGTTGACGGGTTTGACGATGTCTGCGTAGATCAACAGGGCGCTCATGCCCATCAACAAAGCCGCCACCACGTAGGTCACGGGCAGCAGTTTGGCGATGTCGAAGGCTCCCGGGTCCGGCCGTCCGCGCAGCCTGGCGACGGTGCGGCGTGCGCCTTCGTACAGCGCTCCGGCCACGTGGCCGCCGTCAAGGGGCAGCAGCGGGATGAGGTTGAACACCGCCAGGGCGAAGTTCAGGCCCGCCAGCAGGCCGACAAGGGTGGCAAGGCGGGACTGCAGCGGAACAGCTTCCATGGCGGCCACCTCGCCGGCCACCCTGCCCACGCCCACCACGCTGATGGGGCCGTTGGGGTCCCGCGGTTCTTCGCTGAACGCAGCCTTGGCCACGCCCACCACACGGGCGGGGAGGTTGAACACGACGCCGGCCACCTGCCGGATGTTCTCTCCGGCCATGGGCAGGACGGACGACGCCGGCTGGGGCACCAGCGCCGTTTGCGCGCCGATGCCAAGGAATCCGACGTCCTGGTACTGGAGGGTGCCGGCAGCATCGGTGGCCTGGCGTCCGTCGGCGCCGATCACCGGCCTGGACGACAGGACCGGCGTGACGGTGGTGGACACGGCAGTGCCGTCCCGCTGCACCGTGATGGCCACTTCCCTGCCGGCCGAGGCGCGGATCCACTCCGTCAGCTGGTCCCAGCTGGTGACGGCCTTGCCGTCGAAGGAGGTGATGGTGTCATTGGGTTTCAGCCCCGCCGCGGCGGCGGGGGTCAGCTGGCAGTCGGCAGAGTCCGGGTCGACGGTTTGCCCCGCGGCCACCTGGCATTTGGAGACGTCGGAGATGGTGGTGGTAGCGGTGGCAACACCAAATCCCATCAGCAGAACGGCCGTCAGCAGCACCCCGAGGATCATGTTCATGGCCGGCCCGCCCAGCATCACGATCACTTTCTTCCAGACCGGCAGCCGGTAGAAGACCCGGTCGTGATCGGCGGGGCCTACCTCTTCGTGGGCCATGGACCGGGCTTCCGTCGCCAGCGTCTGGAACATGCCGGTACTGGAGGGCCGGACCGAGCCGTCCTCCTTGTTGGGCGGGTACATGCCGATCATCGAGACGTAGCCGCCCAGCGGAACGGCTTTCACGCCGTATTCGGTTTCGCCCTTGCGGCGTGACCAGAGCGTGGGCCCGAAGCCGATCATGTACTTGGTGACACGCACTTTGAAGAGCTTGGCCGGCACCAGGTGGCCCACCTCGTGGAGGGCAATGGACACGGCGATGCCGACGGCCACGAAGACGACGCCGAGGATGAAAAGTAGGACAGGGGTCATGGAGGTACTGCTGCTTCCTAGAGACTGCTGACTGCTAAACGTTCGTGGGCGCGGGCGCGTGCCCAGCTTTCAGCATCCAGCACCGACTCCACCGTCAGCCCGGAGGAACCTGAATGTTCGCTGAGCACCCTGTCCACGGTATCGACGATGTCGGTGAACCGGATCCGGCCCGCGTGGAACGCCGTGACGGCCTCTTCATTGGCCGCGTTGAAGACTGCAGGGAAGGTACTGCCCTGCTTGGCGGCGTCCTTGGCGAGGTCCACGGCCGGGAAGGCACCCACATCCAGGGGTTCAAAAGTCCAGGTGGCGGCCTGGGTCCAGTCGCAGGCGGGCGCTGCCTTGGGCACCCGGGCGGGCCAGCCAAGGCCAAGGGCAATGGGAAGCCGCATATCCGGCGGGGATGCCTGGGCGATGGTGGATCCGTCAACGAACTGGACCATCGAGTGGACGATGGATTGCGGGTGCACCACCACCTCGATCCGGTCCAGCGGAATATCGAACAACAGGTGGGCCTCGATGACTTCCAGGCCCTTGTTGACCAGCGTGGCCGAGTTGGTGGTGACCATGACGCCCATGTCCCACGTGGGGTGCGCCAGAGCCTGCCGGGGCGTGACGGAGTGCAGTTGCTCCCGGCTCTTGCCGCGGAACGGACCCCCGGAGGCGGTCAGGATGAGCCGGTCCACCTCCGCTGCCGTACCCGAGCGCAGGCACTGGGCGATCGCCGAGTGCTCCGAGTCCACGGGCACGATCTGGCCGTCCCTGGCCGCCGCCTTGACCAGGCTGCCGCCAACGATCAGTGATTCCTTGTTGGCCAGGGCCAGGATGGCCCCGGAGCGGAGTGCCGCCAGCGTTGGCGCCAGGCCAATGGACCCGGTGATACCGTTCAGCACCACATCCGCCTCCACGGCGGCAATCCGGGCTGAGGCGTCAGGTCCGGCCACGATCTCCGGGCGGTACCCGGGGCGGCCCGCGACGGCGGCGGCTTCCCGGATCAGCGATTCCAGCCGGCCGGGGTCCCCGGTGGCGATGCCCACCGCGGCGGCGCCGGTGTGGACCGCCTGGCGGGCCAGCAGTTCAAGGTTGCCGCCGCCGGCACTGAGTGCCACCACTTCGAACAGGTGCGGGGCGCCGTCGACGACGTCGATCGCCTGGGTGCCGATGGAACCGGTGGATCCGAGGAGGACGATTCTGCGTGGCTGCATCCGTTAAGTATCCCGCACGCCGCCTGCCCTGCTGCGCCTTGACCGCCGGACGGCCGGGCGTAACGTGGAATCCGTGGAGTGGCTCACCTGGTTCGATGCGCCGGAGTATGAATTTGCCCGGCAGGTGCTGCAACGGGGCGTCGCAGCGTTGTATTTCGTTGCGTTCCTGTCCACGCTGAACCAGTTTCCGGCGTTGCTCGGTGAGCGCGGCCTCCTTCCGGTGCCGGATTTCCTGGCAGCCTTTTCCCGGTTGTCCCGGCCCACCCTGTTCCGTTGGCGGTACTCGGACCGGCTGCTGCGGAGTGTTTGTGCCGTGGGCCTGGCGGTGTCGGCGTTGCTCGTGGCGGGGCTCCCGCAGGCCGGGCCGCCCTGGGTTCCGTTGCTGGCGTTCCTTGCCCTGTGGCTTTTGTACATGTCCATCGTGAACGTGGGGCAGACGTTCTACGGGTTCGGCTGGGAGATGCTGCTGCTGGAGGCCGGTTTCACCGTGGCCTTCCTGGGGTCGGACCAGACGGAACCGCCGCGCACCATCCTCATCCTGGTGGTGTGGCTGGTGTTCCGGTTGGAATTCGGGGCCGGGATGATCAAGATCCGCGGGGGCCGGGAGTGGCGGGACCTGACGGCGCTGTACTACCACCATGAGACGCAGCCCATGCCGGGGCCCCTCAGCCGGCAGGCGCACCTGTTGCCGAAGCCGCTGCACCGGATCGAGGTGGTGGGCAACCACATCGCCCAGCTGGTGGTGCCGTTCCTGCTGTTCGCGCCGCAGCCGGTGGCGGGAGTGGCGGCGGCCGTCGTCGTCGCCACCCAACTGTGGCTGGTGGCGAGCGGCAACTTTGCGTGGCTGAACTGGATGGCGATCGTGCTGGCGTTTGCCGCGGTCAGCGATCCCGTGGCCCATGCCGTGATACCGGCCGTCCCGGCGGACTGGCACGCGGGTGCCGCACGGGACACTCCCCTGTGGTGGCTGGCCATAACGCTGGCGGCGTCCCTCCTGCTGCTGGTCCTGAGCTACTGGCCGCTGCGGAACCTCTTCTCCCGCCGGCAGCTGATGAATGCCAGCTTCAACCGGTGGCAGCTGGTCAATGCCTATGGCGCATTCGGCACGGTGACCAGGCAGCGCATCGAGATCGTGGTGGAAGGCACCCTGGACGGGAACCCCGGGGACGCCTCGGACTGGCGCGAGTACGGTTTCAAGGGCAAACCCGGCGATGTCCGGCGGATTCCGCGGCAGTGGGCCCCGTACCATCTGCGCCTGGACTGGCTCATGTGGTTCCTGCCGCTGCGGAGCGTGCACGAGGAATGGTTCTACGCCTTCCTGGGCAAGCTGCTCTCGGCGGACCGGCAGGTGCTGCGGCTGCTGCGGCATGACCCGTTCGACGGCGCCGCACCGCGGCTGGTGCGCGTGCGCAGTTTCCATTACCGCTTCGCCAGCCGGAAAGAGTTCCGGGAGACCGGGAACCGCTGGGTGCGGACCCTGCTCTACGAGCCCATCCCGCCAACGTCCCTGCGCCGGCCGTCGGGGCGGAAGGGCACCTAGGCGTCCCTGCCGGCACGGCGCAGGATGCCTTGGGCGTGCTTGAGGATTGGCCCGTCAATCATCTTTCCGTGGTGCTGGAAGACCCCGCTGCCGGCCGCCGTGGCGGCGTCCAGCAGCTCATGCGCCGCGGCCACCTCCTCCTCGGAGGGCGCGTAGGCCTTGCGGACGACGGCGGCCTGGCCGGGATGGATGCACGCCTTGGAGCCGAACCCGGAGGCCACGGCGTCGGCGGTTTCGTCCGCCAGCCCGTCGAGGTCGGGGATGTTGGTGTAGACGGCGTCGATGGCTTCCTTGCCGAATGCCCTGGCGGCCAGCAACACCGAGGAGCGGGCGTGCAGCGCCACCGCCCGGTAGCCGCCGTCGTCCTTCCTGCTGGAGGTGCCGCCCAACGTGGCCAGGAGGTCCTCGGCCCCCCACATCAGGGCCACCACGTTGGGGGCGGCGGCGATGGCGGGGGCGTTCAGCACGCCCAGGGCTGTTTCGCACAGCGCGATGACCTGGTAGCCTTCCAGCGCCTTGAGCTGTTCAGCCGATTCCGCTTTGGCCAGCATGACCGTGCGGTATGGCGTGTGCGCCAGGCAGTGCAGGTCCTTTGCGAAGTCCTCCGTGGTGACCGGGTTGACCCTGACGATGGTCCGGCTGGGGTCCAGTTCGGGGTCGTCGCCGGCTGCACCCACCTGGGCAAGGATTGCACCGCGCGCCCGCTGCTTGTCCGGCGGCGCCACGGCGTCTTCAAGGTCCAGGATCACGGCGTCGGCCCGCGACGCAGCTTTGAGGTAACGCTCCGGGCGGTCAGCGGGGCAAAAGAGCAGGGAGGGGCCCATCGAAAATGTCATACGGGCATTCTCCCCTGCGCGCCGGGCTGGTCCTGGTGCGCGTCCCGGGTCCACATCAGGCAGCTCCTCGTGGCTCGTGCCACCACGGCTCCGTCCTGGTTGCGTCCGGTGTGCTCCATGGTAACGATGCCCTGCCCCGGCCGTGAGGCCGAAAGCCGCTTGCCGGTGATCACCGTCTCGGTGTAGAGCGTGTCCCCATGGTAGAGCGGGTGCGGAAAGGTGACGTCGGTCAGGCCCAGCTGCGCAATGATGGTCCCTTGGGTCAACTGGGTGACGGACTGGCCCACCATGGTGGCGAGGGTGAACATGGAGTTCATCAGCCGCTGGCCAAAGGGCTGCCCCGCGCTCCAGGCCGCATCCAGGTGCAGCGCCTGCGTGTTCATGGTGAGGGTGGTGAAGAGGACGTTGTCCGTTTCCGTCACGGTGCGTCCGGGCCGGTGGGCATACAGCACGCCTTCCTCCAGCTCGTCGAAGTAGAGCCCGCGCTGCTCGATGACGCGCCGGCCGCCGTCGCCACCTCCTGCCGTTGAGCCTGCCGGGACCGTGTCCGGGGGGTTGTTGCCGGTCATACGGTGAGTTCCTGGTCTTCCTCGTACAGCTCCGCGCCGGTGGCGGCCACCACGTCCTCGACGGAGACGTTGGGGGCCAGTTCGCGCAGGACCAGCCGGGACGGCCCGCCGTCCCGGACGACGTCGATCACGGCGAGGTCGGTAATGATCCGGTCCACGCATCCCTTGCCGGTCAACGGGAGCGAGCACTCCCGGACGATCTTGGGATTGCCGTTGCGGTCCACGTGCTCCATCATCACAATCACCCGTTTGGCGCCGAACACCAGGTCCATGGCGCCGCCCATTCCCTTGACCATCTTTCCCGGGACCATCCAGTTGGCGAGGTCTCCGTTGGCGGCGACCTCCATCGCGCCCAGGACAGCGAGGTCCACATGGCCGCCGCGGATCATGCCAAAGGATGTTGCCGAGTCGAAGAACGCCGCTCCCCGGTTGACTGTCACGGTCTCCTTGCCGGCGTTGATCAGGTCCGGATCCACCGCATCCTCAGCAGGGTAGGGGCCAACACCCAATATTCCGTTCTCCGAGTGCAGCACCACTTCCACCCCGGCCGGGATGTAGTTGGGAATCAGGGTGGGCATCCCGATACCCAGGTTGACGTACTGGCCGTTGCGGAGCTCGCGCGCCACCCGGGCGGCCAGTTCGTTCCGCGTCCAGCCTTTGCTTCCTGCAGCGGCGGCCGCGTCGCCGCGCCCGGGCTGGTGCTCCCCGGCACGCCGGTATTCCGGCCGGACGGCTTCCGGGCGGGGCGCCTCAGTGCTGTTGGGATCCATGGTCATGCTCCTGCCTGCTGGCCGCTGCCAGGTGTTCGTCCGCCCGCCAGGGCCACCGTCCGCTTTTCGATGCGCTTTTCCCCACCGGCCGCCAGGACCACCCGCTGGACGAAAATCCCGGGGGTGTGGATGTGTTCGGGGTCCAGTTCGCCAGGTTCGACGAGTTCCTCCACCTCGGCGATGGTGATGCGTCCGGCCATGGCGCATAACGGGTTGAAGTTCATGGCCGTGGCGTGGAACACCAGGTTGCCGTGCCGGTCGCCCTTCCAGGCGTGCACCAGCCCGAAATCGGGGGTGAGGGATTCTTCCAGGACGTAGTCCACTCCGCCAAAGGAACGCACTTCCTTGGCGGCGGAGGCGATGGCGATGCCGCCGTTGGCGTCGTACTTTTGCGGCAGGCCGCCGTCGGACACCTGCGTCCCCACGCCCGCCTTGGTGTAGAACGCGGGGATGCCGGCGCCGCCGGCGCGCAGCTTCTCGGCCAGGGTGCCCTGCGGGGTCAGCACCACCTCGAGTTCACCGGCAAGGTACTGGCGGGCGAACTCCTTGTTTTCACCCACGTAGGAGCTGATGGTGCGGCGGATGCGGCCGTCGCGGAGCAAGATGCCCAAGCCCCAGTCGTCCACGCCGCAGTTATTGCTGACCGTTTCCAGGCCTGAGGTGCCGGCGCGGTGCAGGGCGTCGATCAGGGCCACCGGGATTCCGCAGAGCCCGAACCCGCCCACCGCCAGGGAAGCCCCGTCCGGGATGTCGGCCACGGCGGCGTCGGCACTGGCTACAACCTTGTCAATCATCGGTGATCCTCTCAGGCCGGCTGCGTCCGGTGCTGCTGGCGCAGGCGCTTACAGTCCCAGTTCGCGGGCGATCAGCATCAGCTGGACTTCCGTGGTGCCCTCCCCCACTTCCAGGATCTTGGAGTCGCGGTAGTGGCGCGCCACGGTGAACTCGTTGATGAAGCCATAGCCGCCGAATACCTGGGTGGCATCCCGCGCGTTGTCCATGGCCGCCTCGCCTGCGACCATCTTAGCGATGGCCGCCTGGGTCTTGAACGGCTTACCGGCAAGCATCCTGGCAGCCGCATCGTAGTAGGCCAGGCGGGCAGTATGGGCTCGGGCTTCCATCCTTGCGATCTTGAAGGAGATGGCCTGGTACTTGCCGATTTCGCTCCCGAACGCCCTGCGTTCCTGGGCGTACTTGACCGACAGGTCCACGCAGCCCTGGGCGGCACCGGTAGCAAGCGCGGCGATGGCGATCCGGCCTTCGTCCAGGATGGACAGGAAATTCGCGTAGCCGCGCCCCTCCTGGCCCAACAGGTTCGCCTCCGGGACGCGGACGTCCTTGAGGGTCAGCGGGTGGGTGTCCGAGGCGTTCCAGCCCACCTTGTTGTACGGCTTTTCGGCCTTGAAGCCCGGCGTGTCGGTGGGCACCAGGATGGTGGAGATTTCCTTCCGGACGCTGCCGTCCGCGGCTTCCTTCCGGCCGGTGACGGCGGTGACGGTGACCAGCCGGGTGATGGCCGTTCCGGAGTTGGTGATGAACTCCTTGTTGCCGTTAATCACCCAGTTGCCCTCCTCGCGGCGGGCGGTGGTCTTGGTGCCGCCGGCGTCGGAGCCTGCCTCGGGTTCGGTGAGGCCGAAGCCTGCGAGCGCCTGGCCTGATGCCAGGAGCGGCAGCCATTCCTGCTTCTGCGCGTCGGTTCCGAAGCGGTACACCGGCATGGCGCCCAGGGAAACGCCGGCCTCCAGTGTGATGGCCACCGACTGGTCCACGCGGCCGAGCTGTTCCAGGGCCAGGGCGAGCGCGAAGTAGTCCCCGCCCATCCCGCCGAATTCCTCCGGGAACGGGAGGCCGAACAGGCCCATTTCGGCCATCTGCTTCACCACTTCATAGGGGAAGCTGTGTTCTTCATCGTGTTTGGCGGAGACCGGGGCCACCACGTTGTCCGCGAAGTCGCGGACTGTGTCGCTGAGGTCCTGGTATTCCTCGCTGAGTTCGAATCCGGTCATGGTCAGGCTCCTTCGCCTTGGATGGTGGCTGTGTCTGTGTCTGCGGACGCTGGCTCTGCGTCCGCAGGGTGGGGGTGGATGGTGGCCAGGACCTGGTCGGCCTTCACAAGGTCACCGGTGCGGGCACTGAGGTGCACGGTCCCGGCCAGCGGGGCAACGAGGTGGTGTTCCATCTTCATGGCTTCCACTGACACCAGGACCTCCCCGGCCTTTACGGTGTCCCCGTCGCGGACCGGGACTGCCACCACGGTTCCGGGCATTGGTGAACGCACCTCGGGGTCGGCCGAGCCTTCTTCGCGCTCCATGGCGGCCAGCACCCGGTCCAGCCTCGCCTCGCGGGTGAGGACCTCAAGCCGGCAGGACCAGCCATCACTGCCCAGGAAGATCCGGGTGGGATGGCCGGGGGCCACGCCCACGGCGTAGCTCCGGGTTTCATCACCGAGCCTGATGACGGCGCGCCGCGGGTCCTGGAGGGACAGGCCGGCACTGTGCTGCGGGCCCCCGTCAACGGCTGCCGTGACGGGGGCGCCCCCTGCGGGGCTGCCGGTTACCGCCACGGTTGCCACGCCGTCGTCGGCCGTTCCGAGGCTGATCCGGCGCGGCGCCGGGGTTCCAAGCCGCCAGCCGCTCCTGCTGTCCCACGGCCCGCCCGCCGGTCCGGGGCTGTCCCGGTCCTCGACTGTGGCGGTGTACAGCGCAGCGGCCACCAGGTCCGCGTCCCCGACCTTCCGGAATTCCATGCCTGGCAGCTTGCGTTCGATCAGGCCGGTGTCCAGGTGCCCCGCCTGGACGTCGGGGTCGTTCAGGAGGAGCCGGAGGTACTCCACGTTCGTGTCGATTCCCAGTGCGGTGTAGCCGGCCAGGGCACCGTCCAGGGTTTCCAGCGCGGCCGCACGGTCCGCGCCCCAGGCAATCACCTTGGAAATCATGGGGTCATAGTGGGCCGGGAGCTCCAGCCCCTCCAGCAGGGAGGAATCCACCCGGATCCGGCCTTCGGTTGGTGACGGGAGTTCATCCAGCACCAGCACGGTTCCGGTGGACGGGAGGAAGTTCTTCTCCGGAACCTCGGCGTAGACGCGCGCCTCCACCGCATGGCCGGAGAGTTCGACGTCGGCCTGCCGGAGCGTCAGCTCGGCACCGGCGGCGATCCGTACCTGCCATTCCACCAGGTCGGTGCCGGTGACCATCTCCGTCACCGGGTGCTCCACCTGCAGCCTGGTGTTCATCTCCATGAAGAAAAACTCGTCCGGTGCGTCGTCGGACACCAGGAATTCCACCGTTCCTGCACCCTGGTAGTTCACGCTGCGGGCGGCGTTGCAGGCGGCTTCCCCGATCCGTGCGCGGATGGCCGCCCCGTCCGGAAGGCCTTCCAGCAGGGGCGACGGTGCTTCCTCAATGACTTTCTGGTGCCGCCGCTGCAGCGAGCATTCGCGCTCGCCGAGGTGGATGACGTTGCCGTGGCCGTCGGCCAGCACCTGCACTTCGATGTGCCGCGGCGTGGTCACCAGGCGTTCCAGGAACAGGGTGTCGTCACCGAACGCGGCCGCGGCTACGCGCCTCGCCGTTGCCAGGGCAGCGGGCAGGTCCTCCGGCCTTTCCACGGCCTGCATCCCCTTGCCGCCACCGCCGGCGGAGGGCTTGATCAGGATCGGAAAGCCGACCCCGCCGGCGGCCTCCACCAGTTCACTGTCCGTCATGCCGGGCCTGGCAATGCCGGGCACCACGGGCACCCCGTAGCCGGCCACATGGTTCTTGGCCCGGATCTTGTCCCCCATGACGTTCAGTGCCTCCACGCCGGGGCCGATGAAGGTGATGCCGGCTTTTTCCAGGGCGCGGGCAAAGTCCACGTTCTCACTGAGGAAGCCGTACCCCGGGTGGACTGCCTCGGCGCCGGACTGCCGGCACGCATCGATGATCGCGTCGGCGCTCAGGTAGCTTTCGACGGCGGGTGCCGGGCCGATGCGCACGGCCGCGTCAGCTTCGCGGACGTGGCGGGCACCGGCGTCGGCATCGCTGTAGACGGCCACCGACCGGATTCCCAGGTGGCGCAGGGTGCGAATGATGCGGCAGGCGATTTCACCGCGGTTGGCCACCAGGACGGTGCCAAACAGGCGCGGGGTGGAGGTGCCGCCGGGGGCTGGTTCTGATCGGGTTTGCATGGTCATTGCCGGCTCACATCCGGAAGAGGCCGAAGGAGGTCTCCGGCAAGGGGGTGCGGGAGACGACGTCGAGCGCCAGTCCCAGGACGGTGCGGGTGTCTGCGGGGTCGATCACGGCGTCATCCCAGAGCCGGGCCGTGGAATAGTAAGGGCTGCCCTGGTCCTCGTACTGGCGGCGGATGGGTGCCTTGAAAGCCTCTTCGTCGTCAGCCGGCCATTGTTCCCCGGCTGCCTCGTACTGGTCGCGCTTCACGGTGGCCAGGACGCTGGCGGCCTGGTTACCGCCCATGACCGAGATCCGCGCGGCGGGCCACATCCAGAGGAACCGCGGCGAGTAGGCGCGGCCGCACATCGAATAGTTGCCTGCGCCGAAGGAGCCGCCGATGACCACGGTCAGCTTGGGAACCCGGGCAGTGGCGACGGCGGTCACCATCTTGGCGCCGTTCTTGGCGATGCCGCCTTGTTCGGCGTCCTTGCCCACCATGAAGCCGGAGATGTTCTGCAGGAACAGCAGCGGGATGCCGCGCTGGTCGCAGAGCTCAATGAAATGGGCGCCCTTGAGCGATGATTCGCTGAACAGCACGCCGTTGTTGGCCACGATTCCGACGGGGTGTCCGCAGATCCGGGCGAATCCCGTGACGAGGGTGGTGGCGTACTCCCTTTTGAACTCGTGGAACCTGCTGCCGTCCACCAGCCGGGCGATCACCTCGTGGACGTCGTAGGGGGCGTTGACGTCCGTGGGCACGGCACCGTAGAGCCCGTCCGGGTCCGCGGCAGGTTCGACGATGGGTTCCACCTCCCAGGCCGGCGCGGCCGGCGGCGGCAGGGTGGCAACTATGTCCCTGATGATCTGCAGTGCATGCTCATCGTTTTCGGCCAGGTGGTCGGTCACCCCGGAAATCCGGGCGTGAACCTCACCGCCGCCGAGTTCCTCGGCGGTCACGATCTCCCCGATCGCGGCCTTCACCAGAGGGGGGCCGCCCAGGAAAATGGTTCCCTGGTTCCGGACGATCACCGTTTCATCGCTCATGGCGGGAACGTAGGCGCCGCCGGCGGTGCAGGACCCCATGACGGCCGCGATCTGCGGGATTTTGGCGGCGGAGAGCCGGGCCTGGTTGTAGAAGATGCGGCCGAAGTGGTCCTTGTCCGGGAAGACCTCATCCTGCTTGGGGAGGAATGCCCCGCCCGAATCCACCAGGTAGATGCAGGGCAGCCGGTTTTCCAGCGCAACCTCCTGGGCGCGCAGGTGCTTCTTCACCGTCATGGGGTAGTAGGTGCCGCCCTTGACCGTGGCGTCGTTGGAAATCACCAGGACCTGCCGTCCGTGCACCAGCCCGATCCCGGCAATGACGCCGGCGCCTGGCGCTTCGTCGCCGTACATCCCGTTGGCGGCCAGGGGCGCGATCTCCAGGAACGGGCTGCCGTCGTCCAGCAACTGGTCGATCCTGTCCCGCGGCAGGAGCTTTCCCCGGGCCACGTGCCGGTCCCGCGATTTCTGCGGGCCGCCCAGCGCGGCATCTGCCAGCCTTTTCCGCAGGTCTCCGGCGAGCACCAGTTGCGCTTCCCGGTTGGCGCGGAAGGACTCGCTTGCGGGGTCGAGCCGGCTGGCCAGGGTCTCCATTGACGATCCGTTCCTGTCTGGACCGGGCGGCTGCATGCCAACTCGGTTAGTGACTAATAACTGAAATTCAGGTTAGTCTCGATTAACTGTGATGTCCAACACATGGCGGCCTTGGTAGAATCTGCGTCGGTCCGAGGAGGAAAAGTGCCCAGCACGGGAACACACCCCAACAATGCAACGCAGCCAGCCATGCCGCAGCCGGCTCCCACCACCCAGCGAGGCAAGGCCAAGGAGAACCGGCGGCAGGCGCTGCTGACAGCGGCGGCGTCACTCTTCGCGCTCAACGGGTTCAACCGGGTATCGCTCGAAGACCTGGGCGCGGCTGCGGGTGTAAGCGGCCCCGCGGTTTACCGCCACTTCCCGGGCAAGCAGGCAGTCCTCGCCGACCTCCTGGTGACCGTGAGCCAGGAGCTGCTGGACGGCGGACGCCAGGTGGTGGAAAGCACCGCCGATCCGGCAGCCGCGCTGCGGCAGTTGGTGGAATTCCAGGTGGACTTTGCGCTCGGCAAGCCCGACGTGATCCGCGTCCAGGACCGGGACCTCAGCAACTTGTCCGAGCAGGACCAGTCCGCAGTACGCACCCTGCAGCGCAGCTACGTGGAGTTATGGGTGGACGTCCTCGCCAAGGTCCACCCGGGCACAGACGCCGCCGAACTCCGGATGCGGGCCCACGCGACGTTTGGCCTCATCAACTCCACGCCGCACTCCGTTCGCAGCCATGGCAGGCGGATCGCGGCGGGCGTGGCCCGCCCCCTGCTGGAGCGCATGGCATTGGCTGCCCTGCTGGTGGACAGCGCAGGGGGCGTCCAGTCCCCCCGTTAGACCATGGTCAGCACCATTCCCGGCTCGGCCAGGATGGCGCCGACGTCGGCGAGGAACCGCGAGCCCTGCTCGCCGTCCACCAGGCGGTGGTCGAAGGACAGGCTCAACGTGATCACCTGGCGCAAGGCCACCTCACCCCGCCACTCCCACGGCAGGGTCCGGACGGCGCCCAGCCCCAGGATGGCCGCCTCGCCCGGGTTGAGGATGGGGGTACCGGCGTCAATGCCGAAAACGCCGATGTTGGTGATCGAAATGGTGCCGCCGGACAGCTCGGCAGGAGTGGTCTTGCCGGCGCGGGCCGTTTCGGCGAGCGCCGTCAAGGCCTGGGCCAGCTGCGGAAGCGGCATGGTGTCCGCATCTTTGATGTTGGGAACGGTGAGGCCCCGGGGCGTGGCCGCCGCGATGCCCAGGTTCACGTAGTTGTAGGTGACGATTTCCTGGTGTTCCTCATCCCAGTGGGAGTTCAGCGCAGGGTTCCTGCGCAGGGCGACGAGCACTGCCTTGGCGGCGAGCGTCAGCGGGGTGAGCTTGAGCCCGGTGAACTCCCTCCTGCTCTTGAGCCTTGCCAGCAGTTCAAGGCTTGGCGTGACATCCACGGTGAGGAATTCGGTGGCGTGCGGGGCGGTGAAGGCACTCTGCACCATCGCGGCTGCGGTGTATTTGCGGACTCCCTTGATGGGAGTCCTGGTTTCCCGCTCCCCCTGCCGCGTTCCGGACACCGCCGGTGCCCCATGCTGCGCCGCGGCCGGTTCCTCGTGGTGCCGGGCAAATCCGAGCACGTCCTCGCGCGTAATCAGCCCGCCGGGGCCGCTGCCCGGTACCTGGGTGAGGTCCAGGCTGAGATCCTTGGCCAGCTTGCGGACCGGCGGCGTGGAACGTGGCCGGTCTGCAGGCGCGGACTCGGCAGGCGCTGATTCAACAGGCCTGGTTTCGACAGGCCTTGTTTGGACCGGCCTTGTTTGGACCGGCTCAACCACCGGGGCAGCAAAGTTTCGTGGCCTGCGCGTTGGCCGGCCGGACCCTTCGACGACGGCGCCGTAGCCCACCAGGTTCGGTTCCCGTTTCTGGGTTTCCACCCCATGCTCCCCCGGCCCCGCAGGCAACGCGCCGGCCGGGTCCGAAGGTGCAGTCCCGGCGTCGTCCGGAACCTCGAACGAGACGATGGGCTTCCCCACCTCAACCACGGACCCGGGCTGCTCGTGGAGCTCCTTGATGACCCCGGCAAACGGGGAGGGAAGCTCCACCACGGCTTTGGCTGTCTCTACCTCGGCAATGACCTGGTTCAGGCTGACAGTATCGCCAACGTCCACTTTCCAGCTGAGGATTTCGGACTCTGTGAGCCCTTCGCCCAGGTCCGGGAGACGGAATTCCTTGATCATGGTGGCGCTCACCCTTCCAGCCCGCTCAGGGAATTCGGGCGGCCCAGGGCACGGTCAACGCCGTCGAGGATACGGTCCAGGCCGGGCAGGTGGTGCATTTCCAGCTTGGAGTACGGGTACGGAATGTCGAACCCGGTGACCCGGACCGGAGCAGCCTCGAGGTGGTAGAAGCACCGCTCGGTGATGCTGGCCGCCACCTCCGCTCCCAGGCCGCCGGATTGTCCCGCCTCGTGCGTGACCACCAGGCGCCCGGTCTTCCGAACGGAGGCCACCACGGCGTCGTAGTCCACCGGAGACAGCGAGCGCAGGTCGATCACTTCCAGGGAGATTCCCTCGTCCGCTGCGGCCGTGGCGGCATCCAGTGCGGTTTTGACCAAGGGGCCGTAGGCCACCAGGGTGACATCGGTGCCCTCGGTCAGCACGCGGGCCTTGTCCATGGGCAGGGCGGATGAAAGGGCAGCCGACTCATCCACTTCGCCTTTGTCGTGGTAGCGGCGTTTGGGTTCGAAATACAAGACGGGATCGTCGCAGGAAATGGCCTGCTGGATAACCGTGTAGGCGTCCTGGGGGTTGGAAACCGCCACCACGCGCAGTCCGGAGGTGTGCGTAAAGTACGCCTCCGGGGACTCCGAGTGGTGCTCGGGCGAACCGATCCCGCCGCCGAAGGGGACCCTGATGGTGATGGGCATCTTCACCGCGCCGCGCGTGCGGTAATGCAGCTTCGCCACCTGGCTGACGATCTGGTCGAACGCCGGATAGATGAATCCGTCGAACTGGATCTCCACCACCGGGCGGTAGCCGCGGTAGGCCAGGCCGACGGCGGTCCCCACGATGGCGGATTCCGCCAGCGGCGTGTCCACCACCCGGTGCGTGCCGAAGTCCTTCTGCAGGCCGTCCGTCACACGGAACACCCCGCCGAGGGCGCCGATGTCCTCGCCGAGGAGGACCACCTTGGAGTCGTTTTCCAGCGACTTCCGCAGGCCGGCGTTGATGGCGCGGGCAAAGGTCAACTGGGTCATCAGCGTGCACCTTCCTCTGGAACTGCTCCTGCGGGATCGCCGAATGAAGCAAGGTAGCGGGCGTAGTGGTCCTGCTGGCGTTCCAGCCAGGAGTTGGGGGTGCTGTAGACGTGCTTGAAGACGTCCATCGGCTGGGGGTCCGGCATGGTGGTGCAGCCGCGGCGCATTTCCGCTGAGACGGAATCGGCCTTGGCCCGGACATGCTCCTGCAACTGCGCGGTCAGGAGTCCCTTCCGGTCCAGGAGCGAAGCCAACCTGGAGATGGGGTCCTTCGCGGCCCAGTCCTCCAGTTCGTTGGCGTCCCGGTAACGCGTGGGATCATCGGCCGTGGTGTGCGGTCCCATCCGGTAGGTGACGGCTTCAATGAACGTGGGGCCGCCGCCGCGCCGGGCCCGGTCCAACGCGAGCCGGGTGGCGGCCATGACAGCCAGGACGTCGTTGCCGTCCACCCGCAGGCTCGGGATGCCGAAGCCGGTGGCCCGCTCTGCGAGCTGGATGTGCGACTGGAGCCGGACGGGCTCCGAGATGGCCCAATGGTTGTTCGTGCAGAAAAACACCACAGGGGCCTGGAAGCTGGCGGCGAACACCATGGCCTCGTTGACGTCGCCTTCGCTGGTGGCGCCGTCGCCGAAGTAGGTAACGGCCACGGCATCGGCGCCGTCGTTCTGGATCCCCATGGCATATCCGGTGGCATGCAGGGTCTGGGCGCCAATGATGATCTGCGGAGTGGCCATGTTGATGGCGTACGGGTCCCAACCGCCGGAGGCGTTGCCGCGCCAGACCCGGAGCAGGTCCGTCAGGTCCACGCCGCGGCAATAGGCCACACCGTTCTCGCGGTAGCTGGAGAAGACAAAGTCGTCCGCCCGCATGGCCCGCCCCGAACCGATCTGGGCCGCCTCCTGCCCCAGCAGCGGCGGCCAGAGCGCCAGTTCCCCCTGCCGCTGGAGGGCGGTGGCCTCTACGTCGATCCGCCGGATGACTGTCATGTCCTCGAACAGGGAACACAACTGCTCATCGGTGATGTCCCTGACCCAAAAATCGAACTCCGGGTGGCTGATTCGCTCGCCCGCCGGGGTGATCAACTGGAGAAGTTCCTGCCCGGCCCCGGTGGGGTCCCCTGCGTTTTCGGGGGTTATTGCACCGCCATGGCCCGTTTCGTCTGTAGACACGATTGCCGCAACCTTCGTACGTCGTTGACCTGTGGTTTTCGGGCTTTTGGCACCAGCCGCCACCGGCCTTCCGGGCGCCATTGCCCCAGATACTGTGACCCTACTCACAATGCTCAGGGGGTACAACCACCACGGCAGTTTCTGAGCATAATGCCCTGTCTGGCGTGCTTATACCGTGCTAGCGTTGCGCATTATGCAAGCTTTGGATGGCACTGACACCCGCCTGCTGTCGGCACTGTCGCAGGACCCGCGCCGCACCGTGGTGGCACTGGCGCAAAAGCTCGGCCTGTCCCGGAACACCGTCCAGGCGCGGATGGCCCAGCTCGACAAGAAGCACGTCTTCCTGTCCTTTGAACGGCGCATCAATCCGGTGGCGCTGGGGTATCCGCTGATGGCCTTCATCTCCGTGCATGTCCAGCAGCAGAAACTCGGGCGGTTGGCCGGGGAAATGGCGGCGATTCCCGAGATCCTGGAGGGGTACGGGCTCACGGGGTCGGCAGACCTGCTGCTGCGCGTGGTGGCCAGGGATGCCGAGGACCTGTTCCGGATCAACGGAAAGATCCTGGCGTGCGACGGCGTGGAGCGGGCAGACACGGCACTGGCCATGGGCGAGTTGATCCCCTTCCGGGTGCAACCACTGCTGGAACGGGGCTCGGAGGGCGGGTAACGGCGCCACGGGAGGCACGACGCCGGCGGGCAGGGTTATAGGCTGGTTCCAGTTATGTGCCGGGCCGGGAGGGCCCGGGCAGTCCGCCGGTGCCACCGCGCCCGTCCCCGAAAGGCTCACCCCTTGAGCAGTCCCCAGGATTCGTACCGGCAAGGCCACGCGGAACCGGCGCCGCCGGAGCTGCCCTCGATGCCTGGGCAGCCGGCCCCGTTCGGCCTGCCCGGGGAACGTCCGCGGGTGCAGAGCCGGCGGAAGCTGGGGATCGTCCTTGGCAGCATCGGCGGGGTGCTGCTGCTGGTGATCCTCGGCGTCGTGATCCTGGTGAACGTGGTGAACAGCGCCACCAACCAGGCCAGGGGCCTTGCCGACGACTTCACCAAGAAGGTGATCGCCGGGGAAGTATCCACCGCGTATGACGACTACCTTGACCCCTTGCTTAAGGAGCAGCTTTCCAAGGAGGCGTTCATCTCCGGCGTGAAAAGCCTGG
This sequence comes from Pseudarthrobacter sp. YAF2, assembly GCF_052113345.1. Lineage (NCBI taxonomy): Bacteria > Bacillati > Actinomycetota > Actinomycetes > Micrococcales > Micrococcaceae > Pseudarthrobacter > Pseudarthrobacter sp. YAF2. Next base: position 45,521 of record NZ_JBFRDA010000010.1, on the reverse strand, counting down.
AACTGGATGACTCGTGCAAGCCCGCCTACACCGAGCTCAAGGTGGCAACCGAGAACGGCATGAAATCAGCCGACGTGGCGGGCCAGATCAGCTGTTCCGGCAAGAAGGTCGACCTCGCCTACCGCTTCGAGGGAGCCAACGACCTCAAAATGACCAACATCAAGCTGCGGCCCGCCGCCTGACCCGCCGGCCCGCGCGGCCCCGTGGAGGCCGCACAGTGAAAAGGGCGCTGATCTTTTCACCCATCCTTCTCCCGGGATGATGCGAACTGCTTCCGAGGGTCCCGCCCGGGGACCCTGCGTTCGGGGAACAGTCCCCGCACTTCAGGAAGGAATCGGGCCATGCGCAACTCACCCAACCGCCTCGTCGCCACCATTTTCGGAGCCGTCTACCTGCTGGTGGGCCTCCTGGGCTTCGCCGTCACGTCCGGCGTAGGATTCGTCGCCACCGAGGGCGCGAACCTGATCATCTTCGAGGTCAACCCCCTGCATAACGTCATCCACCTGGCCATTGGCGCCGCGCTGCTGTTCGCCGGACTGCGCGGGACGGATACGGCGCGTACGCTCAACGCCACCGTGGGCGCCGTCTACCTCCTGGTGGGCATCGTGGGACTGTTGCTGCTGGACTCCGCGCTGAACATCATCGCCCTGAACGGTGCCGACAACGTCCTGCACCTCGCCAGCGCCGTCCTGCTCCTGGGCGTGGGCCTGTCCCTGGACAAGTCCCCGGCCGCTGCCCGGGCATAGTCATGGCGGCATCCGGCATGACGGGTCCCGCGCCCGTTGCCGACGGGCCGGCGTCCCACGCGATTCCTGCGGTGCGGCTTGTTGCCGGGTTCGCGGGATTCGGTGCGGGTTCGGTCAACCTGGCCATTGCATCGAGCATCTTCGCGGCAGCAACCCGGCCCCCGGAACCGGTTGAGCTCCTTGCCGGCGCGGCGGCCGGGCTCTGGGGCACCGCACTGCTGGCCGGAGCCATCGTATTCCTGGCCAAGGACCGGCCGCCCGGCGGACGGCGGGAAGGATATGTCCTGGCCGCCGCGGCCGCGGTCCATCTGGCCGCCATCGCATTCGCCGTCCCGCGGACGTCCAGCCTCAACCTGACGCAACTCTCGGCTTTCCTGCTCACGTTGATGATCCTTGCGTCGTTCGGCTGGCTCCGGCGGGCCGAGGCGCGCAAGGAAAGTGGCCGGCAGGGAAGCCGCGCCACGGCAGCATCGGGCCGGCCCGGGCAGCTGCTGCTGGGAGCCTTCGCCGGCGCCCTCCTGGTGGCGGGAATAGCGACGCCGGGACTCGCCGCGTCAACAGCCGGCCAGTACGCCGTCCCGCACGGTGAGCACGGGAACCTGGCCCCCGCCGGACACCACCAGCGCTGAAGCTCCGAGGGGAACCCCACCGCGCCGTAGCCCACCAACAATCCGGCAACCAAAAGAGCCTCCACACCGCACCCAGCGGCATGGAGGCTCGTCCGGTTTCCGGTCGGCGCGGCGGTTAGTGGTCCACTGCCTTCTCGGCGCCGATACCCGTCAGCGAGCGCACTTCCACATCGGCCTGCTTGGCCGGATCCTCCCGCCGCTTGTCCAGTGTGGTGCCCAGCCAGCCCAGCAGGAACGCCAGGGGGATGGACACGATGCCCGGGTTGCTGAGCGGGAAGAGGGCGAAGTTGGCGCCCGGGATCATCGAGGTCTTAGCCCCGGAAACCACCGGGGAGAACACGATGAGCAGGATCGCCGAGGCCAGGCCGCCATACATGCTCCAGATAGCGCCCTGGGTGGTGAACTTCCGCCAGAACAGCGAGTAGATGATGGTGGGAAGGTTCGCCGATGCTGCGACGGCGAACGCCAGCGCCACCAGGAAGGCCACGTTCTGGCCGTTGGCGAAGATGCCGCCCAGGATGGCCAGGATGCCGATCACCACCACGGTGCGCCGGGCCACCCGGACTTCGGTGGCGGCGTCGGCCTTGCCCTTGGCGATGACGTTGGCGTAGATGTCATGGGCGAACGATGCCGCCGCCGTGATGGTCAGGCCGGCCACCACCGCCAGGATGGTGGCGAAGGCCACCGCGGAGATGAAGCCCAACAGCAGCGGTCCGCCCAGGTAAAACGCCAGCAGGGGTGCGGCGGAATTGACGCCGCCGGGAGCGGACTTGATGGTGTCCGCGCCAACCAGCGCCGCTGCACCGTAGCCCAGGACCAGGGTGAAGAGGTAGAAGATGCCGATGAGCCAGATGGACCACACCACTGACTTGCGGGCTTCCTTGGCCGTGGGAACCGTGTAGAAACGCATGAGGACGTGCGGCAGCGCTGCCGTGCCCAGGACAAGGGCCAGGCCCAGGGACATGAAGTCCAGTTTGGAGGTGTCGCTCTTGCCGTACTGCAGTCCCGGGTTGAGGACGGCCGGGTTGTTGGCCGTCTCCACGGCGCCGCCCAGCAGGGCGGAGAGGTTGAAGCCGTAGATGGCCAGGACCCACAGCGTCATGACGGCGGCGCCTGCGATCAGCAGCATGGCCTTGATGATCTGGACCCAGGTGGTGCCCTTCATGCCGCCGATCAGGACATACATGATCATGAGGGCGCCGACGACGATGATCACCAGGGCCTGTCCGCCCCAGTCGCTGATGCCCAGCAGGAGGGAGATCAGGCTTCCCGCGCCGGCCATCTGGGCGAGCAGGTAGAAGAAGCAGACGGCGAGCGTGGAGATGGCGGCGGCGATCCGGACCGGGCGCTGCTTTAGCCGGAAGGACAGCACGTCCGCCATGGTGAACTTGCCGGTGTTGCGCAGCAGTTCAGCCACCAGCAGCAGCGCCACGAGCCAGGCCACCAGGAAGCCGATGGAGTACATGAACCCGTCGTAGCCGTTGATGGCGATGGCCCCGGTGATACCCAGGAAGGATGCTGCCGACAGGTAGTCACCGGCGATGGCGGTGCCGTTCTGCGAACCGGTAAACGAGCGCCCTGCGGCGTAGTAGTCGGCGGCGGTCTTGTTGTTCCGGCTGGCTCGGAACACGATCACCATGGTCACGGCCACGAACAGGCCGAAGATGCCCATGTTCAAGAGGGTGGTGTCCTTGAGGGCGGCGACGTCCACCGCAGCTGGGATTGCGATCATTTGTTGGCTCCGCCCACTCGGTTTCCGTCCTTATCGAATTCGTGCCCCTCGATTTCGTGCCTGATTTCCGAGGCGATGGGGTCCAGCCGTTTGTTGGAGTAGTGCACGTACCAGCCGGTGATGGCGAACGTCGAGACGAACTGGAGCAGGCCCAGGATCAGGCCGACGTTGATGTTGCCCCATACCTTGGTGGACATGAATCCCACCGCGTAATCGGCGAGCAGGACGTAGGCGAAGTACCACAGCAGGAAGGCCACTGCCATGGGGAAGACAAAGCTGCGGTGACGCTTGCGCAGTTCCTGGAACTGCCCGGTCGACTGGACTTGTTCAAAGTCCACGGACGCCGCTGCGTCCGGAGTGTGGGCCTCGTTACCCATCGTTCCTCCTCATTGAGTCGTGCGGTACACACCGGGCGGCAGGGCCTTCGGCAGGAAGACCGCCGGGGACACTGCCAGGGAAACCGCGGATGTGACTGCAATCACTCTGCGGCCTGTCCGGTCCGCATTCCAGAACTTCACCGCGCGGGCTCGCTCAACGGCGGCGATGCTGCGGCAAACGGCACCCGCCGCTACGCTGGGCACCATGCCGGACTCCCCCCTCCTGACCGCCGCGGCGGTGGCGGTGATCGCCATGGCCATTGCCGTCGTCGTCGGCGTGGGCCTGAAGGTGCTCCGTTCCTTCCGGGAGCTGGGCACCGACGCCGAACGCGCCACCTACCAGACGCTGCACGCCGCCTCCCAGGCCGGCCAGCACCTGCGCCGCGGGCTGAACCCGGCAGGCGCGGCGAAAGCCAGCCGCCAGCTCCGCTCCCTGCTGGGCTGTGACTCCCTGGCCATCACGGACACATCCGGCGTCCTGGCATGGGACGGCGGAGCCGAGGACATCAGGCCGCGGCTGATGGAGCTCGCCGCCGGGGTACTGGAATCGGGCCGGGCCGCCGTGCTCCCGGCAGGCACGGAAGGAACCGGAGGCCACCTTGCCGGCGTCATCGCACCGGTGCGGGCCGGCGCCCGGGTGGTGGGGGCGGTGGCGGCGTTCGCGCCGGCGGCCGGCGCGGGCCTGGTCCGGGCCACAGGGGAAGTGGCCGACTGGGTGGCGGTGCAGGTGGAACTGGCGGAGCTGGACGCGTCCCGCACGTTGCTGATGGAGGCGGAAGTGCGGGCGCTGCGCGCGCAGATCAGCCCGCATTTCATCTACAACTCGCTCAACGCCATCGCATCCTTTATCAACACGGACCCGGAGCGGGCCAGGGAGCTGGTGGTGGAGTTCGCGGACTTTACCCGGTACTCCTTCCGCCGGCACGGGGACTTCACTACCCTTGCCGAGGAGCTCCGCTGCATCGACCGATACCTGCTGCTGGAGCGGGCCCGGTTCGGCGAACGTGTCCAGGTCAGCCTGCGCATTGCCCCCGAGGTCCTCAGTACCGTCATCCCCTTCCTGAGCCTCCAGCCGTTGGTGGAAAATGCCGTCCGGCACGGGCTCGAGGCCAAGGAGGGGCCAGGACACATCAGCATCACTGCCGAGGACGCCGGGGCCTTCGCCGAGGTAACCATCGAAGACGACGGCGTGGGAATGGATCCCGAACAGCTCAGGTCCGTGCTGGCGGGCCACACCGACGGGGACCATGTGGGGCTGCGGAACGTGGACGCCCGGCTCCGGCAGGTGTACGGCAACGATCACGGGCTGGTGGTGGAAACGGCGCCGGGTGAGGGAACACTGATCACCATGCGGGTGCCGAAGTCCCAGCCCGGCCACGATGCGTGAGGCGGCCCCCGCCCCTGGAAGTACCCTAGGAGCATGATTAACGTCCTCGTCGTTGACGATGAGTTGCCCGCCGTTGAGGAACTGGCCTTCCTGCTCGGCAGGGATGAGCGCATCGGCAAGGTGCTGCGGGCAACGTCCGGTACGGAAGCCCTTGCAGCCCTGGCCGCCGGCGGCGTCGATGCCGTCTTCCTGGACATCCACATGCCCGCCGTGTCCGGCCTGGACATCGCCGGTTTCATTGCCCGGAGCAGCAATCCGCCGGCAGTTGTCTTCGTCACCGCCGACGAGGACCACGCCCTGGCCGCCTTTGAACTGGCCGCCGTCGACTACCTGCTCAAACCCGTCCGCACCGAGCGCCTGGCCCGCTCCGTCGGGCGGATCAGCGAACTGCGCGACGGCGGCAGCGCACCGGAGATGATCACGGTGGACCAGGGCGGGACCACCAGGATGATCCGGCGCGACGACGTCACGTACGTGCAGGCGCAGGGCGACTATGCCCGCCTGCACACCGCCGACGCCAGCTACCTCATCCGGGTTCCGCTGGCCGACCTTGAACAGCAGTGGGCGGATGCCGGTTTCATCCGGACACACCGTTCCTACCTGGTGGCGCTGAAGCACGTGTCCTCGATGAAGCTGGCTGCCGACGGTCCCCGGGTGACCGTCGCCGGGGCAGGACTGCCCATCAGCCGGCGCCACCTGCCGCTCGTGCGCGAGAAGCTCGAAGCCACCCGGATCAGGCCGCACGCATGACCAGGGTCCGGGTCACTGCCCCGCACGCCTCCCCGGGCAACGCGGGGCGGGGCGGACCCCGCCCGCTGGAATCGCGCGAAGCCGCCCAGGACTCCGAGGTGGGCCAGGTATTCGTCCGGTCGCTGATCAGGTCGCAGCTGCGGCTGGCCTTGGTGGTGGCCGGCGGCTTCCTGCTGATCCTGGCCGCGTTCCCGTTGATCCTGATTGCAGTTCCCGGCCTGGCCGACACGCGGATCGCCGGCATCCCCTTCGACTGGCTACTGCTGGGCATTGGGATCTACCCGGTGATCGGGTTGAGCGCCTGGCTGTACGTCAGGACGGCGGCCCGCAACGAAGCGCGCTACCGCGACCTGGCCGGCGAACAGTGAACACGGCTGCAGAGGACGGCCCGGTGGGGCAGCAGTGAACGCCGGCGTCGCCGTCGCAGCGGTCACGGTGGTGTCCCTCGCCACGGCCATCATCGGGTTCTACGGGCTGCGGATCTCGCGCACCACCGGGGATTTCTACGTCGCCTCCCGGACGGTCCGGCCCTGGTGGAACGCGTCGGCGATCGGCGGCGAATACCTGTCCGCTGCCAGCTTCCTTGGCGTGGCCGGACTCATCCTGCTGTCCGGGACCGACGCCTTATGGTTCCCGGTGGGCTATACCGCCGGCTACCTGATGCTGCTGCTCTTCGTCGCCGCGCCGCTGCGCCGGTCCGGGGCCTACACCATCCCGGACTTCACCGAGTCCAGGCTGGCGTCACGGACCGTCCGAAGGGTCACCAGCCTGGTGGTGGTGATGGTCGGATGGCTGTACATCGTGCCCCAGTTGCATGGAGCGGCGCTGACTATCCGCATCACCACGGGCCTGCCGTCCTGGGTGGGCTCGGTGGCTGTCGTGGTGGTGGTGTGCCTCACCGTGGTGGCCGGCGGCATGCGGTCCATCACGTTCGTCCAGGCGTTCCAGTACTGGCTCAAGCTGACCGCCCTTGCCGTGCCCTTCCTGTTCATCGCCTTCGTGCTGGCCGGGCACGGGACGGAACCGCTGGCCCTGGCCGCCACCAACCCCACGGGGGCGCCCCCCGCCGGCCCCTACCAAAACATTTCCCTGCTGGTGGCATTGCTCTTCGGCACGCTGGGACTGCCGCATGTGCTGGTGCGTTTCTACACCAATCCGGACGGGCACACGGCCAGGCGTACCACGCTGATCGTCCTGGGACTGTTGTCGGTGTTCTACCTGTTCCCCACCGCGTACGGCCTGGTGGCGCGGATGTTCGCCCCGGACCTGGCCCGTTCGGGCCAGCCGGACGCCATGGTCCTGCGGCTGCCCGGCGAATTCGTTGGCGGTACGGCCGGCAGCCTGCTCTCCGCCCTGGTGGTGGCGGGGGCCTTCGCGGCGTTCCTCTCCACAACCTCCGGCCTGGTGGTCTCCCTGGCCGGCGTCATCAGCCAGGACGTCCTGGGTGGAAGCGTGCGGGGATTCCGGCTCGCCGCCGTCGTGTCCGCCGTCGTTCCGCTGGGCTTTGCCCTCATGACCGATTCCCTTGCCCTGGCCGGAAGCGTGGGACTGGTGTTCGCGTTCACCGCCTCGACGGTCTGCCCCGTGCTGCTGCTGGGCATCTGGTGGCGCGGGCTGACGGACACCGGAGCCATCGCGGGCATGGTGACGGGCGGGGTGCTGTGTGGCGGGGCGATGATCGCCGGCTCGCTGGCGTTGGCCGGTTCGGGGCAGACGCCGGCGTGGCTCGCCCAGCCTGCGGCCTGGAGCGTGCCCACGGCCTTCGCCGTCATGGTCCTCGTTTCCCGGGCCACGGCCAACCGTGTTCCCGCCACAATGCCGCGGACCATGACCCGCCTCCACACCCCGGAACGGCCGCTGGCAACCGGACGGTGATCGGGAGGACAATAACGCCATGTCCATCGAGGACGGCGGCCCGGGCCGCCGGCAAGGCGCAGTCCCCGCGTCCGTGCGGGCGCAGCTGCTGGCCACCGAGCACTGGGGCCTGCTGGCGTCGCGGAGCACCGCCCAAAGCGAGGTGCTGACACGGATCAGCATGTTCCTGACCTTCACCTCCGCGAGCGTGGTCAGTGTTGCCCTGGTGGGCCAGGCGACGGGGTTCTCGGACGCCTTTGTGCTGCTGGCCGTGGTGGTCCTGTTCATCGATACCGCGATTGGCCTGCTGACCCAGCTGCGGGTCATGAACGTGGCCCATGAGGACCTCATGTACGTGACGGCCATGAACCGGCTGCGCGCCGCGTACGTTGACCTTGACCCCGGCGTGGCCCAGTACTTGATGGCGTCCCACCACGACGACGAGGCCGGCTCCGTCCAAACGTACTATTTCTTCGGGAACCGGGGCACTTTCAGCCACGTGGCCGGGAGCAGCATGATTTTCATGACGACGGCGAACGCTGCCTTGATTGCCATCCTTGCCGGCCTGCTGGTGACACTCGCGGGTGCAGGTATCGGAGCGGCGTCGGTAACGGGAGCGGTATGCGGGGCCGGGTTCCTGGCGGTGTCCGCGGTGCGTGGCAACCGCAGCTACCGCGACGTGTGGCGGCGGTTCAGGCCGCTCTCCCCCACCCCGCCGGAAGGGGATTGACCGGCCCGCTGCACCTGACGGTCAGTCGATGGCCGCCATCAGCTCGACCACGCGGTCCAGGAAGGCGTCCACCTGGGATTCCTCGTAACCGTCGTGGCCCACGGCCGGACGGAATACCGCGCGCCGGACGCTGTCCACGCTCAGGGGTTTGTCCTGCTCCAGGTAGGCGACGAGTTCGCGGCACAACCGGTCGACGTCGGCCGTGTTGTAGCTGCGGGCCTTCTTCTTGGTGGGCCGGCGGAACCGCTCACCGTCCGGCCGGTGCAGCCGTCCCCTGAGGATGCCGGAGAGGCTTCCGATTTCGCGCAGCCAGGCTTCCTCGCCGCGGGCCGCAATCAGCTCATCCCGCTCGCGGCGGGCGAAAGCGTCCTCAAGCCGGTCCAACGCGGCGTCCACCACGGCGGCGGAGTAGCCGCCCTTGACGGGGTCGAAGGACACGGACCTGACGTCGGAGCTCTTGACGGGGTCCCCGGCGGTTTCGGGGGTTTCCAGCGAGACCCGCGCCCGCTGCAGGAACTGGTCCACCTGCTTGGCGTTGTAGCCGTACTCACTGCGCTGCACGCGCTCAAAGGACGCAGGGATCTGCCGATGAATGTCCAATGCCACTTCGATTCCTTCAATGCTCTTCAGCCGGAGTGCTTCCGCACCAGTTTAAGGTGCCGGAGAGGGTGAAACCGTCCGGACCCGTTGTGTGTGTCATGTGGGCCCGGGCAGGGGCCGTTCCTTCGCAGCCCCGTGCCACGTGCCTCAATCAGGCGCCGGCCACGAGTCCGTACAGGATAAAGGCCACGGGTGAGGCGAAAACAATGGAGTCCAGCCTGTCCATCACTCCGCCGTGGCCGGGCAGGATGCTGCTCATGTCCTTGACCCCAAGTTCACGCTTGACCATGGACTCGGCCAGGTCCCCGGCGGTGGAGGCGGCCACGGTTCCCACCGCGAGGACCACACCTACCCACCACGGCTTGTCCAGCACGAAGATGGCAGCCAGGACGCCGATCAGCATGGCGCCAGCGGCCGACCCGGCAAAGCCCTCCCAGGACTTCTTGGGGCTGATCTTCGGCGCCATGGGGTGCTTCCCGATGGAGGCTCCCACGAGGTAGCCGAAGGTGTCGTTGGAGACCACCAACAGCAGCATGACCGCAATCTCCCAGGCGCCGATGGGCGCGAGGCCGCCTGGCCACAGCCCCAGGGGTATGGTCCCGGCCGCGTGCAGCGGCAGTGTCGCGAAGCTGATGAAGAACGGAACCCAGCCCAGCGTGAAAACGCCGGCGAAAATGCTGTTGGCCGAACCCGCGGCGCTTTCGATCGAACGCCACAGCAGGACGGCCACGGCGCTGAGCAGCAGGGCGAACAGTTGGCTCTCAATGCCACCGAAGTAAGCCGCGAACGGAAGGGCCACGGTGCCGGTCATCACCGGCACGATGGGCATCCTGGTCCCGTTGGCCTCCAGCGCCCGGTAGATTTCCCAGACACCGAAGACGGCGAAGGCCGTCACGATGGCTACGAATGCCAGCGGGAGGAACAGCAGGCCGCCCAGGACGCCCAGCAGCATGGCCAGGCCCACCACGACGGCAGCGGGCAGGTTCCGCCCGGCCTTAGGCGTCGGGTTGCTCCTGGGCGGCTTCCCCCGTGTGCGGGCCCGTGAAGCGGGGGCCTGATCTGCCTGGCCCATCAGACTTCGAGCAGCTCTGCTTCCTTGCGCTTGAGCAGCTCGTCAATGCCGTCCACGTGGGCCTTGGTGAGGCCGTCCAGTTCCTTCTCGGCCCGGCTGCCTTCGTCCTCGCCGGCTTCGCCGTCCTTGACCAGGCGGTCCAGGGTTTCCTTGGCCTTGCGGCGGATGTTGCGGATGGAGACCTTCGCATCCTCGCCCTTGGTCTTGACGATCTTGACGTATTCCTTGCGGCGTTCCTTGGTCAGTTCAGGAATGGTGATCCGGATGACGTTGCCGTCGTTGGACGGGTTGGCGCCAACCTCGGAATCGCTCAAGGCGCGTTCGATGTCCCGCAGGGCGGTCTTGTCGAACGGGGTGATCAGGATGGTGCGGGCGTCCGGGATGGCGAACGATGCCAGCTGCTGCAGCGGTGTGGGCGAGCCGTAGTACTCCACCAGGACCTTGTTGTAGAGGCCGGGGTTGGCGCGGCCGGTGCGGATGGAAGCGAAGTCTTCCTTGGCTACCTCTACGGCCTTGTCCATCTTTTCTTCGGCTTCGAGCAAGGTTTCTTCGATCACGGTCTCTCCTGACGGTTCTGGTGCAGTCCGGTGGCGCCGGTTGCACTCACGTGGTTCTGTGTTGCCGCTTCCGTCCCCGCCGTCGCGGGCGGGGACGGAACTGTCCTGAAATCATCCTAGCCGGAGCTAGGCGCTGACCAGCGTGCCCAGCTTTTCGCCAAGGATGGCGCGGGTGACGTTGCCTTCACCCTCCATGCCGAAGACCACCATCGACAGATCGTTGTCCTTGCACATGGTCATGGCTGTCTGGTCCATGACCCGGATGTCGCGGCGCAGCGCATCGTCGTAGCTAAGAGTCTCCAGGCGCTCGGCGTTGGGGTCCTTCTTGGGGTCTGCCGTGTAGACGGCGTCCACCCCGCTCTTGGCCATCAGGACGACGTCGGCGTGGACTTCCAGGGCCCGCTGGGCGGCTACGGTGTCCGTGGAGAAGTAGGGCAGGCCGGCGCCGGCTCCGAAGATGACCACACGCCCCTTTTCCATGTGCCGGATGGCGCGGCGCGGAATGTAGGCCTCGGCCACCTGGCCCATGGTGATGGCGCTCTGGACCCGGGTTTCCACTCCTGCCTGCTCCAGGAAGTCCTGCAAGGCGAGGCAGTTCATGACAGTTCCCAGCATGCCCATGTAGTCGGCGCGCGAGCGGTCCATGCCGCTCTGGGACAGTTCGGCGCCGCGGAAGAAGTTGCCGCCACCCACCACGATGGCCACTTCAACCTGCGGAACCGCCGCCGCGATCTGCTTGGCGACGTCGCGGACGGTCTCAGGGTCGACACCCAGTTTCCCGCCGCCGAAGACCTCGCCGGAGAGCTTCAGGAGGACCCGCCGCTTGCTCTTCTCTGAATGCATGTCAGTGTTGACGGCTTCCATGATGCCTTCCCGTTGGTGATTCTGAAAAAAGGGTATCCTGCCGGGTCCACTGCTCGGAACCGGCCGCGCTTGCCGCTGCGATTCCAGCGGATTGGGCGCATGCAAAAGGGGCGGCCACCGAAGTGGCCACCCCTTGCAGTTTCGACTAGGAGCCGACGCGGAAACGCGTGAACGCAGTTCCCTTGACACCGGCCTCTTCGAGGATCTGTGCCACGGACTTCTTGGCGTCCTTGGCGAATGCCTGGTCTACCAGGACCTCGCCCTTGTAGAAGCCCGTCACGCGGCCTTCGACGATCTTGGTGAGGGCTGCCTCGGGCTTGCCTTCAGCCTTGGCGGTCTCCTCGGCGATGCGGCGCTCGGACTCAACGAGATCGGCGGGAACGTCCTCACGGGTGAGGTAGTTCGGAGCCATTGCTGCGATGTGGACGGCGACGTCGTGGGCAGCGGTGGCTGCGGCTTCGCCTTCACCGTCAACGGCGAACAGCACGCCGACCTGGGCCGGGAGGTCCTTGGAGGTCTTGTGCAGGTAAGCATCCACCGTTGCACCCTCGATGCGGGAGATGCGGCGGACCACAACCTTCTCGCCCAGGATGGCGCCCTCTTCGACGACGACCTCGGACAGCGGCTTGCCGTCGACATCGGTGGCGAGCAGGGTTTCGAGGTCGGCAGCGCCGGACTCGACAGCGACGGCCAGGACCTTGTCGGCCAGCTGGATGAACTTGTCAGCCTTGGCAACGAAGTCGGTCTCGCAGTTGACCTCGATCATGACGCCGACGCCGTTGCTGACCTTTGCGGCCACCAGGCCTTCGGCGGTGGAGCGGCCTTCACGCTTGGTAGCGCCCTTCAGGCCCTTGATGCGGATGATCTCGATGGCCTTCTCGGCGTCACCGTTGGCTTCGTCAAGAGCCTTCTTGACGTCCATCATGCCGGCGCCGGTGCGCTCGCGCAGGGCCTTGATGTCCGCGGCAGTGTAGTTCGCCATGTGAACCCCTCTGTCTAGAAATGTTTGGTGGTGTACGGACCGACAGGACGGCAGCCCACGGGTGTGGGCTGCCATCCTGTCAGCAGCTCCGGCTGCGGACAGCGCGGAGAATCCGGATTGACGTGTCTTACTTGGCGTCTTCGGCGGGAGCCTCAGCAGCGGGAGCCTCAGCAGCAGCGGGAGCTTCTTCGGCCGGAGCCTCAGCAGCGGGTGCTTCTGCGGCCGGAGCCTCGGCGTTCTCGGCCGGAGCAGCAGCGGCTTCTGCCTTGTTGCCTTCGAGGAGCTCGCGCTCCCACTCGGCCAGGGGCTCTTCCGGAGCTTCGGTGGTGCCGGTGCCGCGGTTGTTGCGGGCGATGAGGCCCTCGGCGACGGCGTCGGCGACAACGCGGGTCAGGAGGTTCACGGAGCGGATGGCGTCGTCGTTGCCCGGGATCGGGAAGTCGACTTCGTCGGGATCGCAGTTGGTGTCCAGGATGGCAACAACCGGGATGTTCAGCTTCTTGGCCTCGTCAACGGCGAGGTGTTCCTTCTTGGTGTCGACAACCCAGAGCACGGACGGAGCCTTGGTCAGGTTGCGGATACCGCCGAGGTTGGACTCGAGCTTGGTCAGTTCACGCTTGAGGAGCAGCAGCTCCTTCTTGGTGTACGCGGAACCGGCGACGTCGTCGAAGTCGATCTCTTCGAGTTCCTTCATGCGCTGGATGCGCTTGGCGACGGTCTGGAAGTTGGTCAGCATACCGCCGAGCCACCGCTGGTTCACGTAGGGCTGGCCCACGCGGGTTGCCTGCTCTGCGATCGCTTCCTGGGCCTGCTTCTTGGTGCCGACGAACAGCACGGTGCCGCCGTGGGCAACAGTGGCCTTGACGAACTCGTAAGCGCGGTCGATGTAGGACAGCGACTGCTGCAGGTCGATGATGTAGATGCCGTTGCGCTCGGTGAAGATGAAACGCTTCATCTTCGGGTTCCAACGGCGGGTCTGGTGTCCAAAGTGGACGCCGCTGTCAAGCAGCTGGCGCATGGTTACGACGGGCATTCCGACGCTCCTTATTTTCCGGCAGGTCATTCATGAGAAACCCCTGGGGTTTCTTACCCTGCCAATAGTTGACGGTTGATCAGCGTGGCCCGGACGGGCCGTGCTCCTGGCATCCTCCGGTTTTCCCATCAGGGCCAAAGCCCTGACCGCAGGAACCCCGGACCTCCATGGGCAACGCCGTGGCGTTGGCTCCCGGAGGGCTGGATGCGCGTAGTCAGCCGCTGCTCCCCCACACTCCTGAATGAGATGTGCCGACGCAATCCGGACAGGGGCATGTACCGCGAAGGTGAACCACTGGGACGGGAAGCGTTGAGGGCGCAGCAAACTGCTCCATCAAGTGTACTACAGGCGCCCCTGCGCGCCGGACAGTCCAGGCACCCCCGGGCAGCTTATCCACATAGCCGTTTTGTGCCCTGCCGGCATGTCTTACCCCCGGGCAGGCTGGTCGCATGAAACCACCAGTCCTCCTGGCCGCCCTCCTGCTGCTGCCGGCGTCCCTGGCTTCGGCCGGGCAGCCTCCGCCGGTCAGGTCCGTTCCGGCCGTCGCCTCAGACGCCGGCATCCCGGGAGTACACCAACAGGGAAGCACGACGACGGCTGCCGAGGCAGGTGCCAGGCCTTCCTGGCGCTGGCCGCTGGCTCCCCGGCCGCCCGTGCTCCGGAGCTTCGATCCGCCGCCAAAACCCTGGCTCAGCGGGCACCGCGGCGTGGACCTGGGGTTCACGGCGGGCGGCACCGGCGTCCTCTCCCCTGCGCCGGGAACGGTGAGTTTCGTGGGCGTCGTGGTGGACCGGCCCGTGATCACCATCGACCACGGGGACGGCCTGCGGAGCAGCTTCGAACCGGTGGAAAGCACACTGGCAGTGGGGGCTGCGGTGGGCGCCGGCGAGGTGATCGGCACGGCGCTGCCTGGACATTGCCGTGCTGCACAGTGCCTGCACTGGGGCGTCAGGGACGGGGATGAGTACGTCAATCCGCTGCAGTTCATCCTGGACCTGCGCCCGTCCATCCTGCTCCCGCTGGCCGGAGGACCGTAGCCGGCAGCAGATCACACGATGGCTGAGATACCCGTGACAGCGCGGCCCGTCACCAAGGTGTTGATCTCGGCCGTGCCCTCGTAGGAGTAAATGGCCTCGGCGTCGGCGAAGATCTTGGCCATCTCGAAGTCGGTCACGATCCCGTTGCCGCCAAGAATTCCGCGCCCCAAAGCCACGCTTTCCCGCATGCGGGCCGTGGTGAAGGCCTTGGCCAGCGCGGATTGCTCATCCTTGGCCACGCCGGCATCCTCCAGCTGCGACAAGCGGACCATCATGCCCATGGAGCTGACCGCGTTGCCGAGGATCCGTACCAGCTGGTCCTGGATGAGCTGGAAGGAGGCCAGCGGACGTCCGAACTGCTGACGCTCCACCGCATAGCGGCGGGCCACGTCGAACGCCGCCAGTTGAAGTCCCACGGCCTGCCAGGCGACGGCCAGGCGGGTAACCTTCAGGACTTTGTTGACGTCGCGAAAGCTGTTGGCGTTCGCGAGTTTGAAGTGCTCCGGGACCGCCACGTTATCCAGGACGATGTCGGCGTTCTGGACGGTTCGGAGGGATATCTTGTTCTCGATTTTTGTCGCGCTGAAGCCGGCCAGCGCGGTGTCCACCATGAAGCCCTTGACCTGGTTGTCCGCCTCGTCGCGGGCGTACACCACCACCCAGTCAGAGAAGGTGGCGTTGCCGATCCACCGCTTGGCGCCATTGAGGATCCAGTGGCCGCCGTCCTTGCGTGCCGTGGTGCGCGTCCCGCCGGCGACGTCGCTGCCGCCCAGCGGTTCAGTCAGGCCGAAGGCCCCGATCTTCTTCAGTGCGTAAATGTCGGGCAGCCACTCGTCCTGCTGCTCCCGGGACGCCAGCAATTCGATGGAACCGGTGAACAGCCCGTCATGCACGCCCAGGAACGTGGCGATGGAGGCGTCGGCCCGCGTGGCTTCGGCGTGCAGCAAGCCGGCGAACAGGTTGGAGTAGCCCTGCCGCCGGACGGGGCTGACCAGGTCCACGGTGGCGAGCTTGGGCACCAGGTCCATCGGAAACTCCCCGCGGTTCCAGCAGTCCACGGCGATCGGACGGACCTCGCGTGCCAGGAAGTCCCGGACTTCGGCCAGCCGGTCCCGTTCCTTGTCGGAGAGGAGTTGCTCGAAGGCGAAGAAGTCGCCGTCGGCGTAGGGAAGCTCGTGGGGATCAACGGCCGAGGTGGGCATCAGTACCTTCTTTGGTGATCAGTGGTAACCAGGCCGCGGTGGCCGGCAGGTATGTTACTGACCAGTAACATACCTGAGAGTACCCCGTTAACCAAGAAGGCCGCGGCCGACAAGGATTGTCGGCCGCGGCTTTTCCACGGCGGTAGGGCTACTCGGACTTGAACCGAGGACCTTAGGATTATGAGTCCCGCGCTCTAACCAGCTGAGCTATAGCCCCCAGCGGCCCTTGGGAGCTGGAGCGTACGCCACGCTCCAGCAGGGCAAAAACACTCTAGCAAACCCGGGAAAGGGTTCAGACCACTTTGTCCTCGTAGGTGGCGCCGCGGTAGAGGTCCTCGAAGGTCTGCAGCGTGCCCTGGATGCTGTGGGGCTCTACCATCTGTCGGCTGGCCCGGCCCATGGCGCGCCGCTCGTCCTCGGGCAGTTCCAGGACCTGGGTGATCTTCTTGGCGAGGTCGTCACTGTCACCCGGCGTGAAGAGGTAGCCGTTCTCGCCATCGCGCACCAGGTGCGGCAGCGCCATGGCGTCGGCAAGGACCACGGGGGTGGAGGCAGACATGGCCTCGAGGGTCACCAGCGACTGCAGTTCGGCGGTTCCGGGCATGCAGAAGAGGTCGGCCGCGATGTATGCCCTGCGGAGTTCGTCGTCGCTGGCGAGCCCCAGGAACTTCACCCTGCCGCCAAGGCCCAGCCGCCGCACCAGGTCCTCAAGGGCGGTCCGCACTTCGCCGCCGCCCACGATCTCCAGATGGACATTCAGCTCCGCCGGAGTCTTGCCGATTGCCTCGATGAGCACGTCGACGTGTTTTTCCTCGGCGAGGCGTCCGGCGAAGAGCACCGTGGGGTTGGCATGCGGTTCGATGTGCTCGCCGGGCTGCAGCTCGTAGGCGGCGGAGTCGATGCCATTGGACAGCGGCAGGACCTTGCGCAGGAACGCGTGCTCGTGCATGGCCTTGGCGGCCAGCGGCGTGGGCGTGGTGACGACGTCCGCCTGGCCCATGACCTTGCCCATGTCCTTCCAGGAGACCCGCCCGATGATGTCCTTTAACCACTGCGGGAACGGCAGGAACGGGTTGAGGTTCTCCGGCATGAAGTGGTTGGTGGCCACTACCCGGATGCCGCGTTTCACGGCCTCATAGAGGACGTGCTCGCCGATCATGTAGTGGCTTTGGATGTGCACCACGTCCGGCTTGACCCGGTCGAAAAGCAGGCTGATTTCTCCCTTGATTTCCCAGGGGAAACAGAGGCGGAAGGTCTCGTGGGTGAACGCCTTGTGCGAGCGGAGCCGGTGCACGGTCGCTTCGCCCCGGAATTCGGTGAAGCTCTTTCCCTTGGTGTCGCGGGAGGCCAGGACATGGACGTTGTGTCCCCGGGCAGTCATTCCCTTGGCCAGCCGGTATCCGAACTGGGCCGCGCCGTTGACGTCCGGCGGATAGGTGTCCGCCGCGATCAGGATGGTCAGGGGGCGCTGGTCGGCTGGCGTGGTCATGTGGAGTACTCCTGATGGTCACGGTGCGGGCAGCGTGGAACTGACTGCACGGTTGGCCGCCGGCGCAGTTGGCTCACGGCCTCGTGGGATTGCTTGGGATGTGCGGGAATGGGCTATTGGGTCGTTTTGCCGGCGGCCTTCCGCGCGTCCTTCTTGCGCTTGGTGACCTCCGGGTGGTGCCGGGAGAGGGCGATAACCCCAACGATAGCAAGGCACGCCGCCGTTCCCATCGCGATGGCCATGACCGCGTGGACGTCGGGGCGGAGTTCGCCCAGGATGATGATGCCGATGGCTATGCCCACCATGGGGTCGACCACCGTGAGTCCGGCAATCACCAGGTCCGGGGGGCCGGTGGAGTACGCGCTCTGGACAAACCAGGAGCCCAGGCCGCCCGCAGCGATGATGGCCACCACCGAGTACCACTGCACGTTCAGCAGGAACAGCCCGTTGGGGTCCAGCAGGTGCTTGCCGATGATCCGGGTGAGGACCGCCACGAAGCCGAACAGGATACCGGCGCCAAGGATGTAGACGAAAGCGTTCATGCGGTGCTTGAACGTTACCGCCAGCGTGCCGAACAGGCCCACCGCGAGGGCAAGCAGCAGCACGATGGTCAGCTCGTCTGCGAGGCTGACGTGGTGGCTTTCCTGGGTGACGTTGACCGCAAGGAGGACAAAGAGCGCCGACCCCGTGACGCAGGCCGCTATGGACACCGCGGTGGCACGGTTGATGGTGAGGTCCTGGTCCCGGGCATTGACCACCGTGGTGATCACCAGGGCAATGGCGCCAATGGGCTGCACCACGGTCAGCGGGGCTGACACCAGGGCGACGGCGTTCATGGCCATGCCCAGGCACAACAACAGGAGCCCGAAAATCCAGCGGGGGTTGCGCAGCAGGCGGAGGAAACCGTTGGAGCTCAGCGCGAGGCCGCCGGTATCGGCTTTGACGGCGCTCCCCTGCCGTTGGGCACCGAGGGCCAGGCAGAAGGCGCCAAGGACCGCCAGGGCGACGGCGATCCACACCATCAGCCGTTACCGCCGTTGTGTTGCTCCACTTCACGGCCTTTGCGCAGCATGGCCCAAAAATAGTTGTAGGCGGCAATCCAGTGGCCCACCAGGCCCAGGCCCAGCACCACCCAGGCGGCGGCCAGGAGTTGGCCGGCGAAACCGGTGTCCAGGCGGGACAGGAGCAGCAGCGGCGTTCCCAGGAGGAGGAGCCCGGTCCTGACCTTTCCCACGACGCTGACCGGGAGGTCGGGATGGCCGTGGAAGAGGGAAAGCGTCAGGACCAGCAGGATCGCGTCAGGGACCACCAGCGCGGCGAGGTAGAGCCAGTGCACGACGCCGGCGATCACCAGGGTGACGGCCACGGCAAGCAGTGCCAGCCGGTCCGCAATGGGATCGAGGACGCGGCCGAGCTTGGAGGCTTGGTCAAAACGGCGGGCAATGTAGCCGTCAATCCAGTCCGTTCCGGCCATGACCGCCAGGACGATCACCCCGGCTCCGTACTCCCTTTGGGCCAGGACAAGCCAGATGAAGAGCGGAACGCCCATGAACCGCACCACGGTGAGCAGGTTGGGGATGGTGAACACGCGGTCGTGGTCCACCAGGGGGTGGCCGGGGCGGGCGCCTGCACCAATGAACCTCACCCGTCCCCCTCTCCTTGCTGTTGCGCCGCAGCGCGGTCTTTCGGTTGTGCGTTCCAGGCCTGTTCAGGCCTGGTTGGAGCGGAGAAGCCTCCGGAGCAGGACCACCAGGACGGTGCCGGCGGCTGCGAGGGCGGCCAACGGCCTCCAGCGCCGGGCCAGGTCAGCGGATTCTGCCACGGCTGCAAACCGCTGTCCTGCCGTGTCCGCGGCGCGGGCGGCGAGCACCTGGCCTTCCCGGGCTTTGACCTGGGCGGCGGCCAGCAGGTACCGGGCCTGCGTCTTGAGGTCCAATTCCGTGCCGAGTTCATCCCGGACCTCGGTGAGGTGGTGGCGGCGCTGGCTGAGCCGGCGCACCAGCTCCGGTTCGGAAGCGTGCGGGAACTCCTGGTCGTGCTGGGCGGCCTTGGCTTCCTTCCCGGCCTTCGCCTTGGCGGCGGCCTCGGCCTTGGCAGCCTTCGCGGCCTTTGCTTCCGGGCTGTCCGGATCCAGGACGGCGGGGTTGAAGGCGGATCCTTCGCGGGCGACGCCGAGATCGTACTTGATGCCGCGGATAGTTTCTTCCGGCATCAGCGGCATGGCTTTCTTGAACCTGGCAAGGCCCACCAGGCCGCCAACCAGGGCGATGACCAGGAAGGCGGCGGACACCAGGAGCGCTGCCAGCCAGGCGGGCATGATGGTGGCCAGGCCCATGATGGCGGCGACAATCAGGCCCACCACCAGGAACGCCACGAAGACCAGGGCGATGGCGAAGAAGGCTGCCGCCACCCCCACCTGGATGCCCTTGCGCTTGAGTTCGATCTTGGCGAAGGCGATCTCGTCATTGAGCTGGCGGGGGGCCAACCGGAATAGGAGTCTTGCCGTCCCGGGCAGCGCGGTGATGCGCAATCCGGGACTGGTGCGCCCGCTGTGACGTCCACTCATCGGTTCCGCCTTACTGGTCGTCTGGGTCGATAATGCTTCCGTTGTGCTATGGAAATGTGCAGCCGCACAGTCCACGCCACCCAAACTATCATTCAGGTTCAGGGCGAACTCCGGGGCTTGCCGGGCGGCGCGGCCTACAACGCTGAAAATCCTTCCCGGCCGGGCCTAGGATTGGTGACCGTGACCAATGCCCCCAATCCAGGCGACCTGCTGACCCGCCGCCGGAAGCTTCTGTACATCCTCCTCCTGGGCGCCCTGACTGCCTTGGGTCCATTTACGATCGACCTTTACCTGCCGGCCTTTCCGGCGCTGGAGGCAAGCCTTGGCGTGACAGAGGCGCAGGTGCAGCTGACCCTGGCCGGAACCACCGTGGGCTTTGCGTTCGGGCAGCTCGTGGTGGGGCCTTTCAGCGACAAGTTTGGCCGCAGGATCCCCCTGATCCTTGCCACCGCCCTGCATATCGCCGCATCAGTGGGTGCGGCCCTGTCCGCGGACATCACCACACTGGGGATCTTCCGGGTGTTGATGGGGGTCGGCGCCGCCGGGGGCGGCGTGGTGGCCATGGCCATGGTGCGTGACCTTTTCTCCGGGTACGCCATGGTGCGGATGTTCTCCCGGATGGCCCTGGTCAACGGCCTGGCGCCCATCCTGGCACCCGTGATCGGCTCCCAGCTGCTGCTGGTGATGCCTTGGCCGGGGATCTTCGTGTTCCTGGCCAGCTACGGAACCCTGGTCATCGTTGCCGCGCGGCTCCTGGTGCGCGAGACCCTTCCGCCGGAGAAGCGGGGCCAAAGCGGCATGACGGCCCGGCAGCGGTACAAAGCGCTCTTCAGCGACCGGATCTTCGTGGGCCTTCTCATGGTGGCCGGGTTCAATTTCGGCGGCCTCTTCACCTACTTGTCGGCTTCGCCCTTCCTGTTCCAGGACGTGTTCGGGTTCTCCGCCCAGCAGTACGGGCTGCTCTTCGGCATCAACTCCCTGGGCATCGTGGCCGGTGTGCAAACCAGTTCGCGCCTGATCCGAATTGTCCCGCCCCAGTGGATCCTGGCCTGCGCCACGGCCTGGATGTTCCTGATGGCCCTGCTGATCGTCGTATTCGACCGCTTGGGGCTGGGGCTGTGGGGGGTGATGATCCCGCTGTGGTTCTACATCATGGGTACGGGTTTCATGTTCCCCTGCGTCCAGGTGCTGGCACTGGCCGGGCATGCGGCCCAGGCGGGGACGGCGGCGTCACTGCTGGGGGCGGCCACGTTCCTCATGGCCGGACTGATCTCCCCCGTGGTGGGCTGGCTCGGCATTACCAGCGCGGCACCCATGGGTTCGGTCCAGGCCGCGTGCATCCTGCTGGCCATCGCGGCACTGTGGCTGGTTGTCCGCCCGCGCACGGTCCCGTCCATCCACTAAAAGTCGACCAGGAAAGGCGCCCGATGAGCCGGAAACCGCACCGCAACGGACGGGGACTCTTCCTGGGAGCCGTGCTGGGCGCCGTCGTCGGCTATTTTGCCGGCCGGGCCCTGGGCAACCCCGCCTGGGGCATCATCCTGGGGACGCTGGCCGGTGCCGCGCTGCTGTACCGGATCAACCCGGGTTCCCGGAAACGGCGCTGACCGGGCCCGGCGGGGGCCGCGGCTCCCTGCCCTAGGGTGCCTTCACGCGATAAAATGTTGCCGTGCCCAACTGGCAGAACCAACCGCCACTTCCGGCCACATGGCAACGGTGCGACGCCCGGATCCTGCCATTGTGGTGGGAGCGTCTGTGTGCCCAGGCCGGGCAGCAGTCAGCGGCGCTCTACGCCGCGGGGCTGTTCACCGAGGACCGCCGCCGGCCCATCGCCCAGTGGTTCAATCCCGCCTTCAACGCGGCCCTGCTGGTGGCTCCGGAGACCTCGCCGGAGTGGCCGGTGCAGCGGTTCGGGATTTTCTACGCCCCGCCGGATGCCGGCTTTGTCCGCATCCACTCGGCGCCGCACGAATGGAACCCGCGCCAGCCCCGGAGGTCGCCTACGGAAAAAGAGGCCTTCAACGCGGCGATCGCGGAGGCCGAAAGATTCCTGCAGGTGGAAATGGACTTCGTCTAAACCTGCGACTGCGTTTGAACATGTGCCCGCGGAAAGAAAAAATCCCTGTTCCTCCAGCTGGAGGAACAGGGATTTTCCGTTGCGCTCCTCCTGCTGGACTTGAACCAGCAACCCTTCGATTAACAGTCGAATGCTCTGCCAATTGAGCTAAGGAGGAATGAAGCAGGTATGACATTAGCAAAGGATTCCGGCCCAAGGGAAATCGGCGGTATCCCGGGCCCAAACAGCCCCTCCGGCAAAGAAAAGTCCCCGTTCCGGAGGCCGGAACGGGGACGGGCGCTCCTCCTGCTGGACTTGAACCAGCAACCCTTCGATTAACAGTCGAATGCTCTGCCAATTGAGCTAAGGAGGAATGAAGCGGGTATTAGCCTAGCAAACACCTGCGGCGGAAACGAAATCGGGGCGCTCCCCGGCCCGGCCGCCGGCTTTCGGTGCCGCTACGCCTCGGCGCGCAGGGCCCGGCGTTCCATTTCCAACATCATCAGTTCACGGTTGAGCCGCTGGTAGGTTTCCGGATCCGCAGCCGGATCGAGCCGCTGCAGCTGCCCCATCTTCTCTGCCTTGACCCGGGTGATCTGCAGTTCGAACAGGCGGGACAGGATGTCGCGGCAGTACTTGAGCACGGCTTCCTCCGTATGGGCGGGCAGCGGCACCACGGCCAGCTCCGAGACCAGCGGCCGCAGGGGTTCCGGAACTTCATGCATCACGTGTTCCACCCAGCGCACCGGATCACCGGCCGCCTGCCCCGGGCCCGTGGCGCGCATGGCGTCGTGGACGGCCTGGAAGGCGGGCGTGGCGAACCGTGCGTCAGCGAAGCGGTCCCAGACTGCGCCGGCCAGCAACGCCGGCTGCTGGAGCGCCACCTCCAGGGCCTGGCGTTCCATCGAGGCCACGGGATCCCGCGGGTCCGGCCGGTGGAAGGAAGGGACAGCGCCCGACGACGGCCCGGCAGCAACGCCGGGGCCGCCGGGCCGGGCGGCACCCGGCTGGGCGGGGTTGCCGGCATGCTGCTGGCCCGGGGCGGCCGGACGGCCCGTGTCTCCCCGTTTCACGGCCGCGGTGACCAGGCGAAGCACCTCGTTGGGGTCCGGCATTCCCAGCCAGCCGGTCAGCGCCTGGCAGTAGCCCGTCCGGGTGGAGGCGTCCCGGATGGCGGCCACCACGGGCACGGACGCTTTCAGGCCCTGCACCCGGCCCTCCACGGTGTCCAGGTTGAATTGCTTCAACGTGGTGCGGATGGCGAATTCGAACAGCGGCCGGCGGGACTGGATGAGGGCATGCACGGCTTCGTCGCCGCGGCTCAGGCGCAGGTCGCAGGGATCGGCTCCGGTGGGTTCAACGGCCACATAGGTCTGGGCCGTGAAGCGCTGGTCTTCCTCGAACGCCCGCAGGGCCGCTTTCTGCCCCGCGGCGTCCCCGTCGAAGGTGAACACCACTTCTCCCCCGGTGCCGTCGTCGGACAACAGCCGGCGGGCGATCTTGATGTGCTCGGTGCCGAACGCCGTGCCACAGGTGGCCACCGCCGTCGTAATTCCGGCCAAGTGGCAGGCCATCACGTCCGTGTAGCCCTCCACCACCACCAGCTGGCGGTCCTTGGCGATGCTGCGTTTGGCGAGGTCGATTCCATACAGGACCTGGGACTTCTTGTAGAGCGTGGTTTCGGGGGTGTTGAGGTATTTGGGGCCTTGGTCGTCGTCGTAAAGCTTGCGGGCCCCGAAGCCGATGGTGTCGCCGGCGATGTCCTTGATGGGCCAGATGAGGCGGCCCCGGAAGCGGTCGTAGATGCCGCGGTTGCCCTCCGAGAAGATGCCGGTGAGCTTCAGCTCGGCGTCGGTGAAGCCGCGGCCCCGGAGGTGCTTCAGGAGCGCGTCCCAGCCTTGGGGGGCGTATCCGCAGCCGAAGTGTTCGGCTGCGGCCCGGTCGAAGCCCCTGCCGTGCAGGAAGTTCCGGGCCTCGGCGGCGCCGGGCGTGAGCAGCTGGGCGCGGAAGAACTCGTCGGCGATCTTGTGGGCGTCCAGCAGCCGCTGCCGCCGCCCCACTTCTTCCCGGTTGGGGCCGGTTCCACCGTCCTCGTAGCGCAGCTCATAGCCGATCCGGGCGGCAAGCTTTTCCACCGCTTCATGGAAGGAGCTGTGGTCCTGCTTTTGGACGAAGGCGATGACGTCGCCGTCCTCGCCGCAGCCAAAGCAGTGGTAGCGGCCTACCTGGGGGCGGACGGTGAAGGACGGCGAGCGTTCGTCGTGGAAGGGGCACAGGCCCTTCCAGGTTCCCAGCCCGGCGCCTTTGAGCGTGACGTAGCCGTCAACAACTTCCTTGATGTCCGTGCGCTGGCGTACTTCGTCGATATCTTCACGTTTAATCAGCCCAGCCACACAGCAATCCTAGTGTCACCGGCCGGGCTTTAACGGCCAGGCTTCCGGCTTTCGCGTGGGGACCCCGTCCGTTCCTGGAGGCTCAGGGCCAGCTTGGGGCAGAGGAACACCGCCTCCTGCGCGGCTTCCCGGTCGGCGTCCCGCAGCGGAACATCCGTCCGGTCGCGGCCCGCCTTCCCGCGCGCCACCGGGTAGCCCCAGTCATCCCGGTCCAGTACGCCGGGAAGCAGTTCCGTACAGAGGCCGCGGCCGTCACAGCTGGTCCAGTCGATGTGAAGGATGGTGGTCATGCCGCCACCCCTCCCGGGGCTGCGCAGTAGCCGGCGAGGTGTGCACGGAAGTCCGCCGCGAAGACCTCAAGGGCGCTGCTGACCAGCCCGGTGGTCCCCTCCGGATGCCGGCACGCTCCGCGTCCGGAGACCAGCCTCCCCAGGCGGTCCAGTTCGGAGGCGAGGCGGGGATTGCGTTCCCCTCCGGCGATCCGGTTGAGGACGGACGACATGGCCGGCAGGCCGAACATGCAGGGTCCGCATTGCCTGGCGGATTCGTTGGTGAGGTAGGTGAGGATCCGGGCAGTCGCCTGGATGCCGCAGGAGTTCGGATCCAGGGCATGGATCACGCCTGCCCCGGGCCGCGCCGTCCCGGCCACCGGCCCCGCCGGTGAGAGCACATGGGCAGCGGGTCGTACCCAGCGGCCGTGATAGCCGCCCACCAGGACGGCGGACAAGGGAGCCGGATCCATCCCCGCTTCCTTGAGGACGGCGGACAGCTCCACCCCGCCCGGCACCTCCAGCACCACGTCCCTGACCGGGGCGGGGCCGGAGACGGACACCAGCCGGGTCCCCGGATCCGCGGCTGTCCCCGCTTCGCGGAACCAGTGCGCCCCGTAGCGGGCGATCAGGGCAACCTGGGCCAGGGTTTCGACGTTGACCACCAGCGTGGGGCGGCCATTCAGGCCCGACTCGCTGAGACGCCGGCGTTGGTCAAGGGGCACCGCCGTTCCGGTGGCAATCATGTTGACGACGGCGCTCGACTCGCCGGAGATGAACGTTTCCGGTGCCTCCACGACGCGGACCCGCTTGGTGCCGGGACGCCCGGCGAGGGCCTGCCGGACGCGGGGAAGTCCGGCTGCCGGCGCGTACACGTACATGCTTGCCCCGCCCAGGGCTGATGCCAGGGTGAGCAGCCCGTCGATGACCAGGTGCGGTGCATGGGTGAGGAGGGTCCGGTCCTTGAAGCTGAGTGGTTCGCCTTCGGCGCCGTTGGCGATCAGCACCGGCCGGGACGCAAACAGGCCCTTCCGGCCCGATTCCGCCGTCGCGGTCACCTTGCGCCACGTTTCGAAAGCGGCCCCGCCCCGGCCGGTCAGCCCCGACGCCGCGAGTGCGTCAAGCAACCCTGGTGCGGCGGCGTCCGCGTCCAAGGGCCCGAAAGTGGCCAGGTGCTGGTCCCAGCCGGCATCCGGGCCGGCCGCGAGGAGGCGCGGTTCCTGCCGTGCCGCGGTCGGCGGCGTCGGCTGGTAGGTGTCTCGGGCTTGGCTCACGGGAGGTTTCCTTGCCTGGCAGTCGAGGTTTCAAGAAATGTCGGGGACAGCCGCCACAGCAGCGCTGCGGCCACGGCCACTGCTGATGCCGCGGCAAGCAGCAGGAACCAGCCGCTGGAGGCGTCGGTGCCGTTTCCGAGGGCGTGCGCCATGGCCACCGGCCAGATGCCATAGCTGAGCCAATGGACTGCCTTGAAGGTCCGCTGCCCGATCCTGTGCCGCAGCAACCCAGTCACCACCACGGCCAGGACCAGGTCCAGGGCCACTGTGCCGAGCCCCTGCCAGAACGGCTGGAAGGAGCCCAGGAAGGGAACGACGATGTCCACCGGGTTGAGCTTGGCAAAGGAGTCCAGCAGCAGGGAGCCCACGTGGAGACCCAGGAAGACGGCTGCGAGCAGGGCGATGTTCCGGTGCAGGAGGCTGATGGAGAACCGCGGCAGTACCATCAACGGGCGTCCGGACCTGTTGAGGATTCCCAGCAGCACGGACGCGGTGAACAGGGCCAGGGAGATGAAGCCGCTGACCCGGCCGAAGGCCCACATTGCCTCATCCATGGCGGGCACCCCCTGCGGCGCCGGGGCCGGCTGCCCGGTTTTGCGCGTCCGCTGGGGTGGAACCGGTGCCGGTGGGGCGGGGGCTTTCAGCCGGCCAGCCGCCGGTGGTGACAATCCGGCCGCGGCTGTCCACGAGGCGGGCCGCGGTGTCTTCGGCCCGGAACCAGTCCACGGCTGCGTGGCCGCGGACAATGGCGGCCGTGCTGTAGGCGTTGGCTTCCAGGCACGTGGGCGCGGCAACTGTCACAGAACGCCAGACGGGCTCGGCCGGGAGCCCGAAGCGCGGGTCAAGGATGTGGTGGACGTCGGCTCCCTGGTGCTTCCAGCGGCGCTTTTGGGTGCTGGAGGTGGCCAGGGCGTATCCGGGCGCCAGGGAGATGTGTTGGGCGGGGTCGACGGGAAGGTCCTGCACCAGGATCTGCCACTGGCCGGGTTTGCCGTCCGCCTGCGGCGCCTGTCCTGCGCTGGCCAGGTCTCCTCCCAGCCCCACCAGTACCCCGCAGCCAAGCCGCTGGTGCACTTCGGCGGCAGCGAGGTCCGCCGCCACCGCCTTGGCTGTGGCGCCCAGGTCCAGCCGGAGTTCGGCCGGCACGGTCAAGGTCATGGAGTCCAGGCCCAGCCTGGTCCAGCCGGGTGCCCGGGGCACCGGATGTTCCGGGGTGGCAGCCGACGGCGGTGCGGGAGTTCGCGCCGGTGCGTTCGCCAGTGCCTGCACCGGCACGCTGTGGATCCCTGCCGTGCCGTTCCCCTTCGGGCCGTGGCCCAGGGCGGCCAGGTCCGCTCCGAGGGTGGGGTCGACGTCGCCGCCGGTCATCGCCGCGGCGTCCAGGGCCCGCTGCAGGAGCAGCCGGAACATCGGGCTGACCGTGACGCCGTGCGCCATCCGGGGCTGAAGGCTCATGAGTTCCGAGTCGCTGCGGAATCGGCTGCAGGCGGCGTCTACGGCGGCCAACACGTTGCGGACGATCTCTTCCGCGTCCGCCAGGAAACCGGCGTCGGTGACGGTGACGAAAGCCTCAAGCTCCCAGACCGTCCAGCTGGATTGCGCCGCCGTCCCGCGTTCCGCCGTCGAGCTGCCGGTCATGCCGGAACCGTTCATGCCGGAACCGAGCGTGTCAGGAGCGTTCATCTCAGGACCCCGAGGACCTGCCGTGGACCTTGCTGCCGTTTCCGGGTTGGACCGGTGTGGTGCTGCCGTAGCTCTTGGAACGGCGCGTGCCGTCCTGCCGGCTTCCGGAGCCGTCGCTGCCGGAACTGGTGGACCCGCCCGATTTCGGCGTGGTGCCCTGGGTGCCGGTGTTAGTTGCGGGTGTGGTCCTGGCGATCACGGAAGGCGTGGCGGCGTACACGGCGGCCGCGCTGGCGCCGGCAACTGCGACGCTGCCCACGCCCACCGCCACGGTAATCCCGGTGGCGAGGCGCTTGCCCCTGCTGCGAGTACTCATGACCTGCTCCCGTGCTTTTAACGGCCTGCCTTTTCTCCCATCTTGCCCCTCGTTCCTGTGGAAACTCTTTGAGCAAGCTGTTGATCGGGCGGGAGTTCCCAGGGTCCGCGTGTTCCCAGGGGCCACCAAGGCCGTCACGGCTACCAGAGCGAAGGCAAACTTCCCACCAGGCGCTCGTACATGGCCAGCGCCGAGCCGTCCGTGAGGGACGCCACCTGGTCGATGACCACCCTGAGCCGTGCCCCGTCGTCGGCCGCATCCCGCCAGTCCGCGGCGAACATCGGTTCCAGGTGCCGGTCCCCCGTGGCGCTGAGGGCTGTGACCAGGGCGTGGAGCACTTCGCGCTGGCGTTCGTAGATGGGCTGCCGGTGTTCGGTGGTCATCACGAACGTGGTGGCGAGGCCCTTCATGACCGCGATCTCCATGACGGTTTCATCGGGCACCATGAGTTCGGCGCTGTAGCGGGTCAGGTTTTCCGGCCCGTAGACGGCGCGGGTGGTTTCCAGGGCGCTCTGGCAGAACCTGCCGATCAACTGGCTGGTCATGTTCTTCAGGGCGCCCATCGACTTGCGGCTGCCGTCCGCCTCGCGCACCCACACGTCCGTGGCCTCGAGCCGGGCCAGCGCGGCGTCGATCGCGGCGGGATCGTTGTGCGGCAGGTACCACTGCTTGGCGTACCCCACTACGCGGGCGCGGTGGTCCGGGTTGTCCAGCCAGCGCAGCTGGAAATGGCCGGCAACGATCGCGTCTTCCACGTCGTGCACCGAGTAGGAGATGTCGTCCGCAAGGTCCATTACCTGGGCTTCCAGGCACGACCGTCGCTCCGGGGCACCTTCGCGGATCCAGTTGAAGATGGGCAGATCGTCCTCGTAGGCGCCGAACTTGCTGGTCCGTTGGCCGTGGATCACCGGGGCGTCCAAGGCAGACCACGGGTATTTCGACGCCGCGTCGAGGCTCGCGCGGGTGAGGTTCAGTCCGGCCGGATGGCCGTCAGCCGTGAGCACCTTCGGTTCGAGCCGGGTGAGCAGGCGGAGCGTCTGGGCGTTGCCTTCGAACCCGCCGATCGCGTGCGCCACCTCGTTCAGGGCCGATTCGCCGTTGTGGCCGAACGGCGGGTGGCCGAGGTCGTGGCTCAGGCAGGCCGTGTCCACCACATCGGGGTCGCAGCCAAGGGCCCTGCCCAGCTCTCGGCCCACCTGCGCAACCTCCAGGCTGTGCGTGAGCCGGGTGCGGACGAAGTCGTCCGTGTCCGGGGCCACCACCTGGGTCTTGGCGCCCAGCCGGCGCAGCGCCGAGGAGTGCAGCACCCGGGCGCGGTCCCGCTCGAAGTCGGAACGGTACGTGTTCTTGGGCGGCTCCTCCACCCAGCGGGCGGAATCGTGCAGGTCGTAGCCGGGCAACGCGAGGGCCGCGGTGGGAGTGCCGGGCGCCGGTGTTTCGGCGACAGGGGTGCTCAAAGGAGCCTCAGCCACCGGAAACATCCAGTTCGGCAGCGGCGATGTCCCGGGACTGGTGCTCGTTCAGGGCGCGGGACTCAAGCCAGTCCTTGGGCAAGGCAGGCCGTTTCGGGGAACCGGCGCGGCCGCGCGGGCCTTCTGCATCCACCCCGGGGTACGGCGAGTCCAGGTCAAGCTCCGCGAGGGTGTCCCGCAGCACCTCCAGGCTGGTCACCAGGGCCAGCCGGGTGCGCAGTTCGCCCCCCACCACGTAGCCCTTGAAGTACCACGCGACATGCTTGCGGATTTCACGCAGCGCCTTGCCCTCGTCACCGAAGGTCTCCACCATCAGTTCGGCGTGCCGGTAGACGCCCTCCGCCACCTGCCGCAGGTTGGGCCGGTGCCGGATGTCGCTGCCTTCGAACGCGGCCTGCAGGTCCCCGAAAAGCCACGGGCGCCCCTGGCAGCCGCGGCCCACCACCACGCCATCCACGCCGGTTTCGCGGACCATCCGGACGGCGTCCTCTGCTGACCAGATATCGCCGTTGCCCAGCACCGGGATGTCCGGCAGGGCTTCGCGGAGGCGGGCGATGGCGGACCAGTCCGCTTTGCCGGAGTAGAACTGGGCGGCCGTGCGGCCGTGCAGCGCGACGGCGGCCACGCCGGAGTCGCGGGCGATGCGGCCGGCGTCGAGGTACGTCAGGTGGTCATCATCGATGCCTTTGCGCATCTTGATGGTCAACGGGATGTTGCCTTTGGAGGCTTCTTTGACGGCGGTCTGCACGATCGCGGTGAAGAGGTCGGTCTTCCACGGCAGGGCGGACCCGCCGCCGCGGCGGGTGACCTTGGGGACCGGGCAGCCGAAGTTGAGGTCGATGTGGTCCGCCCGGTCTTCCTCCACCAGCATCCGCACGGCGGCGCCGACCGTGCCCGGATCCACGCCGTACAGCTGGACGGAACGGACCTTCTCGTCGTCGTCGTGCGAAATGATGCGCAGTGATTCAGGGGTCCGCTCCACCAGCGCGCGGGACGTGACCATCTCCGCCACATACATGCCGCCGCCGTATTCACGGCAGAGCCTGCGGAAGGCGGAGTTGGTGATGCCGGCCATGGGGGCCAGGATCACGGGGGTGTCAACGGTGATGGGTCCCAGCTTCAGGGGCGGGAGTTCCAGCTTGGGGGCGGGAGGAGTTGCTGCAACAGTCACCTGTCCATTGTTGCAAAGCCGGGCAAATCGGGGGTTTCCAGCCGTGCCGCAGGGAGGTTTGAAGGGTTCCCGCGCGCCACGGGGCGGTTTGCCGGGTTGCCGGGGTTCCGGTCAGCCGCGCTCTGCCCGCCGGCCCCGGCGGGTGGTGGGTTCGGGCACGGGTTCGACGCCGGCTCGTCGGCTGCGTTCCCCCAGCGCGGCTGCGGCGAGCGCCCCGGTGTCCGCCACGTCCTCGGTGTGGACGTGGCCGTCGTCGTGCGGCACGCCCCCGGCACGGCCCTCCGCTGCCTTGATGCCTGTGGCCTTGACCACGAGCACGGCGATCAGGGTGGTGACCGGGATGGCCAGGACCAGGCCGATGGAGCCCACCAGCGTGCGGATGACTTCTTCGGACAGTTCCGAACTGG
Source organism: Pseudarthrobacter sp. YAF2 (assembly GCF_052113345.1). Classification (NCBI taxonomy): domain Bacteria; kingdom Bacillati; phylum Actinomycetota; class Actinomycetes; order Micrococcales; family Micrococcaceae; genus Pseudarthrobacter; species Pseudarthrobacter sp. YAF2. Next base: position 14,873 of record NZ_JBFRDA010000010.1, on the reverse strand, counting down.
TGAGCGTATCCATCAGGGGCCGGTCGTAGAGCATCACGATGATCAGGATGGGAAGCGCGGCCCCCGCGTAGGCGAAGGCGATGGTGTAGACGGTGGAGGCGATGTGGTCGCGGCCGATCCGCATGGCGGAGGTGAACAGCTTCCGGGCGCTGCTGGCCGGTGCCAGTTCGTAGAGTTCCCACACGGCCGAGGACTGGGTGATGGTGACGTCGTTCAGGACGCCCAGCCCGGAAATGATGAGCCCGCACAGGATGACGCCGGAGATGGAGATGTTTGCCGAGGTGTTCACCAGGGTTGCGGCGTCGTGGCTGCCGACGCCGGCGAGGTTGGCGGCGTCGGTGGCCCAGGCGGCCAAGAGCGACGTGATGCCCAGACCGAAGATGGTGCCCAACAATGCCGTGGACGTCCTCGCCGAGAATCCGTGGGCGAAATAGAGGACCCCGATCATGATCACGGTGGAGCCCACGAGGGTCAGCAGCAGGGGTGGTTTGCCCTCCACCAGGCCGGGGAGGAGGAAGTTGGCCAGGACGAAGTAGGCACCGACGAGTCCGATCAGGGCGCGCAGCCCGCGCCACCGGGCGACGGCGATGACCACTGCGGCGTAGAGCACGGCGAGCAGGACAATCGGCAGGGTGCGGACGAAGTCCACGAAGATGTAGGCCGGCGAGCCCTGTGCCCCGGCGGCCCCCTGGGCGCTTGAGAGGTTCAGGTACCGGATCTGGTCCCCTGGCTTGACCCCGTGCGAGGAGGCCACATCCGGGTTGATGACCACCTTGACCGGGCTGCCGCCCTTGTCCGGCTCCGTGAAGGCGAATGTGCAGTCCGAGCCCTGCCGGGGAGCCTGCCCGGCGGAATCCTGGCCGCTGCCCTGCTGGCTGGATTGCTGACCGGGTGGGGTTTGCTGGCCGGTTCCCTGCTGGCCGCTGCCTTGCTGGTTTGTCTCCTGCATGCAGTTCCCGTTGACCACGCTTTGGATGGTTCCCGTATCGAATGTCACGCCGGGAGCGGTGGAGTACGGGTTGGCGAGCGTGATTCCGTCCTTGCTGCCGGAGGGCCACAGGGCGGCCATCCCGGCCAGGGTGAGCAGCGCCAACGGGATGAGGACCGCCGCCAGGATGCGGTTCGCCTTGCTGCGGGCAGCCATCGCTTGGGGCGTCGGCTCCGAATGGCTCCCGGAAGTGTGGGAGTGACCGGCGCCCATCAGCAGTACAACCTCATGGCTTGTACTCTACGTGCGGCGCCATAGGGTTTATAAATGGACCATCGGATGGGGAGGAACCAGCATGGACAACGGTGGGACACATGGAACCGATACCCGCGGGACGGGGAACAGCGGCGGAGAACAGGCCGGACAGGTTCGTGCGGCTTCCCTGCACCAGCCAGCACTGAGCATCCTTGAGGCATCCGGCGCAACCAAGGGCGTTGTCCTGGTCCTGCACGGGGGGCGGGCCCACAGCCGCGCCCCGGTGGAGGCCCGGCACCTGAGCCCGGCCAGGATGGTCCCGTTCGCCCGTAACCTGCACCGTGCCGGCAGGAAACACGGGCTGGCGGTCTGGTCGCTGCGCAACAGCGTCCGCGGCTGGAACGGCCCGGACATGACCCCGCTGCAGGATGCACGGTGGGCGCTCCGGCAGATCGAAGAACGCCACCCCGGCGTCCCGATCTTCCTGCTGGGCCACTCGATGGGCGGGCTGACCGCCGTCTGCGCCGCCGACCACCCCCAGGTGGAGGCGGTGGTGGCCCTTGCTCCGTGGCTGAGCCCGGAAACCCCGTCGGCCCCGGTGGCCGGAAGGAAAGTGCTGATCGTGCACGGAACCACTGACCACATGACCAGCCCCAAGCAGTCACTGGCGTTTGCCCGCCGCGCCACCGCGGAGGCGGCAAGCATGCAGTATGTGTCCCTTAAGGGCGTCGGGCATTTCATGCTCCGCAAGGTCAGGGTGTGGCAGACGCTGGCCTCCGGGTTTGTCATCAAGTCATTCGCCGAGAGCACGGGCGCCACGGTGCGGCCGTCCAGGGCCTTCACGCAGTTGCTGCCGGAATCGTCCGTGCACGTCACCCTCTAGGCGCGGTCCCGATGCCTTGGCGTCCCCCGCCCAACGACCGCTTCTACCGGGTCATCGTCCGCACCGGGCAGTTCCTGCGTTGGGCCTTCCGGCTGGACATCGTGGCCACGGGCTTGGAACACCTGCCCGCGAAGGAACCCGGCGCCGGCCCCTCGCGCCAGGCGTCCCCCGGAAAGGGAGCCGTGTTCGCCGTCACGCACTTCGGCTACGTGGACTTTGCGGTGGTCGAACTGCTCCTGTGGCGGCACACCCGTGCCAAGTTGCGGTTCCTGGTCCATCAGGGCGCCGCGGACCACTGGCTGGCCGGCCCCGCCATCAGCGCCAGCGGCCATGTGGTGGTGGGCTATACGGACCGTTCAGACGCCTACGATGCCGCGGTGGCCAAGTTGCAGGCCGGCGAGTACCTCGCGGTCTTTCCCGAGGCCGGGGTGAGCCGCAGCTTCACGGTCCGCGAATGCAGGACCGGTGCCGTCCGGATGGCGGCTGAGGCCGGAGTCCCGGTCATTCCGGTTTCGGTCTGGGGCGCGCACCGGGTGTTGACCCGCGGCCACGGATTCTCGCCTCGCCGCAGCTGGCGGGCGCCGGTCCGTCTGGAAGTGGGAGAGCCCATCGTCTTTCCGCGTGACGTTGACGTTGAGGAAGCCACGGAGTGGCTGCGCCGCACGCTCCAGGCCGGGATCGATCGGTGCACCGCAAGCTTTCCGCTTCGGCCGGAACCCGGGACGTGGTGGATGCCGGCGCACCTGGGCGGCGGCGCTCCCTCGGACGCCGAGCGGCAACTCCTGGACGCCGCGGACGCCGCCGCGGGCCGCCGTCGTCGTTCCCGCCAACCAGGTAAGCGCCAGGTCTCGCCGTGATGGTCACGACGACACCTGGCGCTGTCTTGGCTGCCGGATGGGCGGCACACCCTTAATTAGTCGGAGACCACCAGGGTTTCCGCCGCCGCGAGGCGGGCCTTGCCGGACTCCAGGAGGGGTTCGACGGCGGCGCGCAGGGCGGTCATGGAGTCGTCCAGTTCCAGCATCACCGGGTGCTGGTACGCGATGAGGGCGAGCATGTCCCGCACGGCCTCGGCAGCGTCTCCGGCGGACAATGCCGGCTCATGCCCCACGAAAACGTCCGTCGGCGTCTCCGGCCCCGCGGCCTCGGACCCCGGCGCAGCATCGGGGTCGGCCGGGGCCGCGTAACTGACGGCGAAAGCCCGGATGCGGCCCCTCTTGCTTGGCGCCACTCCGGCTCCGAAGGCCGAATCCGGCTCGGCCCGCAGCACAATGGCGCCGTGGGCGCCGGTGAGCTCGTCCAGGAACAGCTTCTGCACCTGCCCCACGGACAGGACCCCTGGTGAGTCCCAGCCGTGAATGGAGGTGTAGTAGCGGCCCACCACATCGGTCAGCTCCACGGAGCCGGTGGCCAGGTCCATCACGACGTCGGAACCGGCGTCCTCGCCGCCGGCCGCACCGTCGCCGTCCTTGGCCGGGAACACGGGCAGCCGGAGGGCGCCCGGCTCCACGACCACCAGGCGCGAACGCTGGATGGGTTCCAGCCCGAACGCTTCGGCGAAAGCGGCGCCGGCGGTGCCGGGCTCCACCTTGGCGCGCAGCTTGGTGACGCCCGACGGCGCGTTTTCGGCCTCGCGGCGCAGCATGGTCAGGAGGCTGGCCCCGATGCCGGCGCGGCGGTGGTCCCGGGCCACCTCGATGTAGGTCCAGAGGCGTTCCGGGTGCAGGGATGCCTCGTAGACGACGCCGGCCGCCACCGGGATGCCGACGCCGTCAATGACGTCCTCGGCCACGATGCAGCGGCGCCACGGCGTGCCGTCCCGGCCGTTGGAGGACAGGGTGAGGGCGCCGCGGAACTGGCGGGCCTCGCCGGTGTCCGGGTCACCCCAGATTTCCAGGAGCGCCAGGTCATCGCCGTCGCGCCATGGGCGGTATTCGATGGCCATGCTCAGGCGCCGATCAGCCGAGCCGCCAGGTAACCCTCCACCTTGTCCAGGGAAACACGTTCCTGGCTCATGGTGTCCCGCTCGCGGATGGTGACGGCCTGGTCCTCGAGGGTGTCGAAGTCCACGGTGATGCAGAACGGGGTGCCGATCTCATCCTGGCGGCGGTAGCGGCGGCCGATTGCGCCGGCGTCGTCGAAATCGATGTTCCAGTTCTTGCGCAGCTGGGCGCCGAGGTCCTTGGCCTTCGGGGACAGGTCCTCGTTGCGGCTCAGCGGCAGCACCGCGGCCTTGACCGGGGCCAGGCGCGGGTCCAGCTTCAGCACGGTGCGGATGTCCACGCCGCCCTTGGCGTTGGGGGCCTCGTCCTCGGTGTAGGCGTCCACCAGGAACGCCATGAAGGAGCGGGTCAGGCCGGCCGCGGGCTCGATCACGTACGGGGTGTAGCGCTCATTGGTGGCTTGGTTGAAGTAGCTCAGGTCCGTGCCGGAGGCCTTCGCGTGGGTGGAGAGGTCAAAGTCGGTCCGGTTGGCGATGCCTTCCAGCTCGCCCCACTCCGAGCCCTGGAAACCGAAGCGGTACTCGATGTCCGTGGTGCCCTTGGAGTAGTGGCTGAGCTTCTCCTTGGGGTGCTCAAAGAAGCGCAGGTTCTCCTCGCGGATGCCCAGGCCCGTGTACCAGGCCATGCGCTCGTTCATCCAGTACTCGTGCCACTGCTCGTCCGTGCCGGGCTCGACGAAGAACTCCATTTCCATCTGCTCGAACTCGCGGGTGCGGAAGATGAAGTTGCCGGGGGTTATCTCGTTGCGGAACGACTTGCCGATCTGGCCGATGCCGAACGGCGGCTTCTTCCGCGACGTGGTGAGGACGTTGTTGAAGTTCACGAAGATGCCCTGGGCGGTTTCGGGACGCAGGTAGTGCAGGCCTTCCTCACTGGCCACCGGTCCCAGATACGTCTTGAGCAGGCCGGAGAACTCCTGCGGCTCGGTCCACTGGCCGCGGGTGCCGCAGTTGGCGCAGACGATGTCCTTCAGGCCGTTTTCCGCCGGGCGGCCCTTCTTTTCCTCGTACTCTTCCTCAAGGTGGTCTGCGCGGTAGCGCTTGTGGCAGGAGAGGCACTCCACCAGGGGGTCGGAGAAGACCTCCACGTGGCCGGAGGCTTCCCATACCTGGCGGGGCAGGATCACGGAGGAGTCAAGGCCCACCACGTCCTCGCGGCCGCGGACCATGGACTGCCACCACTGGCGTTTGATGTTTTCCTTCAGTTCCGCGCCCAGGGGCCCGTAGTCCCAGGCAGAACGCGAGCCTCCGTAGATCTCACCGGCCTGGAACACGAAGCCCCTCCGCTTGGAGAGGGAAATGACCTGGTCGAGGACGGATTTTGCTGCCATGGGGTAACTCCAATTTCTACAGGGCCGCTGGGTGCGGTCCGCGGTTTTTAAAACCCCGGCTGCCGCATGCAGAGCACGCCGGCACCGGGTGGGCGGATGGGGGAAGATGCGTCGAAAGCTGCGTGTACTAGCCTACCGGCCGGCGCCCCCGGAGCGCGCCCCGCGGCCAGGGCAACGTGGCGAGGATGATGGCACCGAGCGTGAGCAGGGTCCCCAAGACGGTGGCCGGGGCCACGATGGAGCCCGGGGCGGGCAGCACCAGGTCCAGTGCCAGGGATCCCAGGAGTTGGCCCGCGATCATGCCAAGCCCGGTGACCAGCACGCCGAGGCTGCGGACCAGCAGGGCGCCCAGGCCGATAAACACGCAGCCCATGGGACCGCCCAGGTAATACCACCAGTCGGCGGGCAACGGATTGCCCGGGCCGGCCACCGCGAGCTTCACGGCGAACGCTGCCCACAGCACGATTGTGCCGGCCACGAAGTTGACCAGCGTTGCCGCGATGGGGGTGCCGTAGTGGACCGTGGCGGTGCCGTTCATGGCCTGCTGGAAGCTCATGAGGAACCCTGCCGCCACCGGCAGCAGCAGCGGAACGAGCAACGCGCCCGGCCCGGCATCGCCGCCGGCCCCTGCTCCGCTGAACCGTGGCGACACTGCCCAGGCGACGGCGGCGATGGTCAGGACGCAACCGATGATGCGGATTCCCGTGACGGATTTCTTCCCGGCCGGGCCGATCCCCAACCGGTCCACAAGCAGCCCGCTCACGGTCTGCCCCGTGACGGTGGCGACGGTAAAGAGGGCCACCCCGAGGAGGCCGACGGTGAAGGACTGGGCGAAGACGAACAGCGCGCCGATGGCTCCGGCCAGCACATAGATGCGCGGAAAAGCGCGGGTACGGACGGCCGGGAGGATGCTGGCCAGACCGGCACGGCCGCGCGGCAGGACCAGCGAGATCAGGATCATCAGCAGCAGGCCTGTGCTGAAACTCACCACGGCTGCGGCGATTCCGTCGTTGAGGCGGGCGCCGAGGGCCCCGTTGATGCGCCCCTGGACGGGGATGGCAAGGCCGGAACCTACGGCCAGCGGCAGGCCTGCGAGCACCGGCAGGCGGGGACGGGAGGTCATTGAATCCACCTTAGTTCAGGCATTATTGCTGTATGAGCAACCCCATTGACGACGTCCCCATCCGCGACAGCATGATCCGGCTGGGCCAGCTGTTGAAGCTTGCCAACCTGGTGGAGGACGGTGTGGAGGCAACGGAGCTCATCAAGAACGGGCTGGTCAAGGTCAACGGCGAAATCGACGACCGCCGCGGACGCCAGCTGCACAATGGCGACACCGTCACCGTCAACGGCCAGACCGTCCGAGTGGTGGCGCCAAAGGCGGACTAGCCACGCAGCCGGCCGCCCGCCGTCGTACTTCTACTTGTTCAGCACCTCATGGGTGAGGAACTCCCCCACGTGCCCGATCTCCTGCTGGTTGATGCCGTGCCACATGCCGGTGTAGAGCACCTTGGTGAGCTTGACGTGCTTGCGCACCCAGCCCATGGTGAACTCGATCTTGTCCTCGGTGATCACCGGGTCCTGCTGGTCCCGGCCCCAGAACATGGGGACGTTTCCGTCCAGTTCGGCGTCCCTGAAGGCGGGGTCGCCGGCGGCGTCCACCACGAAGCCTGAGAGTCCGACGACGGCTGCGAAGTCCGTGGGGCGCTGGCGCAGGAGGGTGGTGGCCATGGCCATGCCCATGGAGAAGCCCAGCAGTGAGACGGAGGGGTGGCCTTCCCTGATGGTGTCGATCCATTCCAGGACGTACGCCGAAGCCGCCTTGACCCGGTCCAGGGAGTAGTCGATGGAGGCCGTGAGGGGGAACCAGGTGAAGCCGGGTCCCATGGCGATCGGCGCCCGGACGGATGCCACCGCGAAGTCCCCGGGAAGCATATCGGCCAGGCTGAACAGGTCCTGCTCGTTCGCACCGTAGCCGTGCAGCAGCACCAGCAGCGGCTTGCCGGCACGCTGGTCTTCGGGATGGGACCACAGGACAACGGGAGCGGGAAATACTTCGGCGTCAGTCATGGTTTCCATTCTTACAGTTACCGGAAAGTAACAACCTACGTTGGCGTAGCCAGTGAAGCGGAAGGCAGGATAGGACAGTGACTGACGCAAGTGCCATCCAGACCCCGTCCGCGCACCCCGGTTCCCACCCCTGGAACCGGTACGTGGCGATGGGCGATTCCTTTACCGAGGGCATCGGCGACCCCGAGCCCGCAAGCCCCGGCGGCCACCGCGGCTGGGCCGACAGGGTGGCCGAAGAACTGGGCCGCACCAAGCCGGACTTCGCCTACGCCAACCTGGCCGTCCGCGGCCGGCTCCTGCAGCAGATCGTGGACCAGCAACTGGCTCCGGCCCTGGCGCTGAAGCCGGACCTGGTCACCCTGTCCGCCGGCGGCAACGACCTGATCCGTCCGGGCGGGGACCCCGACGCACTGGCCGAGAAACTCGATTCCGTGGTCCAGATCCTGTCCATGGGCGGCGCCACCGTGGTCCTGTTCAACGGGCCGGACACCGGTTCCTCGGTCCTGGGCAGGATCCGGAGCAAGGTGGCCATCTACAACGAGAACCTGCGGACCGTCGCGGCCCGGCACGACGCCGTCATTGCTGACATGTGGTCCCTCCGGCAGCTGAGCGATCCACAAATGTGGGACCAGGACAGGCTGCATTTCTCACCCCTGGGCCACCACACCATCGCGGCCATGGTGCTGGACTCGCTGAACGTGGAGCACTCGCTGGAACCGCTCCAGCCCAAGGCGCTGCCGCCGCGGACCTGGCGCGAGGCAAGGACCGGGGACCTGGTGTGGGCGCGCGAATATTTCGTGCCCTGGGTACTGCGCCGGCTGCGGCACCAGTCCTCCGGTGACGGCATCACGGCAAAACGGCCGACGCCGGGTCCCGCCTTCGGCCCGGGCGTTCCGTTGGGATCCGGTGAAGGTCCGCTGGGAACCTCGGAGCCCAGCCGCCGGTAGCACCGCCCGGGGTTAGGCTGGAAGGACAACCTTCGAGAGGCGCGGCACCGTGAGCAGCTTGTTTTTGTGGATCATCATCCTGTCCTTCGTTGTCCCCATGGCCATGCGGATGTACCGGCGATCCATGGCGCGGCGGGACCGGGACCAAGGCTTGCCGGGGCCCGGGCAGTACGGGCCCGGCGGCTTCCCGGGGCCCGGGCAGTACCCGGGCCAGTTTCCCGGGTCCGCAGGGCCGCAGAGCAACCAGCCCCGCGACGGCTATACCCAGCAGGACTACTTGTCCGGCGGTTTCCGCCAGCCCCGGCCTGCCGATGATTCCCAGCCACTGCCCTACCAGTATGGGCAGCCGCCCATGCCGGACCCCCGGTACGGCGCTCCGCAGGAACCGCCCTTCCAGCAGTTCCCCGGCCAGCAGCAAGGCTTTGGCCAGCCGCAGGGTCCCGGCCAGCCGCCGGCCGGCCCGCCGTCGGGTCCGGCCACTCCCCCGCCGGGAGCGCCCCAGGGATTCCGTGCCCGGAAGCTCGCAGAACTGGACCAGCAGTACAGCAACGGCGAACTGTCCATGGAGGACTACATGAAGCGCCGCGGCGAGATCATGAACGGCTGAGAGCCGGGCTCCGCCCAGCCTCAGGCACGGAAGAGCCGCCTGACCACCTGCCCGGATGCCAGCGCATCCAGTCCCTCGTTGATTTCGGTCAGCGGCCGGGTGTCGGTATGCAGCAGTCCGACCGGAAGCCTGCCTTCGCGCCAGTAGCCAAGGTATTTCGGGATGTCGCGGCCGGGCACTGCGTCACCCATGTAGGAGCCCAGGAGTCGCTTGCCCGCCCCTGCGAACTGCAGCGCGGGAACCGTCAGTTCGGCGGACGGATGCGGCAGGCCCACCGAGACAACCGCACCGCCCCGCGTCACCAGTTCCAGGCACGTGGCGATCACGCCGGTCGAGCCGACCGCCTCAACGGCAACGTCCACACCGTCCCCGGCGGCCTCTTCAACCAGCCGGGCCGCGTCCGCGGGTGTTCCCACCGCTGTGGCGCCGGCATCCAGGGCCAACTGGTGCTTGCCCGGATTCGGATCGATGGCGATCACGCCGGCTGCCCCGGCGAGCCGGCCCGCCATGACTGCGGACAAGCCCACTGCTCCGAGGCCGAAGACTGCCACGGACTGTCCGGGATTGACGCCCGCGGTATTAAGCACAGCCCCCATTCCGGTGAGCACGGCGCAACCAAACATCGCCGCAACTGTGTCCGGGACGTCGTCGTCAATTACCACCACCGATTCCCGCGCAACCACCGCATAATCGGCAAAGGCCGAGACGCCCAGGTGATGGTTGATGCGCTCCCCCGCGGGCGTGCGCAGCAGGGCCGGCCCGTGCAGCAGGTCACCGGAACTGTTGGTCTCCGCTGCGCGGTGGCAGAGCGCGGGCCTTTCGGACCGACAGGCCCGGCAGTGGCCGCAGCTGGGCACGAAGACCAGCACAACGTGGTCTCCGACAGACACGTCCGCCACGCCGCCGCCCACGGATACCACCCGCCCCACGGCCTCGTGGCCCAGGGCCATCGGAAGCGGCCGGACCCGGGAGCCGTCCACCACGGACAGGTCCGAATGGCACAGGCTGGAGTACGTGATGGCAACCCCAAGCTCCCCGGCGCGCGGCTGCGGCTGGTCCAGTTCCTGCACCACCAGGGGCTTGGCGTCGGCGTAGCGGCGCTTCCCCGGTGCACTTCCGGGGGCGGGAACAGCGGGAACGGTGGAGTAAAGGACGGCGGCTTTCATGGCACGATCATGCCGTACTTCGCGTCCGGGGCGCCTGCACTGCGGCACCGCCGCGTCGGCAGCCCCGTGGTGGGTACCGAATGGTGGCGCCGCCGCCCGCAGCCGGGATGCGGCGAGCGCTGCTAGACCAGGAACGCGGTCCGGAGCTGGTGTCCCAGCTGCCCGATCTCGGTCAGGAAGCCATCGTGGCCTATTGGTGCCTGGATCATATGTACGTCGACCTCGCCGGGCAGCGCCTGCGCCAATTCGCGGGACTGGGACGGGAAATAGAGCCTGTCGGAGTCCACGGCGGCGACGAAGAACCGGGCGGTGGAGGATGCCAGCGTTTCGGCCAGTGGCCCCCGTCCCCGGCAGATGTCGTGGCTCATCAGCGCCTCGGTGAGGGCGATGTAGCTGTTTGCGTCGAAGCGTCGGACGAGCTTGCTGCCTTGGTGATCCAGGTAGCTTTCCACCTGGTAGCGGCCGCGGTTTGCCAGTAATCCGCCGCGCAGGGGCGACTCCGGCGCCTGGGGTTCCCGGCCGAACCGCCCTTCCAGTTCCGCGGCGGACCGGTATGTGATGTGGGCGATGCGCCGGGCCAGGGCCAGTCCGTCTTCCGGGCACGGGCCGCCGTAGTAGTCGCCGCCGTTGAAATTCGGGTCCTGGCGGATGGCCAGGGTCTGGGCCTGGGCGAAAGCGATCTGTTCGGCCGTGCTGGCAGCCCCGACGGAGATGACGGCGCAGCGCTGCACGCGGTCGGGGTAGGTCACGGCCCACTCAAGGGCGCGGGCGCCGCCCATGGAACCGCCAAGGACGGCGTACCAGCTCCCGATGCCCAGCTGATCCGCCAGCCGGGCCTCCGCAACAGTGCTGTCCCGCAGCGTGACCAGCGGGAACCGCGACCCCCACGGCGCTCCGTCCGGGGCTGGCGAGGACGGGCCCGTGGATCCGTAGCAACCGCCCACGATGTTGATGGACACCACGAAGAAACGGTCGGTATCCACGGGAGCGCCGGGACCGGCCAACTGTTCCCACCAGCCCTCTTCGTCCGTGTCGCCGCGAGTCACGTGGGTGCTGCCGGTCAGGGCATGCTCGATCAGGATGGCGTTGCTGCCGTCCGCATTCAGCGTGCCCCAGGTTTCGTAAGCCAAGGTGACATCCGGCAGGTAGCCGCCGCCCTCCAGCTCGAGTCCTCCAATGGAGGCGTAGCGGACAACTCCGTGTTCGGGAATGGTGGTTCGGGCGACGGTAACCGTCATGGCAAGACCTCTTCTACGCGCTTGCCTGCCGTCATTTGACCGGCAGGCCAGGTCTTCACCCGGGGCACCCCACCGCGGAAGGAGGGTTGCCGGCCAGCAAGCCGGGGCTGTCACTGGCACTCATGACCTGGTTCGAGTGTACGAAACACCCCCCACCCCAGGCCAAGAGTGTGACTGGTTGTGACTTCCCGGCGTTGCCGGCCGCCCGTGCCGCCGCGTGCTGCCAATCAGGCGTCAGCGGCGCCCTTGGCCGCGCGGAAACCGGCTTCAAGGTCAGCCAGGATGTCGTCGATGTGCTCCAGGCCGACCGACAACCTGACCAGCCCGGGATTGACCCCGGCCACCACCTGCTGCTCGGGCGAGAGCTGGCTGTGGGTGGTCGACGCCGGGTGGATGACAAGGGAGCGCACGTCACCGATGTTGGCCACGTGGGAGTGCAGTTCAAGGGCGTCGACGAAGCGCTTGCCCGCCTCCGCGCCACCGGCCAGGTTGAAGGCGACGACGGCGCCGGTCCCCTTGGGGCCGTACGTGCGGCCACGCTCATACCAGGGGCTGGACGGAAGCCCCGCGTAGGCGACCGATTCGACGTCGTCCCTTGCCTCCAGCCAACGCGCCACTTCCGTGGCGTTGGAAACATGCCGTTCCACCCGCAGGCTCAACGTTTCCAGGCCTTGCGAAATCAGGAAGGCGTTGAACGGGGAGACCGCCGAGCCGAGGTCGCGCAGCAGCTGGACACGGGCTTTGAGGATGTAGGAAAGGTTGGCACCCAGTGCACCATTGGCGCCGAGGTCGCGGGCGTAGACCAGGCCGTTGTAGGTGGGGTCCGGGGTATTGAAGCCGGGGAACCGCTCGGGCTCTTTGCCGAAGTCGAACTTGCCGGAGTCGACAATGACGCCGGCGATGGCTGAGCCGTGGCCGCCCAGGTACTTGGTGGCGGAGTGGATCACGATGTCCGCACCCCATTCCAGCGGCCGGATCAGGTAGGGAGTGGAAAGGGTGTTGTCCACGATCAGGGGAACGCCTGCCTGGTGTGCCACCTCGGAAATGCCTTCGATATCCAGGACGTCCTGGCGCGGGTTGGAAACCACCTCGCCAAAGAACAGCTTGGTGTTGGGCTGCACAGCCCCGCGCCACTGGTCCAGGTTGTCCGGATCGTCCACGAAGGTGACCGAAATGCCGAACTTCTTCAGGGTGTGGGCGAACAGGTTGTACGTGCCGCCGTACAGGCTGGGGCTGGCCACGATGTGGTCCCCGGCCTCTGCGATATTCAGGACCGCGAAGGTCTCCGCGGCTTGGCCGGAGCTCAGCAGCAAAGCGGCGAGGCCACCTTCGAGGCTGGCGATCCGCTGCTCCACAGCATCCTGGGTGGGGTTGCCAATGCGGGTGTAGATCGGCGCCAGTTCAGCCAGGGCAAAACGGTTGGCTGCGCTCTCGGCGCTCGGGAACACGAAGGACGTGGTCTGGTAGATGGGCAGTGCGCGGGCTCCGGTGGCACTGTCAGGCTCCTGGCCTGCATGGATCTGGCGGGTTTCGAAGGACCATCCGTTGGACATCTCAGTCTCCTATGACATGGGCCCGGCATGCTGGGAGCACTACGGGCCGCGCTTGCTTCCGGCTCTTGCCGGACAGCCTGGTCCTCACCCGGGGCACCCCACCGCGGATGGAGGGTTGCCGGCCAGCGAGCCGGGGCTTGTCGCTGGTACTCATGACCTGCGCCCAGTGTAGGAACATCGCTCCGGCCGGGGACAGCATTGTGACGAACATGGTCTTCCGTTGTTGGCGACCCGCGGGCCGCGCGGCCTTCGGTACACGGGCTGGATCCGGGGCGAATGGAAGTGTCATGCGGAGGTTTTCCAAGGTTCCACAAGTAATGCGCAGGATCGCCCGAGGTTCGGCCGCCAGCCTCCGTGGCTCAGATACCTTGGAAGCCGGAAAGCATCATCCGGTCTCTTCCCCGGACCAACCACAATTGGAACACGATTCCGTTGTCCCAGCCTCTACGCCTGGCCCTTGGCGCCGCACTGTTGTCCGTCGTCGTCCTCTGCTCAAGCGGTGCCCCGGCGCAGGCATCGGCGCTGGCTGCGGCACCGGCGTCGCCCTCTGCCGCTCCTGAAAGCGCGAATGGCCGCTACCTCGTCCAGTTCCCGGCGGGGACCGACGTGACAGCTGAGGCACGGGATTTGCGTGCGCAGGGCATTGGGGTCAACCACACGTTTTCGACGGCGCTCCGAGGGGCGGCGATCAAGGCCACGGCGGCGCAAGCGACCGCACTGCTCCGTTCGGGCAGGGCCACGGCGGTGGAGGCAGACGCGGTATCGACGATTTCAGACACCGAAAAGCCGGCTCCTTGGGGACTCGACCGGCTCGACCAGCAGGCGTTGCCATTGTCCGGTTCCTACACGCACGACAGTTCCGGCCTTGGCGTCCGCGCATACGTCGTCGACACCGGGGTCCTTGCCTCGAACGTGGACTTCGGCGGCCGGGTTGCAGCGGGCTGGACAGCGCTGTCCGACGGCGGAGGGACAAGTGACTGCAACGGACATGGGACCCACGTCTCCGGGATCATCGCGGGAACCGTCAACGGGGTGGCAAAGTCCGCCACCATCGTTCCGGTGAGGGCCTTGGCTTGCGACGGCACGGGCTACTACTCCGACATCATTGCCGGACTGGACTGGATTGCCGGTGACCACGCGCCCGGCACACCGGCTGTGGTCAATATGAGCCTGGGCGGACCGGGCAGCAGCCTCCTTGACACGGCAGTCCAAAACGTCATCAACGACGGTATCCCTGTCATCGTCGCAGCAGGGAATTCAGCCGCAGATGCCTGCACCGCCTCGCCTGCCCGCGCCCCGTCCGCCATGACTGTGGCGGCCAGCGACTCGTCGGACCGGCAGGCATCCTTCTCCAACTTCGGCCAGTGCGTGGATCTTTACGCCCCGGGGGTAGGCATCACCTCCACCTGGAATACGTCGTCGACGGCCACCGCATCCCTGAGCGGAACATCCATGGCCGCGCCCCACGTCGCCGGCGCCGCAGCCCTCATTCTTTCCCAGCACCGCTGTTTACGCCTGACCAGGTAACGGATGCGGTCCTTTCAACGGCCGTTCCCGGAACGATCACAGGTACTGGCGCCGGCACGCCAAACAAGCTGCTCCACGTACCGACGAATCCACGGCAGCCGGGGGCCTTTTCGTCCCAGGCCCCGTTCCGGCAACTGGACACCCGCAACGGCACAGGCGGCATCAGCGGTCCGGTCGCACCCGGAGCCACCATCCGCGTCCCCGTCACCGGCCGCGGGGCATCCCCACCACCGGAGTATCCGCCGTCGCCGTCAACGTCACCGTCACCGCACCCACCAGCTTCGGCAACATCACCGTCCACGCCGGCGGCACCCCCACCCCAGGAACCTCCAACCTCAACTTCAGCACCGACCAAACCACCCCCAA